>CAZTSL010000020.1:0-43403 GCA_964616915.1 uncultured bacterium
TCCCCTCCTCCGAAGAGACAGGCAACGCCGATCACCCCATAGACCCCCCACGCCCAGCGACGGCGCAGGAACCGGCACCACGCCCCCCCACAGAGGAGTAGCACAGGAAGAATCCCCAATCCGCTGAAGAGCGCCTGGAGCAGGATCGGCCAGAAACGAGGGGAAAGGACCTCTGCGAGATGCCGGAATGCCACCGTGGGATCGTAGCGGGGATTCGAGGGCTCGATCATCCCCCGCACCACCGCAAGCGCGCCAAAGGGGAGGAGGACGAGAAGCGCCCCCCGCCACAGCAGCGCCCCCCTGCCACCACCACCACGACTGCCCGCTGCGTGAAGCCCTGCCACGCAGAAGAAGGAATAGAGCGCCAGAGACTCCTTCTGCAACGCCGCCACCGGAAGGAGGAACATCAGAAGCCTCCAACGTCTCGAAAGGGTCGCATCGATGAGGAGCAGAAGGAAAAACTGCGTCTCGTCATCGATGTACGCCGGAGAATAGAAAGAAAACTTGAGCGTCCAGAAGGAACCCGCATAGAAAAGGAGCCCCACCACCGAGAGGAAGGGGGAAAAGGCGAGCCGCCGCAAGATCTGGAAGAGGAGGAGGAGGGAGGAGAAGTCCGCCAGGAACGCCATCACCCGGAAGTTCGTCAGGGGATCGAAGGGAAGGACCGAGGCGATCCCCGGCGAAACGATCCGGTAGCACCAGGGCGCCATCCGCCGAACATACGCTGCCTCGTCGGGGGGAAGGAGCCGCGCTCCCGCCATCACGCCATAGACGAGTCCGTCTGAATCGTACCCCCCATTGCTCGGCGTGATCGGAGTGGTGAGAAAGAAGATCGCCGTCGTGAAGAAGGCGAGCACGATCGCAAGCCCCTCTTCCTTTCGCCGCTTCGCGTCCATGTCGTGTCTCCTCCCTCCCGAACGATCGTGGGAGGCGTTCCTCTGCTCCGACGGGCGAACCGACCGCTCTCCCGGGGAGCCACGGTCATCGCTGCCACCTCGTCGCACCACCCGGGCAATGGCGTCCCTCTTCCCCCCCGGCCTTGCAACGGTTCCCCCGCCACGTGCCTTTCGGAATCGGCGGATGGGCCTCAATGTTCCTCCCGCCGACGCGCTTCTCTTACTCATTATGACACAGAGGGGACCGCTACGATCGACCGGTCAAGAAAAGAGGTTTTCCGGGAGAGCCTCGAGGGCGGTGGGTGGTTCGATCGAACGATGCACCTTGATTTTCTCGCCGGCTCGTGTTATCGTGGAAAGGGTGCGTGGGAGTGTCGCAATCCTGCTGCTCTTCCTCGAACCGACGTTTCGCCTTTCCGCTGCGGGAGGATATTCATGAAGATCCGTCCCTCTCTCGCCATCTTCAGGAATGGGAAGATCCTCTTGTTGCGTTATCGCTATCCTTCCGGAGAAGTCTTCTGTATCCCCGGCGGAGGGGTCGAGGAGGGGGAGACGATCAAGGCGACGCTGCACCGGGAATTCCAGGAGGAACTCTCCGTTCGGGTACGGATCGAAGGCTTGTGTCTCGTCTACGAAGCCAAACCGCAGGGGCCGCTCTGCCAGACCCTCCACCTCGTTTTCCATGGCCATCTCGCCTCTGGGCCGATCCGTCTCAATCCCGTCCATACGACGGCCAAGGAGGCGATCTGGATGCCACGCGAACACCTCCCACAGATCCATCTCTACCCTGATGTCGGCCAGTACCTTGCCGGTGAAGCGCCCGACGCCCACGACGATATCCCCTTCATCGAAGGGAAAGGGAGCAGCGCCTGGGTCTACTGAATGTTCCACCTCGTCCTCGTCGAACCTGAGATCCCTCAGAATACGGGAAACATCGGCAGGCTCTGCCTCGCGGTCCACGCAACGCTCCACCTCGTGGGGCCTCTGGGCTTCCGTCTGGACGAGAAGGCCGTGCGGAGAGCGGGACTCGACTACTGGAAGCACGTTCGCTACCGCCGGCACCCTTCCTTCGAGGCACTGCGGGCCGCCTACCCCGAGGCCACCTTTCGTTTCTTCAGCACGAAGGGGCAACGCTGCTACACCGATGTCGCCTATCAGCCTGGCGATTTCCTCGTCTTCGGCCGTGAGTCGACCGGTCTTCCCCCCTCCCTCTTCGATCCGGCAGAAGCGCTTCACATTCCGATCTTCGGTCCCGTGCGGAGCCTCAACCTTGCCAGTTCCGTGGCCATCGTCGTCTATGAGGGAATCCGGCAGCTTCGCGGCACGGTTCCGCCGCAGCTTCCCGGCGTCTCTCCGTAATGAGGATCAGGGCGATCGCATCGGCGCAGGTTGGTTGGCGAGTGACACGCTTGGGATCGGCGATGGAGGCCGGAACCGAACTTTGCCGGGGCCCTGGGACGAGGCTTGGATATCCTTGACATCGCCGGGGAATCGGGTATCCTGAAGGGTGGCGTCGGGGGTATCCTGGAGGGTACTCCCCCGCGCTGCGAGTGCTCACCGGCAGCATGCCGATCGCCGGACCGGCATCCTCCTTCTCGGAGTTTTCCGCAGCAAGAGGAGCGAGCGCCGGTGAAGCAGGCGTCGTGGGAGGGAGAGATGACAACGCTGTCGTACCGAGAGATCGAACGCTTTCTCCAGGGCAATCCGCTCTTCAAGGAACTCCCCTCCCATGCCCTTGCGGAAGTCGCACGGAAGGTGACACAGGAACGTTTCCCGCCGGAAGCCTACCTCGTCCGAAAGGGAGAGGAAGGGCATTCCGCCTTCATCCTCTATCGGGGGCGGGTGCGGGTTCCCCTCGTCGATGCGGAAGGGCAGCTCCGCCTCGTCATCCTCCTCAAGGAAGGAGACATCCTCGGCGAAATGGCGCTGATCACCGGAGAGCCTCGTGTGGCCGACGCGATCGCGGAGGAGGAGACCGAGACCCTCGTCATCCGTCGCGAGGTCTTCGAGGAGATCTTTCATCGCTACCCCTCCGTGGCGCGCTTCCTCACCTCCCTCCTCGCCCACCGGATCAGCGAGGGGCAGCACCATATCGGCAAGTACCGCGTGGTCAAGGGGCATATGCGGGGGGGAACCAGCTTCATCTTCCAGGGGATCCATCCCGGCCTCAACCGGGCCGTGGCGATCAAGATGCTCTCCCATGCCCTCTCGATGGATTCGGAGTTCGTGCGCCGACTCCAGAAGGAGGCCTATATCATCGCCGCGCTCAAGCATCCGAACATCGTCGAGGTCTACGACACGGAATGGGCGCTCGGCACCTTCTTCATCATCATGGAGTTCCTCGAGGGCACGCCGCTCGATATCCTGATCGACCGGCAGGGGCGTCTCTCCCCCGCTCAGTGCCGATCGATCCTCCTCCAGCTCGCCTCCGCGCTCGGCTATGCCCATCGTTGCGGAATCGTGCACCGGGACATCAAGCCGGCGAACATCAACATCGAGCCGAACGGGCGGGTGAAGCTGATGGATTTCGGAATCGCCTGTACCGCGGGACAGGCACAACGGGAGATGGGGTGCTTCGGAACCCCGGCCTACATGTCCCCCGACCAGATCCTCTCCGACAATATCGATGGCCGCTCCGACATCTACACGCTCGGGATCCTCTGCTACAAGATGCTCACGGGTCATGTCCCCTTCACCGACGAGGATCCCCAAAAAATCCTTCGCGCGCACATCCGGCGCCAGGTCCCCCCCCCTGCGGCGCACTTCCCTGACATTCCGGAGGATCTCAACGAGTTCGTCCTGCGCGCCACCCGGAAGAAACCGGAGGAGCGTTTCCAGAGCATGGAGGAGGTCCTCCACTTCCTGGGTGGAAAGGGGGAAGAGGCCTCCCTCTGCGCCCCTTGGCGTGTGGCCAACCTCACCCTCCTCTTCGATCCCGCGCTCGAGACGGTCGTCAACGAAATCGTGCGAAACCTCCGCAGGGAAGTGGAGAAGTACCCCGCCATCCGCCTGGGAATCACGGAGATGGACGTGTAAACGTACCCCTCCCCCATCGCCGCCCCTTCACCCCACGACAGAAAGGGTTCCCCCCCTCAGGGGTGGGTTGGATCGTCGCTGAAACGCTCCTCGGAACCGAGCATCTCGAGGATCTTGTTCCCTACGGTGTCCCCGTAGTGCTTCCCCGTCGAGACCGATTCCTCGTAGTAGTTCGGGTGTTCCGTGTCGTAGAGGGGGAGGGTGTCGGAGGCAGGCACCATGTAGCCGAGTTCGTGGTTGGCGAGCCCGAAGACGAAGGTATCCCGTTTCCCCGAATTGGCCGCGATCGACGGCATGGCTGGAAAGTGGGCATCCTCGTATTCCCCCCCCGTCATCTCGCTGTAGGGGGCGACCGAGGCGTGCCGGCCGATCACGTACTCGGGAAGGATCTCGCCGGGTGCGGTCACGATCCGGGCATCCCCCACCGTGGCCACGGTGATCTGCGTCCGAATGCACCCGATCAGGCCGCAGTAGGGCGCCCGCACGAGCTTGTCGCGCGGATCGACACCGGGCTGGTGCGTGAGGAGGAGCGCCAGGGCCTTGAACATCGGATTCTCGATCACGATATCGAGATCCTCGGTCTCAACGGAGAGTTCGGGATCGGGGGTGAAGGGGGTCTGGGCCAGCGCATCGATGGCGGTCTGGGCCACCTCGTAGCCGACCGAACGGGCCTTGTCGAAACCGCTCTCCCCTACGAGAACGGGCACGGGGTTGCCGTCCGCATCCCGTACGTCGTCACGCCAGACGATCTCCCCTGCCTCGTTCCAGAGGGGCGCCGGCGTCCCCCGAAGGGGCGTCATGAGTCCCCCCACCTCCCCGCTGAAGTAGGCACACGTTCCCCCAAGAACCGCCTCCATCCGGTCACGCACATACTTCACGAAATCGGCACTGATCAGGTTGTTGCCACTGTCCACTGTTTCTGGATGATTTGTCCAGTTTACAAGAGTGCCGATCGTCTCCCCCGTTTCGAGATCCTCGAAGAGCATCGCCCGGATCTGGCTCGAACGGACGATCGGATCCCGGGTATCGATGAGGAGGAGGGGAAGATCGTACTCGGGCGCCTGGTCCATATGGTTGTAGCGGCCGTCGTCGTAGTCGGGGAAACGGCATTCCGACGCTCGTTTCCGGCGCAGGGTCTCCTTCTCCATACAGCTCAGCGGCTCCACGCTCACCGACTTCATCCGGGCGGGGCGCCGCCGCTCCCACGCGCGGATGACCGCTGCGAAGGTCTGATCCATGATCTTCTGCTGATACGCCGGATCGACATTCCCGGCCCAGATCCCCATCGTATCGACCGTCTCGTGGGAATGCGTGCTTGCGATCACGATCCGGTCGAAGGGAACTCCGATCGCACTCTCGATCCGCCGTTTGATCGGGTTGATGTATTGATGGAAGAGACCGATGAGATCGAGGGAGACGACGATGAGGTGCTCGGAGCCCTTCGAGAGGACGACCGCTCGCGCGAAGAGGTCGTCATGGATCCCCTGTGCGGCACGGCCGGGGGAGTTGAGGAGGGCGGAGTCGAAACCGGCGAGGTAGAGAACCTGGAATTTGCCGTCCCCCTCCGTCCCCGTCCGGTTGAACCGGCGGTGGTAGTTGTCCCCGTTGGGGTCTGGCACGTCGTCGGAGCCGGGGGCGAGGTACTCGGAACGATCGTCGGTCACCCCATTGCCGTCGTCATCGATCCCCGCGCGTCCGGGCGCACCGTCCGCACCGAATGCCCCCGGTTCATCCACGTCCTGAAGCCGGTCCACCCCGTAGTCGTAGAAGGGCTCTTCCTTGGCCTGGTAGAGATGATCGTGGTTGAGATCCTCGAAGGTCTCGAAGTCCCGCGGCGTGATATCCGCACTCGCCATCCCGACGAGAAGCGTCTCCGCCGGAAAGACCCGATCGGCCTTCCCCTTCCCCGAAGCCGGCATGGAAAAAACGACCGAAAGGGCGATCGTCATCCCGAATGAGATTCCCCATCGCATCCGAAACCTCCTTGCGAATGACACTGCCGGAAACTCCCCCCATGCCCTGTCTCGGCGAGGTTCCCCCGGTATGAAAGCCTCGGCGTTGCTCTCACCTTATCACCCCATTGCACAGGGGTCAAGGAGGCCCAAATCCCACGAGAGGCGCAACGAGCTTCCCGGGGGAGTCTCCACAAGAAGGCATCCCTCGCGTCATCCTCAAGCATCACCTCCTCTCGGCATCGGTTCGTGCATGGCCGAGAGGGCAAGGCAAGGAAGAATATCTTGTTCCCACGAGTCGCGCATCTCGTGGGTCTTTCATGGGTCGGTCCTGGATTTCGCATCACATCGCCGTTTTCAGCGTCGAGGCCGGTCACTCTACCGATTTGGGCTGGAGCCTCCTCCCCGCTGTCGTTCCGCCAGGCGTCTTGCGACGGGTGTCCAGCAACCCAGATGTCGCGCGAGTGCGGCCAGATCGAGCATATTCAAAACCCTTGCCGTAATTGGCCGCTTTGAATCCCAGAAGAGGAGCGACGACCAGAATGAGATTGCCGTGGGCGAGGACACGAGATCATGGAGCACCTCACATTCTTCCCGTGAGTCACAAGGGAAGAGATAGCTCGTATCGTCGAGAACGACCGGACGCCCCTCCTTTGGCCCGACCTTCGTGAACCTCAGTTCCTTATGGAGACCTGAGATGGCCACCTTCCAATCCGTCAACGAATAGGGACCGATCCCGAAGATGGAAAACGGAGGTCTCTCCTTGTAAATGGAGCTTCTACGTCTGGCCAGGATCTCCGCGTGCGACTTCAGATACCGCCAGGCAGCCGGCGCACGGCGCTCGAGTTCGAGCGGCGACGCCGCCATGGACCGATGGGGGATGATCATGAACTTCCGAGGAGCGCGGCCGCGAGCGACATCCGAACTCTTGAGGAGAGGAAAGACGACCTCCAACTCGACATCGACATGCTCGCCAAATCCATTGACAAAGCCGTCGTTGCCGATCTCGAGTTCGAAAACTCGACGACAGTCGTGCTTGACGCCGGAACGCCACCCGATGAGCCCAGGCGTATGAAGGAAGGCCAGGCGATCGAAAGTCACGAGATCCGCGACGAGGACGTCCGCGCGCCTGCCAAAGGTCGATACCGGCGTCGTCGAGGATAGCCCTTCGTAGACTTCGCATTCTTTCGAGTGCCCGTCGGGCTTCAGGCTCACCACGAGCAGGCATGCATCTACGGAGACGCCGAATGCCTGCGACGCGTCGATTCGATATAGTCTTGCAGATTCGAGTCGGGCTTGCCGGGACCAACAAAAAGAGAGGACTCTCCTGGCAACGGTCGTCTTGCAGAGGACAGCCATCCACGCGCGGCGACCGTCGAGCCATCGAATCGTCTCACGGAGCATCCATTCGGAGATGTCGAAGTTGGAGCGACCGGTGAGCGCATCGATGCCTCGAAGCCTCTCGACATTGCTCTTTCCTGGGAGGTTGGTTCCCCCGAGCGCACCCACGGTGGCATTCGTCACCCAAGGGGGGTTGCCCACAACGAGGATCGGCTCGGGAAGCCCGCACAATACACGATCCCACGCCTGTGTGAAGAAGTCGGCGTTTTCGACCCGGGCCTGGGGATGATCCGTAACTGCGCGCCGGGCCGTTTGCACGTATTCGGGATTGGAGTCGAACCCCCACGCACACCGCAGCCGAGGGAAACATCCGAGACTGGCACGAAGGAAGGCCCCCTTTCCGCAAGTAGGCTCCAGTACGGAAGCCGGGGAGCAACCGATGCGGCCAAGGAGACGACAGACCTCGCGCGCCAACCACCCAGGAGTCTGGAAATCCCCGAATTCGATCTTTCGTTTTGCCTGGTGACCGGCCATCCGATGCGTACCATCCCCGATCGTTCAGCGGCCTTTTCGAGTCTCCGACGGTATCGGCGTCTCCATGCCAGAGGCACGCTTCCATCCGGCGGCCCATGGGGTATCCGTCATGAGCTTTCCTTCGGGTGTCTCCCCACTCGGGGCTCAGACGATTCCCCGTTTCTCGAGCGATTCGATCTCTTCGTCGCCGAGACCGATCGAACGGAGGATCTCCCGCGTATGTTCACCCGGAAGGGGAGCAGGGGCCCGATAGGTGGCTGGTGTTTCGGAGAGGAGGGGGGTGGCACGCAGCTGCGAAGGGAGATCGGCAGTGGGGGGATCGAGGTGGAGGCGCCGCCCGGCGAATTCCGGGTCGTCGAGCGCTTCGGAGAGGGGAAGGACCGGTTCACAGCACACATCACGCCCCTTGAAGCATTCCACCCATTGCGCCTGGGTCTTTCCGGCAAAGATCCGGGCAATCTCCTCCTCCTGGCGTTTTCGCGTTTCCCCCTCGGAGAATTGGGCCTCGATGAGGTCTTCCCGGCCGATCACACGACAGAACTCGGCCCAGAACTTCGGCTCGAGGGCACCGAGTGCCATGTAGCGGCCATCGGCGGTGCGATAGACGTTGTAACAGGGGGCCTGCCCCCCGAGGAGACGACGGGCGGGCGCAGGGTCTCCTCCCCCGGCAAGGGTTTCTGCGGCGTGGACGCCCAGGAGGGAGAGGACCCCCTCCCGCATCGATACGTCGATGGACTGCCCCTGGCCACTGCGCTCCCGGTGGAAGAGGGCCACCAGGATCGCAAAGGCCGCCTGGAGTCCGCCACCGGCGAAATCCGCGACCTGAAGCGGGGGAGGGTGGGGCGTTTCCTCCCCGCTGCCAAGGAGTCCCGCACGGGCCACATAGTTGAGATCGTGCCCCGCGCGGGTACGGTAAGGCCCGGTCTGACCATACCCCGTGATCGAACAGTAGACGATCCGGGCGTTGCGCTCCCGCACCGAGGCGGCATCGATGCCGAGTCGTTCGACGACTCCCGGCCGGAAGCCTTCTACGACGACGTCGGAGCGTTCGGCGAGCGCAAGGAAGATCTCCCGCCCCGCTTCCGATCGGAGATCGAGACGCAGCCCCTTCTTGTTCCGGTTGAGCATGGAGAACGCCGCTCCGAAGTTTCCCGCCAGGGGCGGACTCCATCGGAGATAGTCCCCCATCTGCGGATCTTCGATCTTGATCACCTCTGCCCCGAAATCCGCCAGGAGCATCGTGCAGAAGGGCCCCGGATAGAGGCGGGTCAAATCGAGCACCCGAATGCCGTCGAGCGCGCTCGCCATCTTCGGATCTCCCCCCGAAAAACGAAAACCCCGTCCGCCTCACGGATTCGTGAAGCGCGGGGTCCAGGACGATCCCGTCGTTTGAAATCTACTTGAGCAGGTTCTGGAGTTTCATCGCCAGGCTCATGTCCCCCTTGATCTTGAGTTTGCCCATCATGAATGCCATCTGAGGGTTGAGCTTGCCGTTGACGAGGTTGATGAAGTCATCCGATTTCATCGAGATCGTACACTCGGCGTCCCGGTCTTCCGCATAGACCGCGGGGGGATCCGACTTGAGATCCACCGTCCACGTTCCGCCATTGTCCCCGCTCAGGTCGAACTTGTAGATCGCATTGATCTTCTTCGCGTTCTCCGGGTTCGTCGTGATCCGCTCGCGCATATTGTCGAAGAAAGTCGGTGCATCGGTATATTCTGCCATGCCTTCGTCCTGCCTTTCCTTGACGAGAGCGCCCGATCCGCAAGCGGCCGGAAGGATCCTCGTCAGGGTTGAAGAGTTGCGGTTCCTCGGGAGGTCTGAGACTCCGTTCCCCACGATGAATGATCGCTCATTCAAATTCAGACCGGAGTTCTTATAGCACTCCCATTCGGAAAAGTCAAGGAACTCGTTCTTGAGAGATGCATGGCATGCACGGCTTCCATCCCCCGGCAATGCCCCGGGAACCGTTGGAAGCCCCCCATGGCACGGGCATCACGATTTTGACGTGCCCCCTGGTCGGGGGTTTCCTGAGGGGGAGTGGATGCACGATATGCCGGGGGTGGAGCGTCGAATAAGGGTAGAGACGCGTCTGTGGCGGGCGGGGAAGTGTGGCGGATTTCCCGGCTCGCAAGATCGAAGTGGTGGGAAGAGAGACGAAAGATGAGTGGCAGAAACGCCGGGAGAACCCTCCTGGCCTTTGTGGGATCACGCCCCGCCGCGATCCTCGTTGCATTGAGAAGCTGGCGGGCGGCGGGTGGACGATACGACCGTCTCGTCCTTTTCTCATCCCCCGAGAGGGAGCGGTCGGCCCTGCGGGTGTGTGAAGTCCTCCGCAGGAGGGCGTGGCGGCATCGGATCGCGAGGGTGGAGAAGGTTTCCGAAGCGGGCATTGCTCCCTTCTTCACCGCCCTTCCCGAGGGAGAGCGGCTGATCCTCTTGGGAGACGCCGGGGGGGCTCCGCAGGTACTTCGACCGGATCTTTCCCGCCTCTGGGGGGGAGGAACCCTCCATCTCGACGGAAGGGGAACACTTTGGATCTCTCGGGTCCGGGGGGGGGAGGAGCGTTGGAGCCCCATCCCTGCAAAGGACATCGGCCTCTCTACGCTCCTCGCCTTACACGGCATCACGGTCTCGTCGAGGAAGAGATGGCCCAGGGGGATCTTGAGGAGGATGTTTCGCAAGGTGGGGAGAGGTCCGGCGCCGATGGCCGTTCGATGGCCGAGATTCCGGTCGTCGAACGGTTCGGTGAACGATGCCTTCGCCCTGGCGTTCGAACGATGGGGAGAGCTGTATCTCCTTGCCGTCGTGGAGGAGAAGGGGCGGCAGGAACGGCGGGATCGTCTCCAATGGCTCCTCTCCCTGCGGGATCGCGGATTCGAGGCGCTCCGACCCACACTTGCGATCCTTTCCCCTTACGAATCGATCCGTGTCGAGGCGGAATGGACGGGTTGTCTGTCGATCGATCCAGACGATCCGGGGGGATGGACACGATTCGAGCGATGGATCGGGGGGGATCCCGGCTCGCCGGGGGGAGAGGAGGAACTTGCGCACCTCTCCGAGCCCTGGACGCCGGTGACGAGGATCGAGGGCGGGGGAGGCTGCCGGCGTAAAGTGCTCGTTGCGGCCCTGGATTCCGATCCGAGTGCGATGCTTCTGGCGCTTACCACCCATGCGCCGCAGCGGGCGATGCTCTTCTACGACGCCACCGATGCGAGGGGAGCGGAGACGGTCTCCCGCTTGCGGCAGCGAATCGTCGAGTTCCCTGTGGGCGAATGTTCTTTTCTTCCCACCGATCGGAAGGGGAGGGGGATCCATGAGCGGCTGGCCAACGAAACCGGCTCGAATGTCGAGATCGATGCCACCTCGGGGACGAATGCCCAGAAGCTGGCTCTCACGCGTATGGCATGGCTTCGGGGATGGCCGATCTGGTCGCTTCACTTCGAGCGGGGCGTAGCGGTTTCTCTGCTCGATGCCATGGCGGTCACGTCTTCGAGGGAAGGGGCGTTGCCGATTCGTTCGCCGCGGCTCGGCCTCCAGGCTTTTCTCGTCGGGGGTGCGATGAAGGAGGGGGGGGAAGTTCCGCTTCCGCAGGAAGATGTGGCGGGGTTGCGTCTCCTGGGGGAATGGCTTCTCGCCGCGATGCGGGAGGGACATCCGCACATTCCGTGGGGAGATCTGCATCGCCTTCGACATGACGGCTGTCTCCACACCGACGGAACGATCACTTTTCGGGGACGGCGGGAACGGATCTCCCAGGCCCTTGTGGGGGGATATTGGCTCGAGGCCCTTGCGGCCCAGGCCTTCCTCGATGCCGGGGTGAATGAGATCATGCGAGGCGTAACCTTTTTCGACGAAGAGGGATCACGCTCTGTCGTGGAAATCGATTTGATCGTGCGATGGGGTTTTCGTTTCCTGGCGGTTTCGTGTAAGGCGGGACAGGGGGGTATGGTTCAGGCGCGCCATGAGATCGAGACCATGGCGACGCATAGATTGGGGAAGCTGGCCTTACCGATCCTCTTGCGCCCGCGTTTCGGGGAGCAGATCCAGGAGCGTTCCCTCGAAGCGGGGAATGGAGCCCTTCTCATCGATCTTCCCACGATTCTCGATCGGAGCCGCCTTCGCAGATGGATTGAAATGGCTTTTCGGAACCGGAATCTCCTGCCTTTTCTCGGCTGAAGCTCCTTGGAGATCGCGTCTTTCTCTTCGGGAATCTCCCAACTGGCCACCTTTCGGTGGATGGATCCAAACCTCCTCGCGTAGTCGAGGAGGCTGGGGAACGTGGTTTCTGAATCGCTCCGGATAGGCCTCATAGGCCGCCTGTAACATGATCCCTCCTTGACAATCGCCGCTGGAGACTCTATAGATCGGGAGATGAGGAGAGGCTCACCTCCGTGGCCATTTCGGCGACGATGATGAAGCGGGAGGAGGGGAGATGATCGGAAACGGTAGCGTGCGGTGAGGGGCTGGCGGGAGAAGATCGAGCGGATCCTCCGCCTCGACCGGGCCGTGCGGCTCGTGTGGCAGAGCAGCCCCCGCTGGGCGCTCGCCAACATCCTCCTCGTCGTGCTGCGGGGCTTTCTTCCCCTCTGCGCCCTCTACCTCCTCAAGGAGATCATCGATGCGGTGGAGGGGGCGATCGGTACGGCCGACCGGCGTGCCGCCTTCACCGGCGTGATCTTCTGGATCGTCCTGGCCGGCGGTGTCTCGCTCCTCGATGCGCTCTCCCGCTCCCTGGCCCGCCTCGTCTCCGAGGCGCAGACGCTCTGTGTGCTCGATCACGTCCATCACCTCCTGCACTGCAAATCGGTCTCCGTCGATCTGGCTTACTACGACGATCCCCGCTATTACGACACGCTCCACCGGGCGCAACTGGAAGCTCCCTACCGCCCGACGAGCATCGTCAACGGTCTCCTCTCCCTGGCGCAGAATTCGATCGCCCTGCTGACGATCGTAGGTTTGCTCCTCGCCTTCCACTGGGGGTTGGCCCTGATCCTCTTTGCGGCGACGCTTCCAGGCCTCTTGGTACGGATCCGCTTCGCGGAGCGGGTCTTTCGATGGAAGGAACGGCGCACACCCCTCGAGCGCCAGGCGGTCTACTTCCATTGGCTCTTGACGCGCGACTGGCATGCCAAGGAGCTACGCCTCTTCCAGCTCGCCCGTCACTTGATGGCGCGCTACCGGCGTCTCCTGGCCACGCTGCGGGAGGAACAACTCCGCCTCGAGACCCGTCGATCGCTGGCGGAGGGGGGGAGCCAGATCTGCGTGACGGTGGCGGTCTTCGGGGCCTATGCCGTGATCGCACATCGGACGATCGTGGGGGAGATCTCTCTCGGCGCGCTCGTGATGTATTTCCAGGCGTTCCAACGGGGACAGGGCTTCTTCCAGGAGGCGATGACCTCGCTCGCCGGCCTCTACGAGGACAGCCTCTTCCTCTCCCATCTCGATGCCTTCCTCGATCTCGAGGAGCGGATCACCGATCCCCCCGATCCGATCCCCTTTCCGAAGCCGATCCGTCAGGGCATCCGCTTCGAGGGGGTCTCCTTCCGATATCCTTCCGGGACCCGGCAGGCGATCGAGCAGATCGATCTCGCGATCGGGGCAGGAGAGATCGTCGCCCTCGTCGGGGAGAACGGCTCCGGAAAGACGACCCTCGTGAAGCTGCTTTGCCGGCTCTACGACCCCGCATCGGGCCGGATCACGATCGACGGGATCCCACTCGATCGTTTCGCGCTCGACGAGCTGCGCAGCCAGGTCAGCGTCGTCTTCCAGGATTTTGCCCGCTACAACCTCACGGTGCGCGAGAACATCGGGTTCGGGGATATCGAGCGCGCGATGCGCGATCTTCCCGAGGAGCGGGCGCGCATCGCGAAGGCCGCCGCCCGTTCGGGCGCCGCCGAGACGATCGCCACCCTCCCCGGCGGTTACGACGCGCTCCTCGGAACCTGGTTCGCAGAGGGGGAACAACTGAGCCAGGGGGAGTGGCAACGCCTGGCCCTGGCCCGCGCCTTCCTGCGCCAGGCCCAGATCCTCATCCTCGATGAACCCACGAGTGCGATGGACGCCCGCGCCGAATACGAGATCTTCGAGAAATTCCGGGAACTGGCCGCCGGAAAGACCGCGATCCTCATCAGTCACCGCCTGGCCACGGTCCGGATGGCGGACCGGATCTACGTCCTCGAGCGGGGCCGCATCGTCGAATCGGGAACCCACGACGAACTGATGCGCCGGCAGGACCGCTACGCCGACCTCTTCGAACGCCAGGCGAAAAACTACCGGTAACGCCAGGATGGCCCTTGACCCGAAGGCCCCTTCCATCATACCCTGCGAGGAGAGCCGAGGGACTCCAGGGAGGAAACAACGCTTTGAGCGGCTTTCCCCAGGCGCTGAGCATCGATTTGACGAATCACTGCCAGCTCCGCTGCGTGATGTGCCCCCTGACGCGGATGAAGCGCCCGAAGGGCTTCATGGCGGCAACACTCTTCGAGAAGATCGTGGCGGAGTGCGCACCCTGGGGGACGCGGTTGTGGCTCCACTACATCGGGGAGCCCACCCTTCACCCCGATCTTCCCCGTTTCGTGGCGACCGCGGCTGCCACGGGGCGGCTCTCCGTGGGGCTCTCCACGAATGGGATCGCCCTGACCCCTCCGCTCGCCCGTGCCCTCATCGCGGCGGGACTCGAGCGCCTCGACCTCTCCCTCGATGCCGCGGACCGGGAGACCTACCGACGCATCCGGGGGCGCGATCGTTTCGACCTCGTCGAGCGGAACCTCCACGCCCTCCTGGCGCTCCGCAAGGCGCAGGGGAGCCACCTTCCGCGCATCGCGCTCCAGATCGTCACCCTCCCCGAGAACCGGGAGGCGGGGGCCCGGATCCTCGAGCGATGGCGCGAAGCGCTTTCCCCGACCGACTTCGTGAAGACGATCACGCCCGCCACCTTCGCGGGGCAAATCGACCTTCCGGACGGATCGAAACCCGCTCCCTCCCCACCCGAAGGGGGCGCTTCCCCCGGCACTTCCCATTGCCGCTGGATTCACGCCCATGCCGTCATCCTCTGGGATGGGACGATGAGCGTCTGTCCGAACGACTACGAGGGGATCCACGCGATGGGAAACGTCGGGGAGGCCACGATCGCGGCACTCTGGAACGGTCCCCGCTTCGCGGCCTTCCGCCGCCTCCACGCAACGGGAGGGATCACGCCGGAGATGCTCTGTCACCGATGCCCCGATTACGTGGGGGCGGAAGGGGGACGCTTCCGTTATGCCGGCTTCCACCCCTGATCCCTCGAAGCACAGGGACCCAACAGGCCGGATCGCGGGAGATGTCCCCCTCGATCTCCCGATTCACCGTTCGAGGAGGTCGGGGAGCATCTCGGCGAGATCCTGGGCGGTCCGCGCCGTGACGATCGCCCGGGAACGGGTGTGGGGGGTCATCGCGTACCAGGTGTAGCGGGTCTGACCATCCCGCGACTTCTCGGGATCTTCCATCCGGGAGAGCATCAGCTCCCCGAGTTTCCCCTTCTCCCCCGTGAAGGTGACCTCGAAGAGATCCTCGAGCCGCCCAGGGTCGGGTGCCTCCGCCTCCTTGGGATAGCGCACGACGCGCAGGAGGAAGACCTTCTCCATGAAGTCGTCGAAGAGGCTCTCCCGCCTCTCGCCCGCTCCCGGTTTCGTCCAGTAGGCGTTCGCCGGGTCGTGACGCCCCTGCTGTTCGAGATCGATCTCACGCCCGCCGCCGACCTCCGCGACCCGCACGGAGATCACCTCCTTCTTCTCGAAACCGAGGGGATTTCGGTCGAGGAGCCGGTCCTCGGCGAAACGAAGAGGAGTGATGACGCGCGAGGCGACGAGATAGACCCGCTGCGAGCCCTCGGGACGCATGTAGACGTTGCTGCTGCCATAAGCCTTCCCCCCCACCTCGAAGCGGACCTTCCGGTTGCCGGCCTCGATCGTGAGCGTGGCTTCGGGATCGTCGAACCCCATCTCGGCAAGGGTCTCCTCGGAAAGATCGTCGAAGGCACGAAGCGCCTCGAGGGGGGAGAAGTCCTCGATCAGCCGCCGCGCCTGTTGGTTACCGGGAAACGAACGCCACTCTGGTTCTCCGTACCGGATGGGGGGGGTCTTCTCCGGGGCTTCTTCCCCCTTCTTTTCCGCTGTTCGAGGTGCTTCGTTCCCCTCGGCCTTGGCGGGGCTCTTTTCCGCGTCTGTTCCGGCTTCCTTCCTCCCCTCGGCCTTGGCGGGGGTCTTTTCTCCATTTCCCGCCGCCGCTTTCACCCCATCGGTTTGCGGGGGCGTTGAACGCTTGCCTTCCCCTTGCGAGGAGGTCTTCTCTGCCGGTGGGGTTTCGCCCGGATTTTCGGCCTTTGCAGCGGCCTCGTCGGGAGCCTTTCCCTTTCCGGTGGGTGTTCCCTTCGTCGCGTTTCCCGTGGAGGTATCCCCACCCGGCGCCTTGTCGGAAGCTTTGGAGGTTCCTTTCGTCTCTGCTTCCGTGGGGGGGGTGGCGCTCTTCTCCGGCTCGAGACGTTTGCGGCGGCCCGCCCGGACCCAGATGGAGGCTTCCTCCCCCTCCCCTTCGACGGTGAGGTGGGCCACCCGCTTCTTCCCTTCCCAGGAGAGGGCGGTGATCTTCGCACCGCGCGGATCGAAGGCGACGACATCGCTCTGGGTGGCCGGGGTCTCCCCCTTTTCGATCGAATAGGCGTACGCGAGCGTTCCGATGAGCAGGATCGCGTAGATCCACGTTTCGATGGTCTTCATTCGCTACCCCTCCGCTTTCGCCGGATACCGCTGACGAAGAAGCCGAAGACGAGGATGAGGAGCGGTACCCCGAGGATCGTGCCGTAGAACCAGGCCTTGTCCTGTTCCTGCGTGTGGAGGACCGGGACGTCCTCGATCGCGGCGACCTCTCCGCTCAGTTCGACCTCCCGTTCGAGCCAGCGCAGGGCGTCGGCGAGCCACTGCTGGTTTCCCGGGCTCTTTCGGAGGATGAGATCGGAGACGATGTCGGCATCCGCCGCCACGATCGCACGGCCGGGGGGCTGCTCCGGATCACCGGAGGGAAGCTCGACAGCCGCGGTGAGCGCGTACGTGGCCTTCTTCTCCGTGTCGGAATCGAACTCGAAGTCGCCATCGAGGTCGGCCCATGTTCCGGCCATGGAGCGGACCGTGAGCTGCACGTCGGGTCCTCCCTCCTTGACGGGAGGAAGCTCCGTCCGCTTCTCGAGCGAGCCGCAGAGGTAGCACAGGACGAGGCCGCGCAATCCCAGTTTCCGGAGCACGCTCGTCGAGTCGTGCCGGGAGATCTGGTTCGTGAAGAGGAAACCACGGTCCTTCTTGCCCCGGGTGAAACGGATGTGCTGCCGTTCGTTGGCCAGGATGGCATCGGAGAAGGTGATCCCGAGCGTCTCGAGAAGGGGATCGATCTCGAGCGCACGTTCCTTCTCGGGATCGAGGAGGAGAAGGAGCGATCCCCCCCCCTTCACGTAGTCCGTCAGGGTCTGTACCTCCGGTTCGAGGAGGGGGGTGCGCGGGCCCGCCACGATCACGACCGTGGCATCCTCGGGCACCCCTTCGGAGAGCCCCTCTCTCAGTCCGAGCATCTTGACCTTGTAGTTGAGGAAGGTGAGCATCTCCTTGAGATCGCGAAGGCCGGGGGGATCCTCCTTCCGTGGTGTGGTGGAGCGTTCCCCATGACCGGTCACGATGTAGGCGATCCGGGGGGGACGGATCACCTTGGCGAGTTCTTTCTGGAACTCCCGGTCGAGCGTCTTGAGTTTCCGCCGCGCCCGGTCGGGATCGGTATCGAGCCGGATCGAAGCATGCGTATCCCCCCGGGAGAGCATGACCGCGCCATTCTGGCGTGCTCTCAGCTCCCTGGCCCGTTTGGGTTGCATCTCGACATCGACGTGTTCGAGTTCGAGATGGGGGGAGAGGGCGGCCAGTTTCCGGAAGTAGGGCTCGATCCGTTCCGCCACGTCGTTGGCGGGGGGGAAGAGGAGGGTGACGGTGACCGGCTCGGTGAGGTTGCGCACGATCTCCTCCGTGGCTCCGGAGGGGAGGAGGTCCTTGAGCGTTCGCAGATCGATCCGTCGGTCCTTCTTGTCCGCGACGAAGTTGAGGGCTACGAGCCAACTGAGCACGAGCGCGACCGTGAGCCCCCCGATCCCCGCCTCGAAGAGGCGCCGGGTCTCGAGTTTGGGAGCCCGCCACATCCCCCGCAGGCTCATCTCCATGAAGAAGAGGGGAACGCTTCCCGCCAGCCAGACCATCGGCCAGGCGATCCGCACGATCGCCACGGTATGCGCGTCGAGGGGGAAGGGAGACGCCGGAAGCGTCAGCCCGTAGAGGAGAAGGCCCACCCCCCCGGCCAGGTAGGCGGGAATGAGCCGCAGCAACACCCGCCGCCGCTCCCCCGTGGCCCGCAGCGCAGTCACGAGCCGCAAGAGGAAGGCGAGCGCCACGACAGCCACGCCGGCCAGCGACACCGCAGGACGCAGGGGATGCGCCGGCCCGAAATAGCGCTCCCCCAGAAAGAGAACGAAGTTGCCGAGCAGATAGAGCTGAAGGAGAATCGCACCTCGCATCAACGCCACCTCCGTGCGCCGAGCACCTGTTTCGTGAGGACCAGCGAAAGGAAGGCGATCGACAGGTAATAGACGACATCGCGCGTATGGATCACCCCGTCCATGAAGGGGGTGAAGTGCTTGTCCCAGAAGGAGAGGTAGGAGAAGATCGTATCGAAGGGGGGATCGACGACGCGCGCGAGCATCCAGCTCAGCAGGAGCCCCACCACGATCGCCCCCCCCGCGATCCCCGCCACGACCTGCGAGCGCGTCAGCGAGGAGGCAAACGTGCCGATCGCGGTGCTCGCCGCGCCGATGAGGAGCAAGCCCGCATATCCCGCCGCCAGGTGCCCCGGGTTGATCGTCCCGTGCACGAGGATGAGAAGCGGCATGTAGAGGGAGAGGAGCAGCATCAGGCAGAGGAAGCAGAATGCCGAAAGCCACTTGCCCACTGCGATCTGCCACTCGGAGACCGGCGCCGTGTAGAGGAGCACGAGCGTCTTGTCGTGCGCCTCCTCGGAAAGGAGCCGCATCGAAAGGAGGATCGCCGCGGTCATCGTCGTGCCGGAGGAGAAGTAGAAGAACTTGCGCAACACTTCGGCAGAGAGGAGTTCCCGCCCTCCCATCGCGTAGGTGTTGAAGAGGAGGCCATCGATGGCCAGGATCAATGCCACGATCACATATCCACTCATGCCACGCAGGTACGCGCCCAGCTCTCGCCGGGCGATCAACGCAATCGCCTTCATGCTCCCTCCTCGCCGATGCCCGTCACCGCAACGAAGGCGGCTTCGAGTTCATCGACCGCGCGATCGAGGCGGCGCAGACCCAGGTCTGCCTTCACGATCTCGGTGACGGCCTCCTCGATCGCATCGTCCTTCAAAGAGATCCGGAAATGACAGATACCGTCGCTTTCTCCGAGTCTCTCCACCTTTTCGACGGTCTCGATTCTCTCGAGGATCTTTGCGGCTTTTCCCGCATCCCCCCGGAGGGTGATCTCGTAGGAACCGGATGGGCGCACCCGGCGGTTGAGCTGTGCCTCCGTCCCCTGGAAGACGAGTTCCCCGTTGCGCAAGACGAGGATCTCGTCACACGTCTCATGGATCTCGGGGAGGATGTGGGAGGAGACGAGGACCGTGTGTTCCCCCCGCAGCGATCGGATCATCTCCCGCATCTGTGCGATCTGCACGGGGTCGAGCCCCGAGATCGGTTCGTCGAGGATCACGAGGAGGGGCTCGTGCACGATCGCCTGCGCGATCCCCAGACGCTTCCGATACCCCGTGGAGAGGGTGCCGATCGGTTCGTCGGCATAGTCCTCGATTCCGGTTCTCGCCATCACCTCTCCGAGGCGGGCGGAAGCCCTCCCGGCATCGAGGCCGCGCAGGCGCGCCAGGTAACGCAGATACCCCCGAACCGTCATCTCGTCGTAGAGGGGCGGCTCCTCCGGGAGGAAGCCGATCCGGGCCCGAATCCGCTGGGGTTCGGCCACGGCATCGACCTCCTCGATGCGGATCGTTCCGGCCGTGGGGAGGAGATCGCCGGCAAGCATTCGAAGGAGCGTGCTCTTCCCCGCGCCATTGAGTCCGAGGATCCCTACGATCTCCCCCTTGGGAATCGAACAGGAGAGATCGGAGACCGCACACGTGGTACCGTAGAACTTCGTCAATCCCTGCAGTTCGATCATCGAAACCCCCATCCAGTCCGCGCCAGTCCAGCGGAGTGATCTTTCCATGCGCGGGATAGACAACCCCTCGCCCCGAAACGTTCCAGCGGCTCCCCCTCGCGCAGGTTCCTCCGCGATCCTCCGGAGTGCCGCAGGCGGAAGGGGAAAGTGGACGCCATGGTAGCCACCCCCCGAAACGGTGTCAAGATCCCCCTCGAACTCGGATGCACGTCACCAGAAAGGAGGATCCGGTCCCGATGATCGCGTTGACACCGCGGCGGCGGCGTAGTATATTCGGAAAATCGGGAGATCCCCAGGCGGTGCCCCGACCGCGTACCACAACCGGCCGGAGACGAGCGGGTCTCGGCGATTCGTCACGATCGGGTGACTGGAGGCTTGAAAGTCGATGATGACACCGGAAGAGATTCGATCCCGGATTCTCGAGGCGATGCCGGATGCGCAGGTCGAGGTGCAGGACCTCACCGGCGGCGGCGATCATTTCCAGGTGACCGTGGTATCGAGCGGGTTCGAGGGGAAATCCCTCCTCGAACGCCACCGTCTCGTCAACGCCGCACTCGAAGAAGAGATGAAGGGAAAAATCCATGCCCTGGCGTTGAAGACCTATACGCCGGAGCAGTGGGAGAAACAGAACTGAGGGTGGAACCCTCCGCGATTCTGCGGACGGGCGAGCGGGTCTCGTCCACCCGTGCAAGATGAGGTAATGAAAGATGGCTTCGCAGCGTATTCCCGTCACACCCCACTTCCATTCCCCCTTCGGAGGTGACGTGCCCGAACGTCCCCAGGAGGAGGTCCTGGCCCAGATCAAAGGGATCGTGGAGAACCACGATGTCGTCCTCTTCATGAAGGGGACCCCCGACTGGCCCCAGTGCGGCTTCTCCGCCCGGGTCGTCGAGATCCTCCAGGAGGTGGGTGTTCCCTTCCACGCCGTCGATGTGCTCTCCGACCCCAACATCCGAAATGGGGTGAAGGTCTATGCGAACTGGCCGACGATCCCACAGCTCTACGTGCGGGGGGAATT
The DNA here is from genome assembly GCA_964616915.1 of uncultured bacterium. Classification (GTDB taxonomy): domain Bacteria; phylum Myxococcota_A; class CAZTSL01; order CAZTSL01; family CAZTSL01; genus CAZTSL01. Next base: position 21,021 of record CAZTSL010000020.1, read on the forward strand.
CGTCGGCGGCTGTGACATCGTCTCCGAACTCCACGCGAATGGAGAACTCACCCCCCTCCTCACGGGGAAGAAGTAATTCCCCACCCGAGTGCCCCGCGGCACGTCCTCCCCTTGGGCGAACGCCGCCATCGTGAAGATTCCCCTTGCCTTTTCTCTCCGCAAGGGTTATCCTGAGTCCCCTTCGATGATCGGCGAGCCGCTCGCATACGATGGGGGAAGGCCGGTGTCGAGGGGCAGGCGCGGACATATCCGGCCAGGTCGGCCGGCGTCGTCGTCACTGGAATGCCCTCCGGATATTCCCTCTCCGGAATGCACACCCAAGGAAGTTCGGTTAACGAGGAGAACCTCTCCCGCTCGATGTGAGGGGAAGCACTCTTCCTCGGAATCCGTATCTCACGACTTGGGATCATCCAGTGCCCGCAAACGAACTTCCGGAAGAAATCCGACGACGTTTCGAGATCCTCACCTTCCTCGGAGAGGGAGGGATGGGGGCGCTCTACAAGGCGCGCCAGCGTGATCTCGACCGGATCGTCGTCCTCAAGCGGCTTCGTCCCGGCATCGGTTCGACGGCTCTCCTCCAGGAACGGATCGCCCGGGAAGCGCGGATGCTGGCGCGGATCGATCATCCGAACGTCTGCAAGCTGTACGACACGATCGAAACGGCAGGCGAACGCTTCCTCGTCATGGAGTTCATCGAAGGGGAGACGCTCCAGGAACGGATCACCAGGGGGGGGACACTCTCGGCGCAAGCCGCATTGCCGATCTTTCTCCAGATCGTAGAGGCCCTCGATTTCCTCCATCGGCAACACCCTCCCCTCCTCCACCGTGATCTCAAGCCGAGGAACATCATGCTCTCGCCGTCGGGGCAGGTCAAACTGATCGATTTTGGCCTGGCTCGTCCGATGAATGTCCCCGGGGTATCGGCCGATTCGGATGCTTCGACCCGCAGGGAGGAGCAACTGAGTGATTCCCTCCACCAGATGGGAACCCCGGCCTATATGGCGCCGGAGAGCTTGTCCAGGCCGAAGGAGAGCGATCCCCGCTCCGATCTCTTCTCCCTCGGGGTCACGATGTTCGAGGTGATGACGGGTGCGCTCCCCTTCCAGGGGGGATCGGAGTTTCAGGTCGCCTCCGCGATCCTCAACGAGTTCCCCACGCTGCCGAGCCGTCTCCGAAGCGAGATCCCGCCCCGGCTGGAGTACATCATCCTCAGACTCCTGGAAAAGGATCGGAGGAGGCGCTTCCAATCGGCGGCCGAGGTGAAGGCGCAACTCCTGGCCGTCGGGCGGGATCTCGAACGTCCCTCGTACCTCTCCGATCTCCTCTGGCGGTCGTGGCGGCGCTATCACCTCTCCTTCCTCCCATGGCTGAGCATCTGGTTCTCCCGAGAGCGGATCTTCCATGGGATCGTCCTCTCGAGCCTCGTTGCATGCTTCCTCCTTTGGATGATCCGAAGCCGCCACCCGCTGCACGAGTGCAGGGTCTCCGCCTGTATCGAGGAGGAGATCGCACCTGGAGAAGAATTCACCCTCTCCCGCGACGATCGGGTGCTCATCTACGTGGACAAGAGGGGTCATGCGCTCTTTCGCCACGATCTGATCACGGGCAAGCGTCTGCTGCTGGCCACCTTGCCCCAGACGATCTACCACCCGGCCTTCTCGGCGGAAGAGCGACGGATCTACTTCGCTACGGTCGAATTGGGCGAGGGGGGAGAAGATGCCGACCGATCGAGGGAAACGCTCTGGGAGATCTCGCCGCTCGGAGGAGAGGCGCGTCTCCTCCTCGAGGATGGGGGAGACCCCACGCCCGCCCCCGATGGGCGCACCTTCCTTTTCACCCACAAGATCGGGAACTTCTACCGCATCCATTATGCCCCCACCGGCGATCTTGCGGGCGCGCGTCCCATTCCGATGGGGGAATCGGGTCATCAGGGCTACCCCTCGTGGGCGCCGGATGGTCGGCGTTTCGTCTTTCACGAGTGGGAGGGGACCCGAACCAGTCTCTGGATCTACGACACCGGCAGGGAAGCCCTCCGTCGGCTCACCGCTGGCGATTTTCAGGACAGCTACCCCGCATGGAGTCCGGATGGGAAGTGGATCTACTTCGTCTCGAATCGCAGCGGCGATCGGCAGGTGTGGCGCATCACCCCATCGGGTCGGTTCCTCCAGCAGGTTACGACGAACGAAGGGGTGAAGTTGCGTGTCCTTCCCCTCCACGACGGTGCGGCGCTCCTCTATGCCAGCCGCTTCCAGAGCCGCGACCTCTTCCTCCTCGACCTCCACAGCGGGCGGGAGATCCGACTCACGACCGATACGGCGGACGACAACACGGGTGTCTGGTCTCCCGACGGCGGACGGATCGCCTTCATCTCGAGGCGTGGCAAGGGGTATGCACAACTCTGGCTCCTTTCCGTCGAGGGGGGGGAACCGATCGTTCCCCCCCGCCTCCTGACCCCGACGAAGACCGAGATCTCCTCGCTGGCCTGGTCTCCCGACGGTGCTTCGATCGGCTACATCGCACGGGAAGGAGACACCTCGGTCGTCCGCGCCATTTCCCCGCAAAATGGCTCGATCGGAGAGATCGCCAGGGAGGAGGGCAACTGCGACGATCTCTCCTGGGACCCCACGAATCGTCGGATCGTGATGATCTGCCAACGGGAAAATGCGTTCTTTCTCACCCTCTTTCCACTCGGTAACACCGGCCGGCGAGAAAGCCCCCACGTCCTCCGGTTCGGCTCGCCGGTGCAGCAACCGAGATTCTCTCCGGATGGGACGCGCATCGCATTCTCGATCCTCTCCGAAAGTTGGAAGTTGCGGATCTGGGAGGGGGGAAGCACTGTGCAGGAACCGATCGATGACGCTTTCATCCTCGTCGACTGGAACGAAGAGGGGATCTGGGGCATCTGCCTCCTGCCGGAACGCTACTTCTGCCGGATCGACCCGAAGACCTTCCGGATCGAGAGGGGCCTCTCCCTCTCCCTCTCCCTCAGGGAAATTCCCCATTCGTTTCATCTCTCGAAAGATGGACGTCATCTCCTCTTCGATCGCGATGCCTCCCTTCCTATGATCCGCCGTCTGAGACCGGCTCCCTTCTCTGAAGGCGGGATGACCCACTGACTCCCCCTACGCGCCGTTTGCCACTCCTTCCCATATTCAGCAGGCTTTGCTTTTTGCCGATACATCGTTTAGAATGGAAGCCATTGAAATGGAAGCCATTCGGTTCCATGTCCATACCCGTGGCGTATCCGGCGTCCAGGTCCAAGGAAGGGAGAAGGCAAGGGGAGATTTCGGTGGCAAGCACGCAAAGAACGTTTCGATCCCATTCCCGTATCCTCCTCGACGTCGTATTGCTCGGCTTTCTCTTTCTGGCGATGCTCCTGCCGGGATTCATGGATTACGAGAATACGGCTGAGATCCACCGTATGATCGAGGAGGGGCGCTATCTCGAGGCGATCGTCCGGTTGCGGGAACGCCGCAGGATCTTCGACGCTCCGGCCTATCAGGTGGAGAGCGGAAAGATGATCGCGAACATCTTCTCCGTCCATCTCCACGACTACACCGCGGCGGAGAAGGAACTGGCCCGGGCGCTCCGCTACACCGAGGATCCCGAGGAACGCGCGGAACTCTACTTCCTGCGGGGGATGGCGAGACTCGAGGGGGAGGATCTGGCGGGAGCGCTCTCCCTCTTCCGGGAACTGGCCCTTCTTTTCCCGGAGAGTGACGAGCGATCCAAGGCGGAGTTGATGATCCATTATCTCGAACGCCGTCTCCTGCCACGCGACCGGGAAGAGAGCGCGGCCGACGGGGAGCCCCTGCTCGTCGAAAAGGAAAAGCCTGCACCGGCCCGAAAGAGGGCGCTCGAGATCGTCAAGGTACCGGAGAAGACCCGATGGATTCGCGTCCTCCTCGAGGAGGATGCACGCCGGATCGTGGTCTCGGCCCCCGGGGGCGTGGCGATCCGGCATCGGGGGAGCCGCAAGATCGTGGCCACTTCCCTCGAACCCCTCGTGATCCGAGCGCACGGCGGGAAGATCTCCCTCACGGGGATCGAGACGGCGCGCACGCTCATCCTCACCCCCCTGCGGGGCTTTCTCTCCCTCGACGGCCGCCCGTACCGCGGGGCGTTTCGTATCGATCGCAGCGATGGCGGGCTTCGGGTGATCAACATCGTCTCGCTCGAGGATTACCTCAAAGGGGTCGTGCCCGAGGAGATCCCCGCCACCTGGAACCTCGAAGCGCTCAAAGCCCAGGCCGTGGCCGCAAGGACCTACGCCCTCTACGAAATGGAACGCCGAAGGCACTACGCCTACCACGTCCGCGATACCGTCGATTCCCAGGTGTACGGTGGATACGCCGAGGAGCAGCGGATGACGAACCGCGCCGTCGAGGAGACACGGGGAGAGATCCTGAGCTACGGCGGAAAGCCGATCATCGCCTACTTCCACGCCAACTCCGGCGGTATGACCGCAAGCGCCCGCTACGTCTGGGGCAAGGAGTTTCCCTACCTCCAGGCGAAACGGGACCCCTACAGCGAAGGAACCCCGGTGAGCCACTGGGAGGTCGTCTATCAGGAGCCGCAACTGCGCCGCGAACTTCAAGGGGCGGGCTACACGCTCGGCAGGATCGAAGGGATCACCCTGCGCCGGCGCTCCCCCTCCGGACGCTACCGAACCGTGGAGATCCACCACACCCTCGGAACGTTGCGCCTCACCTCCGTGGAGTTCCGGCGTGCGCTCGGCGCACAACGCTTCAAGAGCAACTACTTCCGCGTCTATCGGAAGGGGAACCTCTTCGTCTTCTCCGGAAAGGGCTTCGGCCACGGCGTCGGGATGAGCCAGTGGGGGGCGGGGAGGATGGCCAGACTCGGCAAATCCTACCGCGAAATCCTCCACTTCTACTACGAGGGAGCCACCCTCGACAACATGATGTAGGCGATGGCCTCGAGACCACGGTCTGGAGATGGAAGGGGAAAGGAAAGGGAAGTCACGCCGGTTCCGGAACCTCGGAGAAAAAAAAAAGGGCGTCACTCCGACGCCCAGGAGAAAGGAAAATGAGATGTTTTCGATGGGAGGCTGACCCATCTCCCTGGCTTTTCGCCAAGGTCGTTCTTGCGAACTCCTTTTTCGGTTGCTGTCTCTGAGTAGGTCGTTGCTTTCTTTATCGACCCCCACACGAAAACCTTTAGGATTTTTTTCACCCCGATGAAAAAACGCCGACAGCAGGGATCCGCCAGTGGAAAGACAGGAAGACACCATGATCGATGAAAGCTATATCGAAGAAGCGGTCAAGAAATTCGAGGAGAAGCTCAAGACTCGACCGAAGATCGCCATCGTGGGGTTTACGGGAGCCGGCAAGTCGATGCTCTTCAACGCGATCTTCGGAGAGAACATCGCCTCGGTGAACGCACGAGCCGGATGGACGAAGGAGGGGCTCTCCGAGCAGAAGTGGGGGGTCACCTTCACCGACACCCCCGGTTTCGGTTCCGATGGGTTGACCGACCGCTCGATCCTGATCGATCACATCCTCGACGCCCACCTCGTGTTGCAGGTCCTCAACGCCTCGGTCGGCGCAACCGACTACGACAAGGCCCTCTACGAGACGATCCGAGGGAAACGTCCCGTGGTCGTGGCGCTCAACAAGATCGATATCCTCGATGAGGCGGAACTCGAAGAGGTGCTCGAAGGGGTTCACGAAAAGCTCCCCCACCTCGGCGAGAACCTCGTCTGTATCTCCGCGAAGAAGAAGATCCACATCGATCGGTTGATCGAGCGCTTGACCGCCTCGTTGCCCGAGGATATCGCGGATCTCCTGATCGGCGAAATCGATCCGAGCTTCAAGGAGGTCAAGAAGAAGCGGGCCCGGGCCGTGGTGCAGCGCAACGCCTCGGCCGCGGCCGCGGTCGCCGCGATTCCGATTCCGGTCGCCGACATCTTTCCGATTCTGGCGATCCAGACGGAGATGATCATCGAGATCGCCCACCTCTTCGGGATCGAACTCTCGGTCAAGCGGGCGCGGGAGATCCTGCTCACGCTCACGGGGGGGATCGCGTTTCGCACCTTCTTCCGGGTCCTCGTCAAGTTCCTTCCCGGCTACGGCTCCATGATCGGACCGGCGATCGCGTATGCGGGCACCCAGACGATCGGCCGCACCGCGATCTACTACTTCGAGAACGACATGAAGGTCAAGCCGGAGGAACTCAAGGAATACTACGAACGGCAGAAGGAGACCGCGGCCAAGGAGGTGGAACATTTCGACTTCTCGGGCGCACCCCGGGAGACGTCGTGAAAGCCGCCCGGCCCAGGAGCGGAGGGCAAAACGCGATCGGAAACCGCCTCGTGCGTCCGAATCCCGAAACCAGGAACCCGAAAGCGCGGAGGGAAACCTCGTGAGTGGCATCGATGACGCTTACCTGGCCTTTCTGGCCCGTAAGCTCGAAGAAGGGAAACGGGGGCACACCAGGGTCTACCTCCTCGGCGTCCCGAATGCGGGAAAATCCACGCTCTTCAACCGATGGCTCGGGGAAGGGGCGGCCCAGGTGAGCGCGAAACCGCAGCAGACTACGGCCTTCCAGACGGGAACACGGGGCGGCGTCTCCTTCGTCGATACGCCCCCACTGGGGATCTCACCGGAACGGGACCGGGAGATCTTCGAACGGGTGGACGCCGAAGCGGGCGTCGTCCTCTACCTCGTCTCCGGAACCTCCGGGATCAGCCAGGCCGACGTCGATGCGATGCAGCGCCTCGAGGTCCCCACGATCGTGGCGATCAACCGGGTGGATGTCCTCGACGAAGGGGAGATCGAACGGACGCGCACCGAGATCGAGGAGAAGCTCGGCGTTTCGCGCGAGGAGATCGTCTTTTGTTCCGCCAAGAGCGGGGAGGGGCAAGAGGCGCTCGCCTTCCGCCTCCTCTCCGCGGTCGCCTCCCCCGAGGAGGTGCGCCAGTGCTTTCCCGACATGCTCCAGGGGGGAAACAGCCCCGGGGAACTCTTTCCCCGCCGTGCCCGACAGTTCCAGCAGCGTTACGGGGAAGCGCCGCGGGTGATCGTCACGGGGATGCCCAAGAGTGGCAAGAGCAGCGTGCTCAACGCGATCCTCGGGGAGGAAGTCCGGCCGGTGAGCGCGGGACGCGGGTCGCAGAGCGACTTCTTCGAGGTGGGACGCTGGGGGATCACCTTCGTGGAAGCCCCCCCCTTCTCCCCCGACCGGCGGAAGAACGATCGGATCCTGCGGGAAGGGATCGCGCCGGCGCACCTCGTGATCCACGTGATGAACGGCGCGGTCGGCTTCACGAAGATCGATGCGATGGCCTGCCGCCTCATCCGACCCCACCGCCCCTTCCTCCTTCTCGTCAACAAGATCGACGTACTCGAGGCCGGCGAACAGGATGCCCTCCTGGCGGCGATCCGGCGGGGGGGTGGGGAGATCGAGCAGGAGATCCTCCTCCTCTCCGCCCGTAAGGGGCGCTATCTCGACCTGCTGCGCAAACGGATCGGGAATATCCTGGGGAAGGGCGATCTGCGCTTCCGGGATCTCCCCCTCGATCTGCTCGACCACTTCCAGCGTGGGCTCTATACCCGTCCCGCCCAGGAAGAACGCCGGGTCGCGGTCGTGCCGAAACCCACCCGACGGGCGGATGCGGTGCGCCGGGCACGCAGGGTGGTGCGGCGCAACGCCGCGCTGGCCGCGGGATGCGCGCTCGCCCCCCTCCCGATCGCCGATATCGGCCCGATCCTGGCGATCCAGTCGGAGATGGTCATCGAGATCGCGCTCCTCTTCGGTCACGAGATCTCGATGCGACGCGCCCGTGAGATCGTCACCACCGTGGCCGGGGGGATCGCGATCAAGGGCCTGGCCCGGGGCCTCATCCGGCTTGCCCCCCTCATCGGGCCCGTGATCACCACGGGTACCGTCTATGCCGGCACGCTCGCCATGGGAGAGATCGCGATCCAATACTTCAAGGGGGGGATGCGCGACGATCTCACTACGATGAAGAAGAAGTTCGAGGAGATGGAGGTGCCCGAGGAGAAGAAACTGTGAGCGACGCGGGGAAGAAACGGGAATATGAACGCGATTTCGAACGGTTCCGGGAGGAGCTGCGTCAAGCGCGGCGCATCGCGCTCGTGGGGCTGACGAATGCGGGAAAGTCCTCCCTCTTCAATGCGATCTTCGGGGAGAAGATCGCCCCGGTGAGCGCCAAGGCGGGCTTTACCCGGGAGGCACGCACGGAGAGCCGATTCGGCGTCCTCTTCACCGATACGCCCGGTCTCCAGGGCGCAGGAGAGGACGAAGAGACGATCCTCTCCTTCGTCTTCTCCTCCGACCTCGTGGTGCTCGTCCTCAACGCCGCCGTCGGTGTCACCGACTTCGACATCCTGATCCACGACCGCGCGGCGGCACCCGGCCGGAAGGCCGATCGGCCGATCCCGCTCATCGTGGCGATCAACAAGGCCGACCAGGTGGACGCGGAGGAACTCGCAGCGGTCGAGGCGTCGGTCCGGGAGCGTCTCCCCCACGGAGCAGCAGTCACGGTCTCGGCCAAAACGGGGATGAACATCGAGGCCCTCATCCACCTGATCCATTCGAGGCTCCCGAAACCGGGGCAGCTCTGGTTCGCCGTGCATCAACGTTCCGAAGCGCTCAAGCGGACCGAGGCGCGCCGTCAGCTCTGGCTCTCGGCGGGGAGCGCCGCGGCGGCGGCCCTCATCCCCCTCCCCGTGGCCGACATCTTCCTCATCACGCCGATCCAGATCTATCTCGTCCTCAAGATCGGCACGATCTACGGCTACGAGATCTCCTACGATCGCGCCGGGGAACTCGTGGCCACGATCGGCGGAAGCCTCACCCTTCAGGGGGTCGGGCGACAGATCGTCAAGTTCGTTCCTGGCCTCGGCAGCGTCGTCGGCGCGGCCGTGGCATTCGCCGGCACCGCTGCGCTCGGTGAAACCGCGATCCTCTATTTCGAGCGGGGGACCGAAGTCTCGCGGGAGATGCTCCGCCGCCGCTACCGGGAATGGAAGGCGCTCTGGCAGGCGCGCTACGCGAGCTGGAACCTCGAAGAGAAGATCGGGGAGGCCCGCGAGGCGTGGAACCTCGACGAGAAGGTCGGAAAGACGCGGGACAAGTTCCTCGATCTCTTCCAGAAGCTCCAGGAAACGTGGGAAGACTTCCATCCCTCGAACGACGAGGAACGCCATCGTTGAGCAGAGGGGAATCGGTGTCATGAAACATCTCGTCCTTACGCCCTTCGAAGAGACGGAGGAGGGGAAACGCTACTTCCTCTTCCGGGAGAGCAAGAACGACTTCTGGCAGCTTGCCACCTACCCTCTCCCCGACAAGGCCGATTTCGCGAAGGCCGCCCGGGAAGCCGCCCGGAGACTCACCGGCGAGCCGGTCGAAATCCTCGGCCCGATCGGTGCGTTCAGCTTCATGAACAGCCTCGGGGCCGAACACTTCGTCGAGGAGTACGCCTGCCGGCTCCCCGGAGGGGGCATCACCCTCCACCTCCCGGAGGGATACGTGGCGTTTCGCCGGGTCGATCGGGAGGAGGGACTCGACCTCCTCGTGCAGGGAGAGTACATCGAGGCATTCGAACGGGCCGTCGCCTTCCTCGATGCGTGAGCCCGGCTCGCCTCCGACCTTCCCACGCCGCCCTTCCGTTCCAGCCCCTTCCCTCGCCGCTTTCCCGGCGATCGCCTTGCCTTTTTGCCGATTCGTGCGTAGGATCGAGGGACGAAAGGATGGCGGAGCATGAAGCGGAAAACGAAGATTCGGGTCGGGGTCGGGATCGCACTCTTCGCGGTCCTCCTCTTCGGACTCATGGCCCGGGCACGCCGCGGCAGAGCGGTGATCGTCGATACGACGAAGGTGGAGCGCAAGGCGCGCCTCGAGGCGACGGTATCCGCCTCCGGAGAGATCGCCTCGAAGAACTTCGTCGATATCCAGGCAGAGATCGCCGGCGTGATCACGGCCCTCTTCGTGCGGGAGGGGGATCGGGTCGAGAAGGGGGATATGCTCCTCAAGATCGATGCCACCCAGAACCTGGCGGATCTCAAGGCTGCCCAGGCCCAGCTCGAAGGCGCCCGCTTCGACGTCCAGTTCCAGACCTTGCAGCTCGAACTGGCGAAGGCCGGGCTCAAACGGGACGAAGCCGCGCTCTCCCTGGCAAAGCTCGAACGCAAGCAGGCCGAAAGCGCGTTCGAGCAGGCCCGGCGGAATTTTGGGCGTCGTAAGACCCTCTACGAAGAGGGCCTTCTCTCCGAGGAGGCCCTCGATGCCGCCCGCCTCGAACTCGAACAACGGGAGGCGCAGTTCGCCTCGGCAAAGGCGCGCCTCGTCCAGGCCGAGACCCAGGTGGAACTCTCCCGGCTGAGCATCGCGCAGAACGCGATGATGCAGAAGAACGCGCTCACGCGGGTGGCCTCCGCGGAGGCGAACCTGATGCGGGCCCGGGATCGCCTCACGAAGACGACGCTCCTCTCCCCGATCGCAGGGACGATCGTCCAGCTCAACGTGGAAGCGGGAGAACGGGCCGTGCCGGGGACGATCAACGCTCCACAGGCGACCCTGATGCGCATCGCGGACAACTCGGCCTTCCAGGCGGAGATCGAGGTGGGGGAGACCGATGTCGTCCGGATCCGGGTGGGCAACCCCGCCCGTGTGACGCTCGATGCCTTCCCCTACGACCCGATGACCGGGGTCGTGAGCGAGATCGGCAATTCTCCGATCGGTCTCTCCACGACCGGGCGTCTTTCCCAGCAGGACGCGGCACGCGAATTCAAGGTCGTCGTCTCCCTCGACGATCCGAAAGTTCCCCTCAAGCCGGGTCTCTCCGCCACGGCAGAGATCACGACCGACGTCAGGGAAAACGTTCTCGTCATCCCGATGCAGGCACTCACGATCCGGGAGGTTCCGGTGGACGAGGGGGGCAACTACGTTCCGCCGGAGGCACGCGAAGCGGGCAGAAGCTACGAACGCAAGGAACGCCAGGGCGTCTTCCTCTACGCCGATGGGGGAATCGCCCGCTTCGTCCCCGTCGAGACAGGCATCGTGGGCGAAACCGAAACCGAGGTCCTCTCCGGCCTCGAGGAGGGGATGGTCATCGTCTCGGGGAGCTACAAGACGCTGCGCACCCTCGAAGAGGGCGCGCGGATCCGCACACGCCCCACCGGCCGCAAACCGTAACCCCCCGGAATACGAGGATGCCATGTCGAACATCGTGATCCACGCGATGGAACTCTGGAAGACCTACATCATGGGGCTGGAGCAGGTTCACGCCCTGCGGGGGGTTTCCTTCACCGTCTCCCGCAACGAGTACGTCGCGATCATGGGGCCGTCGGGATCGGGGAAATCGACGCTCATGAACCTGATCGGCTGTCTCGATTCCCCCACGCGAGGGGAGTACCACCTCAACGGCAAGCTCGTCAGCGCGATGGACGACGAGGAACTCGCCCGCGTGCGCAACCGGGAGATCGGCTTCGTCTTCCAGACCTTCAACCTCCTGCCCCGGGCCACCGCGCTCGAAAACGTGGAGTTGCCCCTCGTCTATGCGGGGATCCCCGCGGCCAGACGCCTGGAGCTGGCCCGCCGGGCCCTCGAAGAGGTGGAACTCGTCGATCGGATGCACCACCGCCCCAATGAACTCTCGGGGGGGCAGCGCCAGCGGGTCGCGATCGCCCGGGCGCTCGTCAACACCCCGTCGATCCTCCTGGCCGACGAACCGACCGGCAACCTCGACTCCGTCACGAGCCGGGAGATCATGGACCTCTTCGATCGCCTCCACGATCGGGGGCATACGATCATCCTCGTGACGCACGAACGGGAGATCGCCGACTACGCCCACCGGGTGATCTTCATCCGGGACGGCAAGATCCAGAGCGACGAGTGGACCGGCCGCCCCCCCCCTCACGAGGGGGGAAAGGAATGAAGGGGAGAGCGCCGGCCGGCCGGATGCGCCGGGGGGATGCGCTGCGCCTGGCGCTCAGCGTCCTGCGTGCCCACAAGCTGCGCTCCTTCCTCACGCTCCTTGGGATCATCATCGGAATCACCTCGATCATCTCGGTCATCTCGATCATCCATGGCCTCAACTACTTCGTCACGGAGCAGTTGGCCAATTTCGGGCCCAACGTCTTCGTCGTCACCCGCTTCGGGATCGTCCACAACCGCAAGAAGCGCCAGCTGGCGGCCCGCCGCAATCCTCCCCTCACGATGGCGGACGCGCGCGCGCTCTCCGCAGGCTGCCAGACGTGCAGTGCCGTCGAGGTCGAAGTCCATCACCGGGTATCGGTGCGCTACCGGGATCAGCAGACGGAGAACACCGATATCGGCGGGGTGACCGCACGGCTCCTCGAGATCGAGCCCTACGAGATCGCAGCGGGGCGCATCTTCACCCGCAGCGAGATCGAAAGTGGCGCCCACGTCGTCTTTCTCGGCAAGGATCTCGTCGATATCCTCTTTGCCGGACGCGACCCGATCGGAAAGGGGGTCAAGATCCGCGGCGTCCCCTTCCGGGTGATCGGATACGCGAAGAAGAAGGGCTCGATCTTCGGCGTTTCCCGCGACAACTACGTCAAGATCCCGATCACACTCTTCTTCCGGATGTTCGGATCGAGGAAGTCGGTGAACATCAGCGTGCAGGCGCGGAGCCGCGAAGACTTCCCCCGCGCCCAGGACGCGTGCCGGGTGATCCTGCGGGCGCGCCATCACCTTCGCTACGACGAAGCGGACGACTTCGGGATCATGACCGCCGAGGGGATCGCTCAGTTCTGGGAGACGCTCACGCGGATCCTCTTCTCCGTGGCGATCTTCGTCGTAGGGATCTCGCTCGTCGTGGGGGGGATCGTGATCATGAACATCATGCTCGTCTCCGTGGTGGAACGGACGCGGGAGATCGGCATCCGCAAGGCGGTGGGGGCCCGGCAGGAGGACATCCTGCGCCAGTTCCTCCTCGAATCGGTCATTCTGAGCCTTGCGGGCGGATTCGTGGGGATCGCAGCGGGGTGGGGGATCACCCAGCTCGTGTCGCATTTGACCCCCCTTCCGGCGCGTTTCCCGCTCTGGGCACCCCTTCTGGCAGGCGCAATCTGTACCGCCGTGGGGATCTTCTTCGGTCTTCATCCGGCCCGCAAGGCGGCGCGTCTCGACCCGATCGAGGCGCTGCGCGCGGAGTGAAAGCGCCGTGACCCTCGTTCAGCTCAAGGAAAATTCGATCATGGCGCTTCGCACGATCGCCGCGAACCGGTTTCGCGCCTTTCTCACCGTGCTCGGCGTCTTCATCGGGGTTTTCATCATCATTGCGGTGGCCTCGGTATTGAACGGCTTCCGCCGCAGCGTCGTCGATCAGATCGAGCAGTTCGGCACGAACAACATCTACGTCTACCGCTTCCCCTTCGTGCAGTTGGGGCGTCTTTCTCCGGAGATCCGCCGCCGGCGTCCCCTTTCGCTCGCCGATGCCCGTGCGATCGCGGAGCATGCACCTTCGGTGCGGCTCGTTGCGGTGGGATTGCAGGTTCAGCGGATCGTGACGGCCCGCTACCGCGATGCCGAGATGACCGGCCCGCAGCTCCGGGGAGTCTTCCCCGAGGCCCAGTTCGTCTCGGGGAGCGCGCCGGCGCGGGGACGCTTCTTCTCCGCCTCGGAGAACCTCCTGCGTGCCCACGTCGCGGTGATCGGCGCCACCGTGGCGGATGCGCTCTTCCCCAACCTCGATCCGATCGGCAAGACGATCGAGGTCGATCGGCACCGCTACCGGGTGATCGGGGTATTCGAAAAGCAGAAGGAGGGGCCCTTTGGGGCGGAAAACCCCGAGGATTCGGTGATCCTCGTCCCCTATCACACGCTCGTGCGCTTCTACCCCACGCTCACGGATCATTTCATCACGGCGCAGGCGAAGCCGGGGAAGCTCGACCGTGCGATCGAGGAGATCACCGCGATCCTGCGTGCCCGGCGCAACGTCCGGATCGAGGCGGAGAACGACTTCGAGATCGGGACCGCCGATTCCCTCGTCGCCTCCTTCGATCAGATCGTCTTTGCGACGCTGGCCGTGATGTTCATGCTCTCCACCGTGGCCTTCCTCGTGGGGGGGATCGGGGTGATGAACATCATGCTCGTCTCCGTGACGGAGCGGACCCAGGAGATCGGGGTGCGCAAGGCGGTCGGGGCGCGCAGGAGCGACATCGTCTGGCAGTTCCTGACCGAAGCGGCGGTCCTCACCGGTCTTGGGGGTCTCCTTGGACTCGCTTTCGGGGAGGGGATCGCCTTTCTCCTCGACCGCTTCGTGCCCCGCATTGCGGCTCAGACGCCGATGTGGGCCCGGATCTTCGGGGTGTCGGGTTCGGTGGTGATCGGCCTCCTCTTCGGGCTCTGGCCCGCGGTCAAGGCCGCCCGTCTCGACCCGATCGAGGCGCTGCGTCACGAGTGACCCCCGGTGGCCCCGACTCACCGCCGGTCGAGAAAGATGCGGCTCCAGAGTTCCACGCAGAGAAGGGACCAGAGCGCGCCGCTCAGGTCGAGACCGGCCTCGTGGCGTTCGAGGAGGCGTTCGACCCCTCTTGGATCGAAGATCCCCCGTGCTCGGAAAGAAGCGGCCCCCAGGTGATCGTAGAGGAATTCCCGGAGCGGCCCCCGGAACCAACGCCCCAACGGCATGACCCCCCGCGCGTCGAGACGGGTGGCCACCAGGGGGGGGAGAAGATCGACAAAGGCCTTCCTCAACAGCGACTTGGGCCACCCCTCCGCGATGTGACGCGCCACGGGGAGGGTGCGAGCGAAGGGAAGAAGGTCGAGAAAGGGCGCTTCGAGGGAGAACCCTTCGCTCATGAAGAGACGATCCACCGCGGAAAGAAGTGCCGAGAGGTACGTCTTCACCTCCCAGTGGAGCAACGTCCCCAACCCCTCCTCGTTCCCCCACGCGCCCGGCGTCCCCTCTCCCGGGAAATGCGCCCGCAGATCGGGGTGCAGGAGCCGCGGAACGATCCGGTGCCTGCGGAACCGGATCTTGCGGAGCGTCTCCCTCACACCGAGGGCACGAAGCTGACGCCCGGCGAGCCGGACCCCCGCCCACCATCCCCCCCGCTCATGCCGCCACAGATGCCGCAGGATGTGGGGTGTATAGCGAAAATGTCCGAGGAACCCCTCGTCCGCCCCATACCCCCCCACGATCACGCGAATCTCCCGGTCGAACGCCCGGCAGGAGAGGAGATGCGCAAGGAGCGAGGGACCCAGCCCCGGTTCCTCCTGTCGTTCCAGCAATACCGGCAGCGTCTCGATGACGTCCCGAGGGGTCACGACGGTCGTGTGGTGACGAAACCGGTGCTCCGGAGGAAACGCACTCCGGACGAGATCGACGAAGGGCGTCTCGTCGTAGGCCGGCGCCGTGCCGAAGGTGAAGGAAGCCGTCTCGATCGGCCCGGGAAACACCCCCACGGCAAGGAGGGCCAGGATGGAGGAATCGAGCCCCCCGCTCAACTCGATCCCCACCCGCTCCAACCCTGCCGTCCGCTTCTCGAACGCAGCCGTGAGCCGTTCCCGCACGAGACGTTCCACCCCCCGCTCAGGCAAGGCCGCAGGAGACTCCGCTTCCCGATGGACGTAGATCCCGATCTCGTCGTGGGGAAAGGTGCGCACCGCCCCGGGGGGCAACCGCTCCACCCCCTCGAAGAAGGTCTCACTCCCCTCGGGCGTCCACTGCCGGAGGTAATGATAGAGCGCCCGGAGCGAGAGACGGGGCGTCACCCCACTCCCCAGAAGGGTCGAAACGTCCGAGGCAAAGAGCATCCCCTCCGGTGTCCGCGCAACGTAGAGGGAACGGATCCCGAAGGGATCGCGGCCCAACGTCAACCGCGTCCCGTCCCACGACGCCAGGGCCCATGGGCGTCCATCCCCCCGAAGGTCGGGAGGATCCTCCCGCAAGGAGAGCGGATCGAAGGGGAGCGTCCGCTCGACGTCCCACAGAGCGATCCCCTCCGGTGTCCGCGTCTCGTTCCCCCCGATCCGAACGAGGCCAAGGGGACCGGAGCGGAAGGCGACCGGTCTCTCCCGATCGCGGAAGGGGAGCCGGCCGGCCAGACGACCGGCCATGGCGGAGAGTTCCTCCGCCATCACCGGCCGCCGGCTGCGAAACCGGAAAATTCCGCAGATCGCTCCCATTCCCGGCTCCCTTGACGCATTTCCGGCCGCAGTGCTCCCACGGCGCGCTCCACCCCCTCGAGGAGGTGGGTGACGCGAACCGCCTCCCTGCCGTCACTCCGGGGAGGGATCCCCTCGGCGATCGCATCGATGAAGTGCTGGAGTTCCCTCTGCAAGGGACGGGCCTGAGGGAACTCGAGGATCCACGGCGCACGCCCCCCCCGTGCCACGGAGAGTCTGTCGGCGCCATCGTCGAACTCGATCGTCCCCCCCTCCCCGATGATCCGCACGGCGCGCCGCTTGTGGGGAGAAAGCCAACTGACATCGACGGTGGCCTCGATCCCCTCTGGAAAGTGGAGGCGCGCGCGGAGGTGGTGGGGGCCGGCCAACGGGATCTCTCCCCAACGGGCGCTCCCGCCGACGATCTCGGGAAGGGCGGGGAAGAGCGAGAGGAGGAGGGAGAGGTCGTGGGGTGCCAGGGTCCACCAGACCCCAATGCCATGCTCCGACTTCGGAGGACCATGCCGTTCGCTCGCGACCCGCACGATCCTGCCGATTTCACTGCCCCCCAGGAGATCGTGCAGCACCGCCATCGCAGGGTGATAGCGCAAAAGATGCCCGGCCATCACGATCCGGCCCGCCGACGCCGCCAGCCGATGCAGGCGACGCGCTTCCCTGGTGGAGAGGGCAAAGGGCTTCTCCACGAGGACGTGTTTCCCCGAAAGGAGGGCCACGCCGGCCTGCAACGGATGCGTGGCAGGGGGCGTGGCGATCACCACGGCATCGATCGTGGGATCTTCGACGATCTCCTCGAAGTGGGGCGTCCAGGAGATCTTCCGCGCTTCCGCGAGGGCGCGGGCCCGGTCGATGACGGAATCGCAGCAGGCGGCCAGACGCCCCCCCCGAACCCCCTCGAGGCTTCGGGCGATGTTGCGTCCCCATCTCCCGCAACCCACGAGCGCAAGGTGGATCATCGTTCCGGTACTTCCAACGAGATGGCTCAACGATCGCTACCTTCGGGTACGGCCTGGCGGCAGGCTTCCGCTCGCGCGAGGAGGACGGCAAGTTCCTCCCAGGCACTCGATGCCGGCAGGGCACCGGCGCCGGTGAGGAAGCGAATCGAGATCCCGGGTCGTCGAATCGTTCGCATTCGTTCTTTCCCTTCTCCCTTGGCCTACGGCAGGTGGCGGGATCTCCACGGCGCACGTCCGATCCACGGCGGCGTCCCCCTGTCGGGGAGCGGAGGCGCGTCCACCACGATGCTCTGGACAGACTGCTCCCTTTCTCCTATCATGGGTGCTAATCATCCCACAAGGAGCGAAAGATGGACAAATCGATTCCGATCACGATCGGGTTTCTCGTCATGATCGTGGCGATCTCTCTTTTCCTCACACTCGGATCCGCCCGGATCACCTGTGAGGTCTGTATGGATTACAATGGCCGGCAGCGCTGCAAGACGGTCTCGGGAAAATCGAAGGATTTCGTCGTCCAGACCGCCAGTCAGAACGTATGCGCCGAACTCGCCAATGGGCGGGACGATCAGATCTCCTGTTCCCGCCGGCCGCCCACGAAGGTGGACTGCTCCGGCACGATGTGAGGCCGCACCCTGCCCAAGGGCGTAGAAGGAATCGCGAAACGGAGGTGCCGGGATCTCCATCCCCTTCATGCGCCGGGCATCCCCTTCATCGGTCGAGGAGCGTGGCGAAACAATCGACGATGCGGTCCATGACGACGCGGGTTCCGCGTTCGTCGTGGGGGCTGCCGTCGGAGACCGTCCCCGGACGGCTGTTCATCTCGAAACAGAAGAAGCGGCCATCCGGTGCACGAACGAGGTCGATCGAGTAGAGGCGGGGACGGTAGTTCGAGAAGCGCGCGTCGATCGCGTGCACCGCCTCGCGTGCCGGCGCAGGAAGATCATCCTCCTCCGTGAGATAGACGAGGGAGCCGGGGAGAAAGGCATTCGACACGAGCCGGCCGGGGGGGGGCTGCCGGATGTAGGAGGTCACGAACGCCCCATCGGCGAGGATCACACGAAGGTCGTGCATCCCGGAAAGCCCGATCTCCGGGATCCCTCCGCTCGAATCGATGAAGGGCTGCAGCACGTATTCCCCCGGGGGAAGCGAGGTGAGCACCTCGGGATCCCCCAGCGTGAAGAAGGCCACGTTCATCGCACCGTAGCCCCACTGCGGTTTCGCCACGAACATCTCGGGGGAAAAGCCGAGCGCGCGGGCGGTCTCCGAAAACTCGATCAAGGCCCGGTGCGGGTCGTCCACCCCGTGGTGGTAATAGTGGGAGTACGGGACCCACTCCTTGAAATTGTGGTAGTTGAGATGCTTGTCATCGACGACGAGGGTCAACTCCGGGTGATTGAAGATCGCGATCCCCCGTTGCTGCATGTCATGGATCTTCTCCCGGCCCGCCGGATCGGTGGAGGGAAACTTGTCGTAGACCGCCACGATCGGCGTCTCCCCCACAGCGGTGAATCCGCCGTCGTGCCAGATCCATCCCCACCCCACGTACCCCGCCTCGTAGGCGAAGTCGTTGGAGAGGATGACGGGCATCCCCTGCTCGGCCGCCCGTTTGAGGAGATACCCGTAGGCGGCGTTCCACTTCTCGTCCCGGAAGGGGAGTGCCTCGTTCGGCGCCAGAACGTCATCGTCGAGAATGGCAAGGTGGCTCATCCAGCGAGTTCCTCTTCGTCAGGAACGCCTCCCCGCCCGCCCGATCACGAGGGGCGGAGACACCGCCTCGCAACGGGAGGGGGAGGATCGGGTGGATCACGAAAATGCCCCTAACAGGACTCGAACCTGTCCCCCGGGATTAGGAATCCCGTGCTCTATCCATCTGAGCTATAGGGGCAAACGGGAATCACTCGGAACAGCCTTCGGTGATCGGAAGGTTGGCGAACGTCACCTCGAAGCGCACCGAACGTCGAACCGCGCTGTTCACATCCTCGGGATCGGTGAAGACCAGATCTGCAGCCCCATCGATCTCCCCTTCCGAGAACGAATGGATCGTCAGCGTCCCCTCCACCTCGCTCAGTGGCTCACGCGGCTCCGCGCAGAAGCAGAAGACGCCCGCGGAGGCTTCGATCCGACGGTCGCGCCCCACGTCGATCGGCTCTCCCAGCGGAAGCTCCGGGATATCGGCGAGTGAGAGCGACAGATCGAAGAAGATCTCGTCGTCCGCCAGCGCCGGATCGGGATCGTTGACCGCGGAGAAGGAGAGGTTCACCGTATCGTTGCGTTGGCTGCAGGCACGCCCCGCCTCGTTCGTCAGATCCCGCATCGGGATCCCGTCGAGCACGATCTTCAGGCGGATCTGGTTCCCGGGACAGGCGGGGAGTCCAGGGAGGAGGGCGAGCATCCCCAGGAAGATCACGATCCTTCGGTATCTTCGACGATCCATGGCATCCTCCTTCGGCCGGGGCCCTGTCACGCCCGGGACCGGTGTCGCCACCGGTCCGACCGATCCGCCTGCGTGGAAGACACTCTAACACAAACCCCCCGCCGATGCAAGGGGAATTCCCCGTTGACAAACGGAACGATCCACGTCAGACTCTCAAGTGGGCGGGGAGAAGCCTTCCCTGGAAGCGGGTAGGCGCCTTCCCCCCAGGTGGACCCGGGGATGCCGGACCGGCCTGGCCGCCTCGGGATCCGGGAGGAGATCGACACGCTCCGATCGGAGGCACGGATGGAAGACGAGGTTTACGAACCCGAAATGGAAGCGATCCTGGCTGCGCTCCTCCTCTTCGTCCAGGAGGAGGGGGGACGCACGGCCTTCCCCTCGGAACCGGAGTACATCCTCTCCGCGCTGGCCGGCGCGGTCTACGAGTGCTGCGTGGATGAAGAGATGCCGGTTGGCTACCATCGGGGGGAGAAGATGATCTATCCGAAATTCGAGGGGCAGATCTTCAAGATCGTGACCACCGCGCTTCGTGCCCATCCGAAACGGTTCCCCCCTTCCTTTGCGGAGCGAATCGAAGCGTTGATCCGTCCGGATTGGCGTGTGGATACGGAACCGGGGCGGGAGCCGTGGACGCTCCTCTACGAACTCTACAACGCCAACGGTTCGGGAGAGAGCGGGCTCTGTCCCGACAGATCGGCAAGGGTCGTGGCGATCCCGGAGGATCGACTTGCGCGCCTCCGGCGACTCGCCGATCAGCTCCCTCCCGAGGAGGAGGCACGCTGCCGCGATCTCGCGCTCCGGATGGCCCGCTATCTCGATCGCGATTTCGGAGGGGAAGGGTAGGCCGCAACGACCTACTCCCCCCCCAACGTGAGCTTTCGTTCCGCAGGGGGGGGGGTAAGGAGGACCTCCTCGCCCTCTTCGAGACCACTTGCGATCTCCTGGTCGATCTCGTTGGCCCTTCCGAGAATCACCTCCCGTCGTTTCGTTCCTTCCCCCTCCGGTTCGATGATCGTGACGAACGCCTTGCCATCCTTCTCTTTGCGGACGGCTTCGATGGGGACGACGAGGGCCTCCGGGACGTGTTCCACCACGATGTCGATATCGGCGGTCATGCCGGGGCGGATGGGATGATCGGCGGGAAGCTCGTCGAGCAACGTCTCCACCCGGAAGGTTCGCATCCCCGAAATCGCGCTGTTCTGCGGGATCGTGGCTGCCTTTGCGATCCGGAGCACCTTCCCGGAATAGGTCTGATCGGGGATCGCGTCGAGCGTGACCCGCACGGAGTTCCCCTCGGCGATCTTGGCGACGTCGATCTGGTTGAAGTCGGAGACGATCCGGAGACGACGCAGATCCGCGATCACGAGGAGGGGTTTCCCCTCGAAGGTCGCGGAGGTTCCGGCGCTCACCACCTCTCCCGGTTCGATGCCGCGTTCGATCACGCTCCCCGGCATCGGCGCCCGTACCACGGTATCGGCCAGGTGGTCCTGGGCGGTCTCGAGGGCGATACGGGCCTTCTCCACCCGTGCCCTGGCCTGGGCCACGACTTCGGGGCGGGGGGTGAGGGCATCGAGCCGCTCCTCTGCCTGGATGAGTTGGAAGCGTGCCTGACGGAGCTTTTGCCGTTGCGCCTCGATCTGCTCCGGGGATGCCACGGAAGGGGTCGCACGGAGACGTTCCAGACGTCCCTCTTCGAAGGCCACTGTCTCCCGGGCGAGTTCGAGCTGGGTGGCGGCGCTGCGGCGTTCGGCCTCCGTTGGAGTGAGGAGGCGTTCGAACTCCGCCTGCGCGATGGCGAGATCGGCACGCGTCCGTGCGACCTCCCGCTCGCTCTCCTGGGGATCGAGACGCAACAGCACGTCCCCCTCGGCCACGACATCTCCGGGTTCCACGAGCACCTCGGCGACCCGTCCCGCGATCTTCGATTTGATCCGGACCTGCCGGATCGGCTCGATGATTCCCGTCTCCCGAACCACGACGTCGAGGGGTTTGCGGGCCACTCGGACGCGCAGGGCCTCGTCGATGCCGGAGGCGTCACGCTTCCCCCCCCGGCAGAGGAAGACCCCTCCCGCTACGGCGCAGAGCAGCAGGAGCAGAAGGAGCCATCGGAGCCTCGTGCGTTTCATCTCTCTGTTCCCCTGGCGGTGTCTCCGACGATCTCCCCATCCCGCATCGTGATGATCCGTGAAGCGTGGCGGGCGACATCGGCCTCGTGGGTGACGAGGAGGATCGTCTTGCCCTGGCGGTGGAGCGAGACGAAGAGGGCGAGGATCTCCTCGGTGGTCCGGGAATCGAGGGCGCCGGTCGGTTCGTCGGCCAGGATCAGGAGAGGATCGTTGACGATCGCCCGGGCGATTCCGACCCGTTGTTGTTGTCCCCCCGAGAGTTCTGTGGGTTTGTGGTCGAGTCGATCCCCCAGTCCCACGCGTACGAGGGCCGCCTCGGCCAGACGGCGGCGCTCGGCGGGACGCACTCCGGCATAGGCGAGCGGGAGTTCCGTATTCTTGCGTGCCGAGTAGCGAGGAAGGAGGTTGAAGGCCTGGAAGACGAAGCCGATCCGTCTGGAGCGAATCGAAGAGAGTTGCCGGTCGCTGAGTTCGTGGACCGCCTCTCCTCCGAGGTGGTAGGTGCCCCCGTTCGGACGATCGAGGGTGCCGACGATATTGAGGAGGGTCGATTTCCCCGATCCGCTGGCGCCCATCACGGCCACGAACTCCCCGGCGGCGACTTCGAGGGACACCCGGTATAGCGCCCGCACCGTCGTGCTTCCGATATGGTATTCACGAGAGACGTCGCGGAGTCTGATGATCGGCGTGACACCCATTCGCCCTCCCGCGGGACTGCGAAAGGTCC
>CAZTSL010000021.1:0-22391 GCA_964616915.1 uncultured bacterium
GGTGGGCGCAGGACGGGGGATGCGGAGGGGTTCACCCGGTTTGATCCCGAGTTTCCGGGAAGCCCGTTCCCCATGGCGTTTCTCGTAGATCCGGGAGAGCTTCGGGGAACGGAGGCGCGGTCGTTTGAAGGGAGGACGGCGTTTCGCGACGCTGTCGGTGCGCGGGTGGGGAAGATCTCCCATCTTCTCCTCCGGCACATCGGGGAGCGCAGGGGGTGTCTCTGCCATACGCGCCCTTTTCGCCGTGGCCATGGCGGCCCGCCGTTCGGAGACCCGCGGGGGTTTCCGTCGGGCTGGCGCCTTCTTCTCCTCCGTCTTCGCCTCCCGTTCCACTGCGGCGTTACGGACCCGCTCCTGCGGCCGTGCCTGGAAAAACCAGACGATCCCTCCTATCGCTACGATCAACGGCAGAAGAACGAGGAGGAGGAAGCGGAAGGGACGGCGTCGCGGGGCACTTCCCTGGGCGGCGGGCTGCTCGTCCGCATGCCTGCGCAGATATCGCTCCACGTTGATGCCGCAGTGCGCGCAATAGACGTCGTCAGGCTGTGACTTACCACATTTGGGACAGGTCATCGTCTTTCGGCCGTCACGGGGGACGGGATGCGACGGCACGCTCCCTTTCGGTTGGGTTGTCGTCTCCGGAGGAGCCTCCTGGGCTACGGGGGGGAGGGAACCCCCTTCCCCCCGGCCTCCACCCGGTTCTGCGAAGGGCCGGCGCTTTTTCGGCCTGCCGGGCGGGCTCACGCGCTTTCGAGCCCCTCCGCTCCTCTTCCTATTGTAGCGGATTGCCAGAATTCGTCAAGCTGGCGCCGAAAGGCGGGTGCACGTCGGGATACGGCTCTCAGAGCCCCACTTTGGTGACGTGCGCCAACCGTCCGGATCGCTTGACAAGGGGAAGGAGGGAAGAGTATAATTTGCCCACAGATCCGACATCGAGACGAAAGTGCGATTCATCCCTTCATCCGCATCGCCGGAATGGGGCAAGGGCCTCGATTCTCCTGATGCGCAGCCGGCGTCGTGTTCATGCAGATCCTCTACCTCTCGCAATATTTTCCTCCGGAGATGGGTGCGCCGGCGGCCCGTGTCTCGGAACTGGCAGTGCGCTGGCAACGGAACGGGCAGGAGGTCTGTGTGCTCACAGCGCTCCCCCATCATCCCACGGGTGTCGTTCCGCCGGCGTATCGAGGGAAACTCCTGGTGCGGGAGCGCTACCAGGGGGTGTCGGTCGTTCGTGCCTACGTCTATGCGACGCCGAACAAGGGTGTGGTCAAACGGGCCCTCTCCTATCTCTCCTTTGCCATCTCTTCCGTATTGACGGGTTTGTTTGCCCGGGATACCCGTCGATGTGACGTACTCATCGCGACCTCGCCGCAGTTTCTCTGTGCGGTGTCGGGCTATCTGCTCAGCCGGCTGAAACGGGTCCCCTTCGTGCTGGAGATCCGCGATCTGTGGCCCCAGTCGATCGTAGAGGTGGGTGCGATGCCCGAGGGGCACCCCGTGATCCGCATCCTTCGCCACCTCGAGCGTTTCCTCTACCGTTCGGCGGATCTGCTCATCGGCGTCACCGATTCGTTCCGGGAGACCTGGATTGCGCAGGGGATCGATCCGGGGAAGATCCACATCGTCAAGAACGGCGTGGATCTCGAGCGATTCCGGCCTGCGCCGAGGGAGAACGAGATCCGGGCCGAATATGGACTTTCGGGGAAGTTCGTGGTTTCCTACATCGGGACGCATGGGATGGCGCATGGTCTCGAGGTTTTGATCGAGACGGCGGAGGCCTTGCGTTCCGATCCGGGGATCGTCTTCCTCTTCGTGGGGGAGGGTGCGCGGCGAGAAGCATTGGTCGAGATGGCCAAAGAGCGGGGGCTCGAGAACGTGATCTTTGCCGGGGAGCAGCCCCGGGATCGGATTCCGGCGTTCGTGGCGGCTTCCGACCTCTGCGCGGTGTTGCTGCGCCCCACGGAGCTGTTCAAACAGGTGATCCCCTCGAAGATCTTCGAGATCATGGGATGCGCGCGGCCGATCCTCCTCGGTGTGGCCGGGGAGGCCGCCTCGATCGTGGAAGCCGCCGATTGCGGTTACGTCGTTCCTCCGGGAGAGAAGGAGGCGATCGTGGCGGCGATCGAAGCGGCCCGTAACGATCCGCAGGGATGCGAGGAGAGGGGAAGGAATGGGCGGCGATACGCGATCGAGCATTTCGATCGGGATCTCTTGGCTGCCCGCTACGAGCGATTGCTCGATGCCCTCCTTCGTTCGAAAGTGGAATCGATCCTCAGGAGAGAAGCGTGAAGACCTATCTGGTCGCATTCGGGATGGCATTCCTCGTCTCTTTCGGGCTCACGCCCATCATCCGGCGGATTGCAGAGATGTACCAGGTCTTCGATCTCCCCATGCCGCACCGGAAGGTTCATACGCGGTTGATCCCGCGTCTTGGGGGGATTGCGATCGTGATCGCCTTTTATCTTCCCCTCTCGGGTCTCTTCTTCTATCGGAACGAGATCTCGAATCTCTTCCTGCGTGATCTCGACCATGTGCTCGGCCTCTATCTCGGTGGGATCGCGATTGCGCTGTTGGGGGTGTACGACGACCTGCGCAGTGCGGATCACAAGAAGAAGTTTCTCGTGCAGTTCGTCGTGGCGGTCATGATGTACGTGGCGGGGTATCGGATCCATTCGGTGGGGAATCCCTTCGGTGGGACGATTGATTTTGGAGTTTTTTCCTTTCCGATCACGCTGTTGTGGATCGTGGGGGTGATCAACGCGGTCAACCTGATCGATGGACTCGACGGCCTCGCCTCTGGGGTGGCTGCGATCACGGTGGCAACGACCTTCGTGACGGCCTTCATCCATGGCAACGTGCTGATCTGTCTCTTCTGTGCGACGTTGCTCGGTGCGATCCTCGGATTTTTGCGGTACAACTTCAATCCCGCCTCGATCTTCATGGGGGATTCCGGTTCCCTCTTTCTCGGTTTCATCCTCTCGATCATCACGATCCAGGGGGCGAGTTACAAGGGGCCGGCCACGGTGGCATTCCTGATCCCGATCCTCTCGTTGGGATTGCCGATCATGGATACGTTCTTTGCGATGCTGCGCCGCTACCTCAAGGGAACGCCGATCTTCCGGGCAGATCGTTCTCATCTGCACCATCGTCTTCTCGAGCGGGGTTTTACGCACCGGCAAGCGGTGCTCACGCTCTATGGGATCTGCCTCGTCTTCTCCCTGGGTGCGCTGGCGCTCATTGCGGCGACGAACAAGCGGGCGTTGGTGGTTCTCCTGGCCGAGTTCGGCGTGGTCTTTCTCATCGTACGGTGGTTGGCCGCGGGGGAGATCGAGCAGATCATCGATCGGTTGAGGAATCCCCGTTCCTCCCGGGAGGCGATCCGGGAGAAGATCTTCAAGATCGCGGATCTCAACCGGAACCTGATCCGTGCGGAGAACGAGGAGGCGTTCTGGGAGAGCGTGAAGGAGATTCCAGGGATCTTCGATGGATCGGGTCTCGAGATCAAGCTCCCCTACCGGACCTTCCGGTGGACCCGGGAGGATTCTCCGCACGGGAAGAACGATCGGAAGATGCGCAGCGTCACCTTCCCCTTGAAGGTCGGAAGCGAGGAGTTGGGCAGCATCTCCTTCCACTACCGCCGGGAGTACGAGATCACGGCCGACGAACAGATGATCCTCGAACTCTTCTCCCAGTTCGTGGCCGACGGACTCGAACGTCTCGACATCCGGTCGAGGCCACCGGCCGGTCCTGCCCCCTCATCGGCTGGGAGGGGCTCCTTCTCCGTCACGCCGATCACGCCGCTGCGGAAGGGGGGAAAGAAGGAGGGAGAGGATCGTCAGAAGGTTCCGAGCATCACACCGCCCCCCTCCCGCAAGGCCGGGAGAGGGTGAAGCGGTCGCTCTTCCCCGCTCGCTTCCGATGAGTGATCCGGTCCAGTGGCTGAAATCGCGGCTGAGTGATCCCCAGATCCTCAGTCTGATCGGGGTGGGGGTGCTCATCTGCGTGAGCATCGTCCTCTTCGGCAAGGCGCTCGGTCCCTTCTGGACGGCGCTCATGCTGGCGTACTTCATGGAGGGGATGATCGGCTACCTGGGAAGGCGTCTGCACCTTTCCCGTCGGATCGCCTTTCTCGTCGTCTTCGGGCTCTTCCTCTGTTTTCTCCTCTTCTTCTTCATCGGGGTGTTGCCGACCTGGCTGGGTCAGTTGACGCGGCTTTTGCGGGAGATTCCGGGGATCATCCACTCCGTGGGGGCGTTGCTCGACCGTCTTCAGGAGGAGCATGCCCGCTTCTTTTCGGAGAATCCCTACCTGACGGCGTTGATCGAGCGGATGACGCGGGAGGTCCAGGGGTTGCTCGAGCGTTTCACCTCGAAGGCGCTGGCCACGACGATTCCCGGCGTCATCAATCTGGGCACCTACCTGTTGCTTACGCCGATCCTCATCTTTTTCCTTCTCAAGGACAAGGAGCGGCTCCTCGCTTGGCTGCGCAAGGTGGCGCCGCAGGATCGTTCTTCCGGCCTTCTCATGCAGATTCTGCGTGACATCGACCGTCAGATCGGCAACCTGCTGCGTGCGAAGTTCATCGAGGTGATCCTGGTGGGGGGGGTCACGTGGGTCGTCTTCTACTGGGTCGGCTTCAACTATGCGCTGCTGGCCGGCGTGTTGACGGGGCTCTCCACGCTCATCCCCTTCCTTGGGATGATGCTCGTCGCCTTTCCGATCGTCTTTCTCGGTTTCTTCCAGTGGGGGGCGGGGATGGGGCTCCTCAAGGTGATGCTCGCCTACGCGATCATCCAGGTGATCGATGGCAACCTCCTGGCCCCGGTCCTTCTCGGGGAATCGGTTCGGATCCATCCCGTGGGGGTGATCGTCTCCGTGCTGATCTGTGGGGCGATGTGGGGAATCATCGGGGTTTTTCTTGCGGTTCCGATCGCGATCATCGTAAAGAGCCTGATCGATATCGTTTTGCCCTACCTGCGCCGCAGTCCGCCGATGCCTTCCGAGTCGAAGGGGAGGGCCCCGGCAAAGTCATGAATCCTCCAGGCATCTGGCGTATCCTTCCGCAACGCTCCCCATGCTTACGCAGGGAACGCGGTTCTTCTCTTATCCATGAGGCCGGTCGGTTTTACTCCTCACCGTAGAAGACGCAGAGGCATCCTTACTCGTGCGAAATCGCTCGCCCGATCCCCGTGGTATTTTGGGGGATGGCTTCCGTCGCTTCTACGCCTTGCCGTGCCGGCGCAGGTCGGGGAAGTACGCAAAAGTTCCTGGCGGATTTCATGGATCGATCCTGCTTGACAAGGGTGGGGGATTGCGATATCCTTCCCGCCAGTATGGACGGGGATCTTCGCGTTTCCACCGGCAAGGCTGGGGAGGCGAAGGGGTCCGTGGCGTGGCGATTCATCTCATTGGGAGAAATATGCCGAAGGTTCGATTCCTGCCTGCCATCACGATACTCCTCGGGTGTCTTCTCCTGCCACCCACTTCCTTCGCAACCGGGGTAGAGCGGCCAGCCGTTGCGGTGAGCGGGCGGGGAAGGGTGCTTCTCGATCCTCCCAAGGAGAAAAGCACGACATCGACGACGAAGGAAACCCCTGGCCGGAAGGGCGCAGAGGAGAACGCCAAGGACCTCTCCCCAGAGAAGAGGGAGGGAAACCCGACCTACGAAGGAAGCGCGTTCTGTGGAGACTGCCACGACGCGGAATTCGAGGACTGGCGCCGCAGCGCCCATGCCACGACGCTCCATCCCCCCTCGCCGCGGGAAGCGGAAGCGGTCGCCGCAAACATCTTCTGCGCCGGCCACGAGATCCGCTACGTCCTCGGCGGAAAACACGCACGCCGCTACCTCGTGGCGGACAGGGAGCAGAAACGCCACAACCTCCTCCCCTGCCGCTACGACGTCGATACGAAGACGTGGACCACCCTCCACCTCGACGACTGGCAGACGCGTCCCTTCGAACGGGATTGCGCGGCCTGCCACACGACGAATTTCTCCTTCGCGACGCAGAGCTACCAGGAGGCGGGGATCGGGTGTGAGCGCTGCCACGGCCCGGCGAGCCGCCACGGTGACTTCGAGTCGGCGGGAGGAATGATCGTCTTCTCGAAGGCCTCGGCCAGGGAAGAGATCCTCGTATGTGCCGCCTGTCATCTGCAAGGGGGGAAGTCGAAATCGCAAGGCACCCCCTTTCCGAGCGATCTCCACCCCGGCGCCGACCTCTTCGCCGACTATCACTTCGACTGGGCCACCCTGGAGAATGCGCAGCAGAGCCCGATCGACCTCCATCAGAAGGTGACGATCAAGGCGATCGCGGTCGATGGTCGGACCGATGCGCTCCGATGCACCTCATGCCATTCCTTTCACGGCCTCGAGCACGAGAAGCACGAGAAACTCCCCCGGCAGCCCTTTTGCCACCATTGTCACGAACCTGAAGGGTTCACCGTCCGGAAATACAGGCAGGGATGTAACGTATGCGAATTCTGAACCGAACCTTCTTGCTCCTCACGGTGACGGCGACGCTCTTTCTGATGGGGCAGGCCCGTCCCCTCTCACCGGGGCTGCACATGGTGCCGGTGAACATCCAGGAACTCGTCGTCTCCGGAGAGAAGGCAGGCCGACTGCGTCCCTTCCCCCTCGTGCAGCATCTCGGCAAGAGACCCCTCGTCCTCTTCTACTGGGTCGCGGACAACGAAAAGCCGGTGCTGCGTGCCGAGGAGGTGCTCATGGAACTCCTGGCGATCCACGCGATGTCGCCGGAGAAGTTCTCGCTCCTCACCGTGGTTCCCCTCGGGATGGGGGGGATCACGCTCGATCGGATCCATGCCCGGGTGAAAGCACTCGGCATCGATGTGCCGGTCCTCGTGGACGAACGCTTCGAGCTGGCCCGGATGCTGAGGGTGCAGACGGTGCCCAACATCAACATCGTCGATGCCAACGGCATCCTCCGACTTGCGGGGGGCATCAGTCTCCGCCAACCGATCGCGCCCCATTCCAGCGTCACGATCGCCGACTATCTCCGTGACGGCCTGGCGGGGAAGGGCTTCGTGACGATCGACCAGCTCCCCCCCTACTACCCCGCCTTCGAACTCGTGGGGAAGACGATCTTCGACTTCTCCCTCGAGGATCTCGTCTCGAAGAAACGCTTCAGCCTGGGGGAGAAGCTCGAACCGAAGAAGCTGACGCTCCTCGTCTTCTGGGCCGTGACCTGCCCCCACTGCCAGAAGGCGATGCCGAAGGTGAACGCCTACTACGCGGAACATCGGGACCGGCTCAACCTCCTGTCGATCGTCAAGAACCGGGACGAAGAAGGGCGCAGGAAGACGGTCCACTTCGCCCGGGCGCACAACTTCCGTTTTCCCGTCCTCGAGGACACGGAGCAGGTCTGGGAGAACTACCGTGTGATCTCTACTCCCACCTTCTTCGTGATCACGCCGGATGGTCGGATCGAATCGGCCTTCATCGATACCCGCAAGGGGATTGCGGCGATCCTCGATCCGAAGATCGAGCAGTTGCTCCAATGAAGCCGGAAGGAAGGGCATCGGCTACGATCGACCTGCGCAGCGATACGGTCACCCGCCCCTGCGCGAAGATGCGCGAAGCCATGGCGAGCGCGGAGGTGGGGGACGACGTCTTCGGCGAAGACCCCACCGTGGCCCGGCTCGAAGCCCATGCCGCCCGGCTTCTGGGCAAGGAGGCCGCCCTCTTCCTCCCCTCGGGGACGATGGGCAACCAGATCGCGATCAAGCTCCACACGCAACCGGGCCAGGAGGTCCTCTTCGGCGCAGGAGGACACACCTACCGATTCGAGTCGGGAGGCGCTGCGCTCATCTCCGGCGTTCAGCTCACTCCGATCGGCGCGGAGATCCACTTCTCCGTCGAAGACGTCGCCTCGGCGCTCCAACCCGATGTCTACTACTGCCCGCAGACCCGCCTCGTTTTGATCGAGAATGCCTGCGGGACCGGACGCCTCTTCCCCTATGAGGATATCGTGGCAATATCGGAGTTTGCGCGGGAACGGGGTCTGGCGATGCATCTGGACGGCGCGCGCCTCTTCAACGCCGTCGTGGCCAGCGGGATTCCGGCGGCCGATTTCGCTCGTCACTTCGATACCGTGACCTTCTGCATCTCGAAGGGACTCGGCGCGCCGGTCGGCTCGCTCCTCTGCGCAACGAAGGAACGGATCGAGGAGGCCCGGCGCTACCGCCGGGCCCTGGGCGGCGCGATGCGGCAGGCCGGGATCCTGGCGGCAGCGGGCCTTCATGCGCTCGAACACCACATCGAGGATCTCGCCCTCGACCATGAGAAGGCACGAACCTTTGCGCAGGTCCTCGCCACATCGCCGGCACTCCGGGTGCTCGAGAGCGAAACGAACATCGTCTTCTTCGATCTCGATGCCGGGGCAACGATCGACGCCACGACGCTCTGTAGCGATCTTTCGAGGGAAGGGATTCTCATGATGGCACTCGATCCGAGACGGGTCCGGGCGGTCATGCACCGCGACGTTACGCCGGAAGAGGTCCTCCGGGCCGCACGGGCGGTCGTGGAGCGCCTGGGATGACACGCTTGGCGCCAGGGGGGAAAAAGGGGTGAAACGACATCCGAATCGAGCCGCAAGAGCCGGGGGACGCTCCCCCCTTCCAGGAATCCTCGGGGTCCTCTCTCTCCTCTGGATGACGGCCTGTGGGGGGGGGGGAGAGGTCCTCCCCCGTGGCGGAGAGACGAGACCCCCGGCCACGACGACGGCAGCAGAGACGCCATTATCGACGCAGACGGCCGAATCCTCCTCCCCCTCGGAAGGAACCACCCTCACGAGCGCAACGGGGGGGACAACGGCCCAGTCGAGTGATGCGACGACGGGAAGCGAAGGGAGTTCAGGGACCTCGGGAACGGAGACGACGGGCGGGAGCGTCGAACCCCTCGAGATCGTCTCCGAGCCGGTGACCGAAGCCTACCCCCTCACCCCCTACCGCTACGCGGCACAGAGCCGGGGGGGGCAGGGAGAGATCCGATGGGCGCTCGATACCGCTCCTGCGGAGATGACGATCGACCCCGAAGGGGGCGTGATCGAATGGACGCCTGCGCAAGAGGATCTCGGGGAGCACTCCATCGTCGTCACCGCAACGGATACCCTGGGGGAAACGGCCATCCAGAGCTACACCCTCTCCGTCTTCGATCGGGCGCCCCGGATCGTCTCGGAACCGGTCACCGAGGCCACCGTGGGGGAGACCTATCGCTATCCCGCGGAAGCGACCGGTCTGCCTCCTCTCACCTGGCGGTTGAACACCGCACCAGAAGGGATGACGATCGGCAGCGAAAACGGCCTCGTCCTCTGGCGCCCCCAGACGCCTGGCACCTGGGAGGTCGAGATCGAGGTCTCCAACGTCGTGGAGGGGGAGACGCTGCGAGATACGCAACGCTTCACGCTCACGGTGATCGCTCCCCCCGAGATCACGAGTACGCCGCTCGAAGCCGCCGTGGTGGGCGCACACTACATCTACGAGCCGACCTTCGTGGCTTCCGCGCCCTTCCGATGGAGTCTTCCCGAGGCGCCGGAGGGGATGACGCTCGATCCGGAGACGGGACGGCTCTTCTGGATCCCCGAAGCAGCAGGAGATTTCCCCGTCACCCTTCGCCTCGAGAACGACTACGGCCGCTTCGAGCAGTCCTTCTCGATCGAGGTACTGGCCGAGTTCACGGTGAGTCCCACCCGCTCGGAACTCGAGGTGGAGGAAGCCTGTGTCACGGTCAACGGGGTGGCCACGAGCACGATCCGGGTGATCCCGCGGGACGATCGGGGCGCGCGCCTCCCCCCCGGCCTCGATGTCTCGATCGAGAAGACGGAGCCGGGGGAGTTCACGACGCCGGTCGTCGATGTCGGGGATGGGACCTACACCCGGGTCTTCCTCGGCGGGATCCGCTTCTTCGAGGTCGTGACGATCACCGCGACCGTCACGCACGAGGGGGAGACGGTGCAACTCCCCTCCGCTTTCATCGCTTCGCAGCCCCCCGCCGATCCAGCAGGGGGCTTCGGAGGATGCACCGAGGGGAACCAGGTGACCGTGCGCGTGCTCGATGCCCGAAACGGCTTTGCCATCGAGGAGGCCTTCGTCATGGTCGGGGACCGCCCCGGGGATCCCTACCCGGGAAACGTCCGCTTCACCGACGATACGGGGCGGGTACGCTTCGCAGGGAACCCGCTTCCCGAGACCTATACCCTGACGGTCGGTGCCGAGGGGTTCCGCCTCTTCACGGTCAATGCGCTCCGGGCGCGTGATCTCGTCATTCCCCTCCAGCCGGCACCGCTCACCTTGCCGGAGCGTTTTCGGGTCACGGGAGGCGTGACGGCCTACGAAGACCCCCTCACGAACCTCGGGATGAGCTTCGTCCAACGACAACTCTCTCCCCTTTCGGTGATCGCCCCCGATCTTGAGGAGATCCTTTCCCCGCTTCGTGCCGAGTTGACGGTCACGTCGTTCGATCCCCTCGATGTGCCGGGGAACGTGGCGGTGCCGTTACAGAGCCTGCAACTCCTGCCGGTCGAGCATCCCTATGCGCTTCTCCTGCCGCGGGGGCCAACGAATCTTACCGCGCTCACGGCGATCTTCCCCTACGACCGTGTCGTGGAACTCGTGACGGCATTCCAGGGGGGTGAAATCGATGCGGCGACCTTTCTTTCCATGCTCCTCGATCTGGCGGATTACGACACGGTGGGGGTGTACGACGATCTCGACGTCACGGCCGATCTCTCCGCGATCGACATCCCCTCCCCCTTGACACAGGTCGTGACCGAGACGCTCGACATTACCGTCCGGAACAAGCCGGAGGTGCCGGACATCCTCGTCTGGAGCCTGGTGGCGGACCGGGATGCCCGTCGATTCGTTCCCACGGGTCTCTATTACCGGGGTGACGCGGGTGACATCCGGGCCACGACCCCCTCCCTCTCCGGTCCCTTTGCGGATTTCGTGTATCGCGCCGCCGCGGTGGCGACCGACATCGACGGCGGGCTCTCCCCGGCCACGGGCATCCTCTCGCGGGGGTTCACGAACCGTTCCCGGAGCGTGACCTTTGACAATTTCTTCAAAGTCGTCGAAAATATGGAGGTGGAGGCGCGCAGGCTCACCTTCTCCGATGTGGAGAATGCTGCGAGCGATCCGCCGAGTCCGGCACCCGATCTCAACCGGTCGCTCCTCTCGGTCGTGGTCGATGTGGAGGATCCCGATACGGGCGAGGCCACGACGGTGGTGCTCCCCCGCTGGGATCTCGTCTCTCCCGGTACGACGACGCACTTCCTCCTCCCCGAGCTTCCCACGCCGGAGGAGGCGGGAGGTCCCGTGCCGGCGGATCCCCTGACGGAGAATACGATCTCCTGGCAGCTTTGGATCACCTCCCTCGACGGCGGGGGGGAAGCGTTCGACTTCGACGCCTTTGCCTTCTCCTCCTTCGGCAAGCGCCTGACGCACGCCTCGGCGGCACGCCGCCTCTTCACCCCCTGACGGAGACTTCATGCAGGATCTCTTTGCGAAACGGAGAAGAAAGTTTCTCGAGGCCCTCGGCGATGCGGTAGCGCTCATCCCCACGGCGCCCTCCGTGCGCCGAAACGCCGATACGGAGTATCGCTACCGTCCCGACAGCGATTTCTACTACCTGACCGGATGCGAGGAACCGGAGGCACTGGCCGTCTTTGCCCCCGGCTCCCCGCATCCCTATCTCCTCTTCGTGCGGCCGCGCGATCCGGAGCGGGAACAGTGGACCGGCTACCGGCTCGGGGTGGAGGGAGCGATCGAGAAACTCGGGGCGGATGCCGCGATGGAAACCGAGGAGATCGAAAAACGGCTCCCCGGCCTGATCGAGAACCGGGAGACCCTCTACTTCTCCTGGGATTGCAACCCCGACTTCGAGCGGATGCTCCTGCGCACGATCTACCGGATGCGCCGGCAAAAACGCCGGGGAACCTTCCCCCCGACGCGGCTGGTCGATGCCGGCACGATCCTCCACGAGATGCGCCTGCGCAAGGGGGAGGAGGAAGTGGCGCTCCTGCGCCGGGCCGCGGAGGTGACCGCGGCGGGGCATCTGGCCGCAATGCGCTCGGTGAGGCCCGGGATGTTCGAATACGAGGTGGAAGCCTTGCTCGAGCACGCCTTCCGCTCCCGTGGCGCCATCGGTCCGGGCTACCCCTCGATCGTCGGCGGGGGGGCCAACGCCGTGATTCTCCACTACATCGAAAACCGTTCCCCCCTGCGTGCGGGGGATCTCCTCCTCATCGATGCCGGCGCCGAGGTCGAACACTACTACACCGCGGACGTCACCCGTACCTTTCCCATCTCCGGACGTTTCTCCGAGCCCCAGCGGCAGCTCTACGAGATCGTCCTTGCCGCCCAGAAGAATGCGATCGCCGCCGTGCGCCCCGGGGCGACGATGGGCGACGTCCACCACCGCGCCGTGGAGACGATCACCCATGCGCTCCTCGAGCTGGGCTGGCTCGAGGGCAACCTCGAAACTTCGATCGAAGAGGAAGCGTACCGCCCCTTCTACATGCACAAAACGAGCCACTGGCTCGGCATGGACGTTCACGACGCCGGGGACTACTTCCGCGGTGGCCGTGAGCGTCCGTTCGAAGCGGGGATGGTGCTCACCGTGGAACCCGGTCTCTACGTGGCACCCGGATCGAAAGGGGTCGATCCACGATACCACGGGATCGGTATTCGAATCGAGGACGACGTCCTCGTCACCCCACAGGGACACGAGGTCTTGACCTCGATGATCCCAAAGGAAATCGCGGAGATCGAGTCCGTGATGCAGCGTCCGGCCGGGGAGGAAGCCCCCCATTCATTCCCGGTCACTCCTTGATGTCATCTCGAATCACGAAAGCCGGAGATGTCTGGGTTTTCCCGACGATTCCCTCACGGCTCCCTCTGGTTCCGGCGTTTCCCGGGCCGGCGAAGGGGGTGAGGGGGGATTCGAACCGTTTCCGGCTCACCCACATTCGTAGGAGGTCGTTTGGGTTTTCATCGAAGAAGAGCACCGAGACGTTTCACGCCGGCGGCGGAGCCGTATCGTGTCAATCGGCTCATTCGTGCGCCAAGGGTTCGCCTGATCGGCGAAGATGGTCATCAGTTCGGGATTCTCCCCGTGGAAGAGGCGCTCAGGATCGCCGAGGACGCGGGCCTCGATCTCGTCGAGGTCGCCCCCACGGCCAAGCCCCCCGTCTGTCGTCTGCTCGACTACAGCAAGTTCAAGTACCAGCAGCACAAGAAGGAAGTTCAGGCCAAGAAGAAGCAGAGCACGACCACGGTCAAGGAACTACGCATCGGCTACAAGACCGATGTCCATGATCTCGAACGTCAGATCGAGAGGGCCCGGGAGTTCCTCCTCCATGGGGACCGGGTGAAGTTTTCCCTCCGGTTCCGCGGGCGGGAGATGGCGTATCAACACCTTGGCCGAGAGAAGCTCATGACGGTCTGCCAGGCGCTCGATGACGTGGCAGAGATCGAGGGAACCCCGAAGATGGAAGGCCGAAGGATGGAAGTCCGGCTCGTTCCCCGAAAGGAACCGCTCAAACCAGAGACAGCGGAACAAGACGCAAAAGACGACTCGGCATGAACACCGCCGATCCGCCATCGGAGAAAGGGCGCCCATCGGAGGGGGAAGCGCCGGAATTTCCCTCCCGGCGTGATCCTCCCCCTCCTTCCCCGCTGGGCGTCCTCGACGAAGGGTATGCCGTCGCGCGGCGGGAAGACCCCGTTCACCGCTTCCGTTTGCAGGTCCGTGCCCGGGTCGTTGCGCATGCGGCAAGGGGACACTTCACCTCGTTTGCCGGTCTACGGGTTCTCGATCTCGGGGCTGCGGAGGGGCGCACCCTGCTCGAACTCGCCCGCCTGCTGCCCGGTGCCCGGTTCACGGGGGTGGAGTTCTCGAGGGAACTCATTGCGGCGGCCCCCTCCCTCCCTGCCCAGATCGAACTGATCGAGGGGGATGTGACGCGGCTCGATCTTCCCGACGGGCGCTTCGATCTCGTCTGCGCGCTCGCCCTTCTGGAACATCTCGACGATCCTGGGGCGGCGGTGAGGGAGGCGTGGCGGGTGTTGCGGCAAGGGGGGCTCTTCGTGGCGACCGCGCCCGATCCTTTCTGGGATCACCTGGCCGAACGGTTCGGTCTTCTGGCGGGGGAGCAACACGCCGTGGAGATGGACCGCGACCGCCTCCTTTCAACCGTGGAGACTGCGGGTTTCACGGCGGTTCGCTACCGGCGCTTCATGTTCGCGCCGGTCGCCTTTCTCCCCTACCTCCATCTTCCCGTCCCGCCCGGCCTCTCCCTTCGGCTCGATCGTCTCCTCGACGCGATGCGGATCTTCGCGCCCCTCTTCGTCAACCAGGCCATCGTGGGCGTGAAGGGGGAAGGGAGCCATCCCCGGTAGTTCGCGAATTCTTCTCGTGACGGGGTTGCCGCCACGGCGAGAAGCTCACACTTCGAGCAATTCGGGGTATTTCGCGAAGAGGTGGGCGGAGAAGTCGAGGACCGCGGCGTTGAGGTCGAAATCGGGGTCGAGACGGGTGCCGACCTCCTCGATCGTGAAGAGGGTCTTGAAGATCATCGTGTATTCGGCCGGGATGACGAGGTTGTACTTCCGGCTGCGCTGGAGGAACTCCTTGAGCGCGGCGAAGACGCTGAAGTCCTTCGCCTTGAGGTCCGCGTGCCGGCCGAGGTAGAGTCGGAGATCCTCGAGCATCCGTTCCCGATTCATTCCCCCCGGCAGGAGGTGCTCCCGCTTGCTCATCGCCTGGAAGACATCCGCGACCCTTTCGTAGTCCTTGCGGTACGCCGCGCTGACGAGCTGGAAGAAGCGTTTGCGCATCGTGTCGTCCATCCGTCCGACCAGACCGAGGTCGAGGAAGGCGACACGGTCGTCCTCGAGGAGGAAGACGTTGGAGGGGTGCGGATCGGCATGGTAGAGACCATCCTCGAAGAGCATCTTGAGAACCGCGGCGAAACTCCGTTTCGCCGCGAGCTTACGGGTCGTCTCGTCCCGAACGGCCTCCGTGATCCGTACGCCGTCGAGGTACTCCATCACGAGGAGGTCCTTCGTGCAGTAGGCCTCGTAGAGGCGAGGGATGACGACCTCGTCGAAATCTTCGAAGTTCTTGTGGAATGCGAGGAGATTGCGGCGTTCGTTGTCGAAATCGATCTCCTCGATCACCGCCTCCCGGAAGGCATGGACCACGTTCGTGGGGCGCAGGACCGCCTTGGTGGCGAAGTTGCGCTCCGCAAGCTCGGCGAGCGTCGTCATGATCTCGAGATCGTAGCGGATTTTTCGCTCGATCCCTGGTTTCCGGACCTTGACGGCCACGGATTCCCCACTGCGGAGCATCGCCCGATGGACCTGCGCGATCGATGCCGTTGCCAGGGGGGTTTCGTCGATCCATGCAAAGAGTGTTTCGATCCGCTGCCCGCTCGACCGTTCGATCTGTCTGCGGACGACGCGAAAGGGGAGAGGCTCCACTGCGTCCTGGAGCGACTCGAGTTCCGCGATCACCTCCGGAGGGAAGATGTCGTAGCGGGTGGAGAGGATCTGGCCGAGCTTGATGTAGGTGGGGCCGAGTTCCTCCAGTACGTTGCGCAACCGACGTCCCAGATCACGCCAGTCGTCCGGTTGGTCGAAAAGCCACCGGTAGAAACGGGTGTTCTTGATGTGCAGCCGTGAAGAGAGCTGGAGGAACCCATGTTTCGCAAGGATGAGCAGGACCTGGTTGAAACGGAGGATCCGGCCCGCAGTGTCGATGAGATTCATTCCGGAGATTTCGAGGCGTCCTTAGAGGAGGAGAAGGATGAGGTTGGCGCCCGCCGCGGCGGCCAGCGGAATGATGAAGTTGTCATCGATGCTCTCGCTGACGAGTTCGACGAAGGCGGCCGGGACCGCTGCCCCAAGGGCAAGGAGGAGGGAAGCCGCCATGGAGAAGTGTGGGTGATAGATCCCGAGCACGAGGAGGGATACGAGGAACGCAGCCCCCACGAAGGCGAGCGTCCCCTCGATCGAGCGCCCCGAGGCGAAACGGTGCCGCCCGAAGCGTCGTCCGATCCACGCCGCGGTCGTATCCCCGAAGGCGAGCACGACCACCGCGAGTGAACAGACGACCGGCGGTGAGGTGAGCGCAAGGATGAGGAGCGCCGTGGCATACCACGTCGCCGAGTTCACCCGGTGATACTCGTGCGGATGCGCCATCTTCCCGAACACTTTCATGAGCGCCCGGTTGAGGCCGGGACGGAAGCGCCGCAGATACTCCATGCTCCAGGCCCAGGCGCAAAAAAGGAGGGGGAGCACGATCATCGTCAGCGGGGTGAGGATGTGTTCGATCAGGAAGAGCGTGAGGAGCCCCGAGGCGATATGGAAGATCTTGCGCAGATGGTTCGTCGGCCGCATCGTGGCCACATGAATGCGGGCCGCCTTCATCTGGGCGGTGAAGCGTTCGATTCCCTCGGTCAGGGTGGCGTAGGCCTCCTCGAGGCGGGAACGGATCTCCTCCCATTCCGCAGAGGTCCGAATCGACGCCTGGAGGGTCGAGGAGACCTGCCGGAGTCGTTGGACGAGTTCGCGGAGCGGAGGATCGAGGTCGGGGGGGTCGATCGAAGCGAGGAGGGCCTCGATGCGCCGTTCGAGTTCCTCGAGATTCTCGCGCACGAAGTTTTCCGCATCGTGACGCCACACAGCGGGATCGAGCGCGGCGAGCACCTTGCCGAAATCCCTGGCAAGGAGCTGACTTTCCAGGCAGAGTTCATTCGTCACGGCTCTGCTCCTCTTCGTCGGGGTTCCCCCTTCGGGTCAGCGGGGGAAGGATGGAGGAAGTCTCGCGGGCGTGGCCTCATTCGATCCCCAGGATCCGGCGACCTTCCGGGGTGATCCGTTCGGGCGACCAGAGGGGTTCCCAGACGATCTCCACGTTGGCGGTCTCGACCTCGGGGAGGCTTTCGATCCGCTCCCGAGCATCGGCCGCGATCGCCACCCCCATCCCGCATCCGGGCGCGGTGAGCGTCATCTTGACATCGACCCGATGGCCGCCCCCCTCCGTCTTCGCCACGGCGAGTTCGTAGATGAGCCCCAGATCCACGATGTTCACGGGGATCTCCGGGTCGTAGCACGTCTTGAGGCAGGCCCAGACCTTCTCCTCCAGGCACTCGCCCAGATCCTCCGTTCCGGTCGTCTCCACGGTTTTCCCCAGGGCGTCGGCGTCTTTCCCCGAAACGCGGAAGAGGCCGTTCATCGAAGGGATTTGGAGCGTGAAAGACCCACCGAGCGATTGCGTGAGGAAGGCGGCCGTTCCCTTGGGCAGGGTGACGGTCTCGCCTCCCGGGATCGCGATCGCCTCGCAATCACGAGCCAGTTCGATCGGTTCGACGGCATGATTCATCGGTTCGAGATCTCCCATGGTAAAGGGGCTGGATCGACAGACAGAGATGATTCTACCACCATTGCGCTATCCTTTCAAGGCGGTGAGAACGAGTCCGGGAAGGGCGACGAGGGAGCCCGTCTCCTCGAAACGCGTCAATCTTCGCCCCAGCTCGTGGACGCTCCGGTGGTCATAGAACCAGGCGGGACGGGGGGAGACGGTCAGGGGGCCACGCAGCACGACCTTCTGCGGAGCGTCGAAGAGGAAGGTGTTGTGGACCCAACCGCGGCCGCTCTGGATGTCGGTGAGCGGACTTCCAGGAAACGCGCCCCAGGGGGGGGAGACCATCCCATAGACGAGACCCGCCCAGTGGTTGATCGCCACCGTTCCATAGCGCAACCGGTCGATCGCGGCAAGCATCGCTTCCCGCTCGTTGCGTTCGAAACCGGAGGGAACGATCAGGGTGATGTTGAGCGTCCCCCAGACCGCTTCGTTACAGAAGGTGACGGCACGGTCGAGAAAGACGAGGGGGTCCTTCTCGGGGAGGGAGGTCTCACCGAGGATCGAACAGAACGCCTCCTCCCGGAAGCAGAGATCGTTTCGCGCCTCGGGGTCGATATCCCGGATGAGCGCCCAGGGGAGTTCCCCCTCCCTCGCTTCACCAAAGGTCGCCACATGGGCGTGCGCCTCGAGGAAACGGCGGTGCCGCTGTGCGGCGCCGGGGTAGTAGGCCTTGCGGGGGGGGATTTCTCCGAATTTCTCCGCCAGACGTTCGAGGAAGCGCTCCCGCTGGGGCCACGGGCGGCTGAGCACGAGGAGCTTGGCGGCGTTGCAGTTGAAGCCGGCGTTGTTGGCGAGCATCGAGGCGATGTTGGCCGCCTGGAAGTCGAGTTCCTTCTCGGAGAAGACGCCGGGGACGACGACGATCGGGCTCACGTTGCCGAGTTCGGAGGTGATCTCCTTCTTCACGAGGGGATCGTTGGCCGCGATGCGGGCTTCCCGCTCCGGCCCGGGCGGTCCCCACACGATCCGGTCGTGGGTGTGGTTCGAGCCGGTGATGTGGATCTCATCCACGCCCTCGTGCTCGACCAGATAGGCCCCCACTTCCGCGCCGCCATAGACGACGGCGAAGTAACCTGCATCCACGAGTTCGCGGAACGCCTCCTCGATGAAGGGACCGAGATAGGCGTTGACCGGATTCATCTTGAGGATGACGCTCTTTCGTTCCACGAACATCTTGTAGAGGGCATCCATCGCAGGGATGCTGGCAACGTTCCCGGCACCGAGGACCAGGCAGACTTTCCCGGAAGAGGGAGGGGTGCGGTAGGCCCCGGCGATCTTCTCCTCGAGATTCTCCTCCGTGACCGACGGATCCTGGCGCACCCACGCCTCGAAGCCCGAAAAGAGGAGTTTTTCGGAGAGATCGGCGGGGTAGACCCGGACCGTGACCCGACCGTTGGGGAGCGTGGCGACGCGGGGAAGGCGAATGTGCCCCTGTTTCGCGAATTCGGTGAGGGAGCGGATGAGGAGGCGCAGGTTGCGGATCACCGGCATCGGGCCGGCGAGCCACTCCTCTCCACCCCGGGGCGCGCCGAAGGGGATTCCCTTCGCCTCGCACGCGGCACGGACGCTCCGTTCCGCGATCCGGCTGTAGCCGGCCAGAATCCCTCTGAGCATTCCGATCCGTTCCTCGATCGATCTCTTCGCGAAGCGCTCCGAATGTTCCGCCAGACGGGCGACGATCTCATCGATCTGCTCCACGGGGGTCGGGGTACGCGCTTGCGTTGTCTGGGCATGCGTCTCCATCTCCTTGCTCCTCCCTTGTCGGTGTTCCCATTCCGTGCGCGCCGGGGCCATTCTACCACATGCCCCCCCCTTGGCACCAGGGGCAAGACGCCGGGGGGGCGTCTGCCGGATGGGGAATCCTCGAATCGCATCCGGGCGTCGATCCTGGACAACCCGGCACGATGGGCCTGCGACCGTAGAAAATCCTCGCTTGGGTATTGCAAAGTTCTCGAATCCTCGATAGAATGGCGCCCTTCAATGGAGAGTAACCGATCCCGCGACCTTCCGGGATCGCGGATATTCCGGATCTCCGGATCGTCGTGGAAGGGAAG
This sequence comes from uncultured bacterium, assembly GCA_964616915.1. GTDB lineage: Bacteria > Myxococcota_A > CAZTSL01 > CAZTSL01 > CAZTSL01 > CAZTSL01. The sequence continues at coordinate 19,495 of CAZTSL010000021.1, forward strand.
AGCCGGGCGCCGTATCGGCGTCCTTGAAGGCATCCATCGCCGTTGTCGCCGTCTCTGCAAGGGGCACGATGGGGATGGGGATTTCCGACAACCCCAATACGTATGGAGGCCGCCTTTCCACTTCTGCCGGAAGGAGGGAGTTGGAAAGCGGGAACGATGATGAACAAGCTGGAACGCATCGAGCAGGAATTGATACGGGAACGCTTCATCCCCGCGGACTTGCGGGAAGAACTCCTTTCCGTCCGCCGCGAACTCGCCGAGGTCGATCAGAACCAGGAGATCGAGCCGGAGACGCGTAAAGCGAAAGTGGCGGAACTCGAAGGGCGGCTCAAGGAACTCGAAAGCAGATGCGAAGAAGCCAAGCAAGCGTTCCAGAAAGCCCACCCCGAGTTCCACCCTGGGGATACCATCCGGGTCCATACGCGGATCCAGGAAGGGGACAAGACCCGTATCCAGGTCTTCCAGGGCGTCGTCCTGCGGATTCACCGCGCCCACAACCGCACGACCTTCACCGTTCGTAAGGTCTCCCATGCCGTGGGCGTGGAACGCGTCTTCCCCCTCTATTCGCCGAATATCGAGAAGATCGAGGTCGTACGCCTCGGCCGCGTGCGGCGAGCCCGGCTCTACTACCTCCGGGATCGTGGTGGAAAATCCGCACGGGTCAAGGAGAAGCAGACCTTCCAGAAGAGCAATGCCCAGGCCTAGCCGAATCGCATATGCGGCCTCGGAAGCATTCCTGTCCCATGAGCGAGCGGCGCATGCGGCCGGTTACCGATCGGTGGCCGGCATCGATGAGGCGGGACGGGGCCCCCTGGCCGGCCCCGTCGTGGCCGCGGCGGTGATTCTCAGTGCCGATCGTCTGATTCCCGGCGTCTTCGATGCCAAGCTCCTCTCCCCGAAGGCGCGGCAACGGGCTGCAGCGCAGATCCGCGGCGAGGCGGCGGCGATCGGGGTCGGGATCGTGGAGGCCGAGGAGATCGACCGCACCGACATCCGGCAGGCCACGCTGAAGGCGATGCGTCTGGCGGTTTCGCGTCTTTCCCCTCCCCCCGACTTCCTCCTCATCGATGGGCGGGATCCGATCGGTCTTCCCTCTCCCTTCCAGTGCATCGTCAAGGGGGATCGCCTGAGTCTCTCGATCGCCGCGGCATCGGTCATCGCCAAGGTCACCCGCGACGAGATGATGATCCTCTACGACGAACGTTTCCCTCACTACGGCTTCCGGCGCAACAAGGGTTACGGCACCCTCGAACATCGCCGGGCAATCGCCCGCTGGGGGCCTTGTCCGATCCATCGCAAGACCTTCCGGGGGGTACGGGAGCATCTCTCCCCCCACGAGCGATGACCCCCGCCGGGAGGCTGTCACCGTAGGTTTCCGCGCTGGGGCCAGACCACCAGGGATGTCGTCCTTCGCGGAGGGAAGGCCTCGGAGTTCAGGGGGAGATCCAGGTCAGGAAGGCCTCCTCGGCCTCCGGATGGTGCTCGAGGATCGCCACCCCATGATCGGTACCGTCGAAGAGGAGGAGGGTGTGTCTTTCATCCTCCGCGAGTGCATCGAGCGTCATCGCGTCACTCGCGGCATTCCCGTCCTGTCGGGATGCCATGATGAGGATGGGACGCCGGCCATAGCGGACCATATCGTCGCTCGAGAGGGGGACGCGGTACCCGAAGCCTGGGGAGAGGAGGACGACCGTCTCGATGCCGGGATCCTCCGCCGCGTAGGAGAGCGCCAGATTGGCCCCGATGCTGGCTCCTGCGATCCCGACCCTGTCGGGCTGCGTGATCCCCGGATCGCTCCGCAGGAAACGAAGCGCCGCGGAAACGTCGAGGATCATCGCGGAAAAATCGGCCTCCTCGAAGTCATGGTAGGAGATGGTCGTCTCCCCCTGTCGGGTGCTTTCCCCATGCCCCCGCAGGTCGATCGCGAGGGCGGCCACACCTCGTTCCTGGAGGGAACGCGCGAATCCCTCCCACGAACGGCGATCCGCACCGAGTCGATGGAGGAGCAGGAGGAGGGGGCTGTTCGTTTCCGTGGCGTAGAGCGTTCCCACGATCTCGACGCCGTCCTCCGTCTCGAAGACGACCTGCGACTTCCCAGCCGGGGAGGTCCCCCCTTCACCGCCGCATGCCGCAAGAAGGAGGAGGATCGAAAGGAGGAGCCAGCATCTTCGCATCGAGATCCCTCCGTACTCATCTCCCCCCCCCGTCATGGGGCAGATGGCGGGAGGATGCGTCCCCTCCGGCGCTCCTCGGCGTATCGCTTCGCTCCGAGCGCCCCCCCCTCGGGAGATCGGACGCACGCTGCAACGTGAAACGATGTCCCCTCCCCTGCGACGGGGGGGTGGGGGAAAACGTGCCGCTTTGGGTGGTGTTTCCCCTCGGCAGATACGCCGTCCTGCGCTGCACGAGGGTCCGCACGAAGAAGAGGAGGAGGATGAAGAGGATCGCGGCTCCGATCAGGAGGAGGAACTGGAAGGTGGGGGAGGGTCCACGCTGCCGCTCGAGTTTCGCCCGTTCCTCTTCCCCGGCGCTCTCTCCCTCCGCCACGATACGACGGGCGATTTCCCGCTCGATCTCATTGCGGGGCGCTTCGGGGATCACTTCCTCGTATCGGCGCAAGAGCGCGGTCAACTCGTCGAGACGCATCTGTTTGACCTGGACGGAGAAATCGTACGCTTCCCAGGGAGGTGACGCTCCCCTCGCCTTCGGGGAGGGGTCGCCGCGTTCCTTTGGGGTCTCCGGGCTTTCCGTCGCCTCCGCCGCCTCGGGGGTGGGCTGCGAGGGGGGAGGCCCGGGGGGCGCCTCCCCCTCGGAAGCGGAGGAGGGTTTCGGGGCCTCCCCGTCCTCCTCTGCAACCTCCGGGTCCGACCCGGAAGGCGGGGGAACGACGGGAGAAG
>CAZTSL010000021.1:22491-43228 GCA_964616915.1 uncultured bacterium
TCCTCCTCTGCAACCTCCGGGTCCGACCCGGAAGGCGGGGGAACGACGGGAGAAGACACTTCTGATGAAGCCACCGGGATGCCCGTGCGCCGTTCCTCTGCCTCCGGAGCAGGGGTGACCTCCACTTCCCTGGCGTCACCTCGTTCCTTCCTGGACAAGGAAGGGACGGGGCGATCTTTTTCCTGCTCACTCATGGGACCTCCAGCTTGCGACGCGGTGCCTCTCCTTCCTCCAAGGCATCGACGACGGTCTTCTTCCGAGCTTCGATGGCGGCCTGCCGGACCTCGAGGTCGGGGTCCTCGCGGATGATCCGTTCGAGCGTCTCCCGGAACTCGGCGGTCCGGTGGAGATGGGAGAGGGCCCGGATCGCATTGATCATCGCCTCGGAACGTTCTGTGGGCGTCATATCGGGGATCCTCTCCAGAAAGTCCCGCTGGAGGAGTTGTCCGATCACCTCGATCCCCGTGGGATCGCCGTGGCGGGCAAGCGAGAGTGCCGCGTTCCATGCGATCTGCCGGGAGGGATCGTGCAGGCTCTCTTGCAGGAGGGGAAGAACCCGGTCGTCTTCGAGGAGCCCGAGGGCATAGATCCCGACGATCCGGACGTTCTCGTCCTCTTCGTGCGCAAGCTGTGTGAGGATCGGCTCTACGACGGAGGGGTGACCGATCGCCCCCAGCGCCCACACGACATGACTGCGCAGTGTTGCGTCAGGGGCGGAGAGGAAGGGCAGGAGCGTGGGGATCGCCTTTGCATTCCCGATTCGCCCGAGGGTCAAGACGAGATGGTGGCAGACGAGTTTCTCCCCCGGGCAAGCGCCTGCGACGACCGGGAGGAGTTCCGCCACGAACGCCTCGGTGGCCGGAAGGCGTTCCGGCCGCTCTTCGGCGAGGAGATGAAGCTCGTAGGCTGCCTGAAGGCGCTCCTCTTGCCCCCCGAATTTCAAGGACTGCACGTACGCCTCGGGCGACTTCGGACCGAGTTCCATCCCCCCGAAGAAGTAGAAGACGAAGAAGAGGATGAGGACGAAGCCGGTGGGGAGGAGGAGGAGCCGCAGGAAGATCGATGGCCATGAATTGCGGGTGACCGGTGCCGTTTCTCCCGAAGCATGGAGTGCTTCTTCCTCCCGATCGAGCAGCGCCGCCGGAAAATCTTCGTGGTTTTCCCTTTCCAAGACAGCCTTCCCTCTCCGTGGTCTCGTGATCCTTTCCCCCGATCCGGTGTCCGGCTCCAGCGTCGGTCTCCGCGCCCCGTGGGTGGCGCAGTGCTCCGATGCCTCGTGGGATGCGTTCCCCCCGGAGCGATGATCGCGCTGGAGGTGGGTGCCCCGCGCTCTTCCCGAGGGAGAAGACGCCATGCATCCGTTCCAGATTCCACTCTACCAGATCCCTCGGAGATGTTCAAGGTAAGACCGGCCCCAACTCCCAACGTCCCACTTTGGTGACGTGCACCCAGGTCGGAGATTTCGCTTGACATTTCCATACATCGGTGTTATCGATTTAGACTTCGAGGGAGGGTATCGGGACTTGGATTCAGGAGCAATCCGCGGTCGGAGAGGAGCAACCTTCATCCCGATCCCTGCTCCAACTACAGGCGTCTGAACGTGTATCGCCACAGCCGTTTCTGCCACCGAGATCTCGACGGGAAGGGACGGTTTCGTCTCGCCCCCTCTTCCGGGAAGAGGAGGAAGCCCGTATCCCCCCTGATGATGGATCTCCCCCCCGTCCTTCACCTTTGTGCCGGGGCACCGCGGATCGGGGCGGTAGCCTCGGAGCAGAGGCGCACTCTCCAGGCTACCGTCTGCAAAGCGTCTTCCGAGACGATCGTCCGCTCCGCCCGATGGAGGAAGAGAGGAAGAAACGCCCTCACCAGACAAGGATCGATGCCGTCGATCACCGACGAGAACGAGGGCAACGCATCCGGCCCCCAAAATCCGCTCCAGAGGAGGTTTTGATCATGTCGATCGGCGTTGAAGACGGAAAGCGCCCGGGAATTCGCCGGTTCGTCCTACCCGTCGTCCTCTTCCTCGTTCTCTTCCTCCCGTGGCCTCGCTTCGGGGCAGGGAGGGCCTCCTCCGAGGCCCTCGCCGGGGAGGAACCGGCAGGGGAAGCCTCCTCCCAAGCCCCCTCCAGCCTCGCCGAGATCGATCGGGGTCTCGACGATATGGAGGAAACCCTATCGAAGATCCGTTCCAGGGTCCGCCGGTGGCAGTTCGAAATCTCGGATCAAGAAAAATTATCTGCTTCGATCAAGATCTTTCGCCAGTATAACGTGGATACAGGACAATATCGTTTGAGCCATGTCCGCTTCAAACTCGACGATTTCGAGATCTACCAGGAGATCTACCCCGAAGGACTAAAGAAAAACACCCAGCCCCACGCCATCTACGAAGGGAGCATCCTGCCGGGTAGACACGTCTTGTTCGTGGAGATGATCTTCGAATCGAAACCCTCCTGGTTCCTCGGCCGGCAACGGCCGGCACTCAAAGTGATCGGGAAGTACCCCTTCGAAGTCCAGGAAGGGGAGGCCCTCTACCTCAATACGATCTGTGAAGAAGAAGTCAGCGCTGTGGCGAACTATCAGAAGAAGTTGAAAATCCGATTCGTGGAGGAATAGGCACCGTTGAAGCGAATGAACGATCGAGTTCTTTTCAGACGCCTCTGGAGAATCCGGCGCGGCTTGCGGTGGATGACGGTAGGGGTCCTCTTCCTCTTCCCGGCGCCCGCTCCGGCACGGTCGGTGCGGGCGATCGGAGAGATCGAGGCGACGGTAGGGGGGATCGAGGAGGACGTTGCCCGGATCGAGGCGCGTTATCTCACCCTCCGGGAAGGGTATCAGAGCAGCCTTCGGAAACGGGAGAAGGATCTCCTCTACAAACGCTTCCTGGAAGGGAAAACGCTGCTCCTCGAGGAGAAGGACTACGAAGCCGCCCGCGAGTTCTTCTATTCCCTCGTGGAAGAGGAACCCTTCTTCCAACAGTTCGCGGAGTACCGGGAGGCCCTCTTCTACCTGGCCGAATCGCTCTTTCTGACCCACCGCTTCGACGAAGCCGAGCGCTACTACCTGCGTGTCTCCCAAGAGGGTCCCGCTTCCCCCTTCTACCTTCAGGTTCTGCGCCGCCTCATGGAGATCGCGCTCGTTCGGAGCGACTGGAAGACGTTCGATGCCCGTTACCAGGAGTTTCTCGCCAGCGGCCCCACACCGGCACAGATCGCGGACTACGGCTATCTCGTCGGGAAGCGCTACTTCTTCGAGGGGAAGATCGAACGCGCCTGGCGCTTCTTCGAGAGCGTGCCCAAGGACGCCCCCGATTACGGCTATGCCCGCTATTTCCAGGCCGTGATCCTCACCCAGGAGGGACAATACGCCGAAGCGATCAAAACCTTCAAGGAAGCCCGATCGGTCCTCGACCAGAGGGGAGAGAAGGATCGAAAGAACGCCTCTCTCCTCGAGAAAATCACGATCAACATCGCCCGGCTCTACTACGAACTCAAGGATTACGAAAACGCGATCTCCACCTACCGCCGGATCGAAGAGCAGAGCCCCTTCTACAGCACGACGCTCTTCGAGTTGATGAACGTCTACTACGACCAGGCCAAGACGCTCCTCAAACAACTGCAACTCGAAAGGATCAAGCGCCAGGAGATCGAAGAGACCTACCAGAGCCTCCTGGCACGAGCGGGAGAGGACGCACGACCCGATCCGAAAGACCAGGAAGCATATGAGCAGGAGATGAAACGCCTCGAGGAACGCCATCACGGCCTCGAAAACCAGATCGATACGATCACCCGCACGATCGTCTCCCTCTATGAAAAGCTCAAATCGGTGGATCCGACGAACAAAACGATCCCCAATGCGGAGTTGCTCATCGCCAACCTCTATGTGAGCGAACGGGAGTTCGAAAAGTCGGAATCGTGGTTCAACGAGATCTCCACCCGCTACCAGGAATACAAGAAGCAGCTCGAACGGCTCAGAACCTCGAGCCAGGAAGCGGAAGGGGCAGCGTCTCCCTCCCCCCCCCCCCCAGAACAGCCCCCCCGGCTCGAAGACAAGGGCGAAACCGCCATGACGAAGAAGATCATGGCCCGGATCTCCCGGCAGCGGAAAGCGTTGAAGGATCTCGAGACGATGCTGGCACAGCTCCGGGAATCGCTCGAAAAATGGGAACAACAGGAGTACTTCCCGGTCATCGACACCACGGCCCGCCGAACGCTCGGCCTCGAAGCGGATACCGAGGACGTCTTCCGCCGGATCTCGATCGTCGAGGACCTCGTAAACGAAATGGCTCTCCCTCCAGATCAGAAAGATGCCCTCCTGGCCCGGCTCGATACGGCCGAACGGAAACTCCAGGGCATCGTCACGAAGGCCAGGGCGTTCTATGAGGAACTCCAGGAGACCAAGGCGCAGTGGGTCACCACGATCGCCGAAAGGATCGAAGCCCAGGAACTCCCCCTCCAACAACTGGCCCAGGCGATCGACCGCTACGAAGAGATGATCGAGAACCAGAGCGAACACCTCACCCCAGAGGCGATCGATCGTCTCGCCAAAGAGATCGATCGCCTCGTCGTCAATGCATCCCTCGGAATGATCAACATCGCCCTCTACAAGACCCGGGAGCGCTCCGAACGGATCCGCGCGATCCAGGAAGAGCAGGTCAAGGAACTCGAAATGCTCAACCGGCGTCTCGAATCGGGAGACCTCACCCCCGAGGCTTCTGCCGAAGAAGAGATGAAAGAAAGCACGCAAGACGCCTCCCCTGGCGTGGAAGACGATTCCTCTGCGCAAGAAGCGCCGGCCACCCCCCCCGATCGACCTGCGGGAGGTGCGCAATGAAACGATGGATCCCACCGAGTCGTTCTCTCCTCCTTTGCACCCTGACCATCGTTGCGGTGACGTGTGCCCCCCTCCCCCTGTGGAGCCAGAACGCCAAGAAGGCAAAACCGGAAACCGAGGCTTCGAAGGAGGAAGCCCTCGAAGAGGAACTCCAGCAGATCCGCACCGACATCGACGAGGTGAAACGCCGGATCGAAGAGCTGCGTGAGGAGATCTCCCAGCTCCGGACCGATTCCGACGAAGACCGCGCCGCCCGGCTCGAACTGATGATCGAGATCACCAACCTCGAGGTCAAGTTGACCTCGCTCGAGCAGGCCGAGGAACAAACGAAACGGGAACTTCGAAGACTCCGTGCAAGAAAGATCGAAACGAAATATGCCAAGATCCTCGAGCAACTCACCGAGGAGGAACGCCAGAGCCGCCGGGAAACGATCGCACACTTCGAGAGCCTCCTCTCCGCGGACCTCCCCGACGAGGTGATCCCCGGCATCCTCTTTCCCCTCGCCAACCTCTACTACGAGGAGGACCGCGAAGCCTTCCAGCGGAAGTACGAAATCTACAACGAAGAGATCGAGCGCTATCACGAGGGAGAGATCAGCGTTCGCCCCGAGGAGCCGAGATACGACTTCACCCGATCCCGCCGCCTCTACAAGCGGATCATCGATGAATACCCCGATTTCCCCCAGATCGACGATGCCTACTACGGCCTGGGATACTGCCTCTACGAGGAGGGGAAGAAGGAAGAGGCCCACCTCGTCTTCCAACGCCTGGTCGAACTCTATCCCTTGAGCCGCCACGTCCCCGAGGCGTACGTGCGGATCGGGGAATACTACTTCGACAAGGGAGACCTCGACAAGGCGATCGCAGCCTACGAGAAGGTCCTCGAGACGACGAACAGCACCTTCCTCGACAAGGCCCTCTACAAACTCGGGTGGTGCCATTACCTCAAGAACGAATACCCCCGCGCCATCGATCGCTTCCGGGAAGCGATCGACTTCACCGATCTTCAGGCCGGCAAGAACGCCCTGGGGGACAACCTGCGAACCGAATCGATCGAGTACCTCGCGATCTGCTTCACGGAATTCGGTGGTCTCGAAGGACTCAAAGCCTACTTCCGGAAGATCGGGGATCGACCCTACTACCCCGAAGTCTTCCGTCGCCTCGGGGACATCTACTTCTCCCAGGCGGAATTCGAACAGGCGATCACGGTCTACCGCGATTTCCTCCAGAACTTCCCCTACGACCCCGCAGCCCCCGAGGTCCAGAACCGCATCAGCATCTGCTTCGAGCGTCGATTCGAAATTCCGGCGGCCGTGGCGGAAAAGGAGAAGATCACCCGTCTCTACACCGTGGACTCGGCCTGGGCCCGGGAGAACATCAACCATCCCGAGGCACTGGCAAAGGCGAGAAAGCTCGTGGCAGACACCCTGATCAACATCGCGGCCTATCACTACAACAACAAGAACTTTCCCGAGGCGATCACCCACTACCGGCGCTATCTCACCTACTACCCCGATACGAAACGGAGCTACGAGATCCGTTTCTACCTCGCAGAGGCGCTCTACTTCTCCGGCCGCTACGAAGAGGCGGGAAAGGAATACGAGATCATCCGCGATTCGGGCAAGAGTGACAAATATCTCCGGGAAGCGGCCTTCTCGGCGGTCAAGGCCTACGAAAAGGCGATGGGGGAAAATTACGGCAAAAACGCCCTCTCCCCCAACGCCCGGCGCTTCATCGATGCCATGGAAGCCCATATCCGGCTCTTCCCCGACGATGCGAAGACCCCGCAGTTCCTCTACAAGATCGGGGAAGTCGATTTCAAGGCGGGGCGCTATCCCGAGTCGCGCAAGGCCTTCTGGAGGCTCGTCAAGCAATTCCCCAACGATCCCCTGGCGAAAGAGGCGAGCGACTACATCATCCTGAGCCTCCAGGAGGAGGGGGATCTCTCCCAGGTGGAACAGACCGCGGTCCTCCTCAGCAAGACGTTGCGCGCCCGAGAGGGAGGATCGGCGATCGACGAGAAATTCCTCGATACGCTCGAAAAAGTCGGGCATGAGGCGGCATTCAAGCGGATCAAACAGGAGGAATCGAAGCTCTCCCCCTTGGAGGCGGGAGAAGCCTACCAGGCCTTCGTCCAGCAGTACCCCGATTCCGACTTCGTTCCCCAGGCGCTCTTCAACGCCGGCCAGTTCTATCTCCAGGCCGGTGATCTCATCACCTCCAGCCAGCTCTTCCTGCGCCTGGTGGAGGAGCACCCCTCCGTCCCCTTCGCACCCGATGCCCTCCTCCTTGCCGCGAACAACTACGAGCGGATGAACGAAATCGAACGGGCGACCCGGCAATACGAAAGATTCGTCCAGATGTACCGGACGTCTCCAGACTTCCAGAAGGCGCTCCTCAACGCCGGGGTGTACCGGGAAAAGCTGGGCAACGACAACCGTGCGATCGAACACTATGAGGCCTACGTCACCCGCTACCCCAGCGACAGCCTCACCCCCACGCTCCTCTTCTCGATCGGCCGGCTCCACGAAAAGCTGGGCAACGACAAGAAGGCCATCCGCGCCTATGAGCGCCTCCTCACCCGGCAACCAAACGGTCCGCGGACGATCGAAGCGACCTTCCGGATGGCCAAACTCCTCGAACGAAGGGGGGAGCGAAAGCGGGCGGAAGAGAAGTATCGCCGGTGCGTCAAGCTCTATGGAACCCCCACCACGCCGACCCCCGACGTCTCCTTCGCCGCCGAAGCCCTTTTCATTTTGAATCGAAAACTCTATGATCAATACGATCGGATCACCTTCAAGGTGCCCCAACGGCAGCAGGCCGCCCAGCTGGAAAAGAAGTCGAAACTCCTGGCCCAGGTCCTGAAGGAATACAACCGGGTGATCGACTACGGCGCCATCGAATGGGTCGCCGCCAGCTTCTACATGATCGGACTGGCCTACGAAGACTTCGTGAACGAACTCTACGACGCCCCCCGGCCCAAGGGGTTGACCCCCGAAGAAGAAGAAGCCTACGAAATGGCCCTCGAGGAACAGATCACCCCCCTGGAGGAAAAGGCAGAGGCGAACTTCCGCAAGGTCGTGGAACTCGCCGAAAAAAAGAGACTCCATACCCCATGGATCGAGAAAGCTCTTCAGAAAGTCCGCGACTATGAACCCGACTATACGATGGCCAAGGATGAAGAGACGCTCTTCCTCGAGAGTGATCACCTCTTCCTCTTTCCGATGATGAAGATGAAACCGTAGGGGACGAAGAATTCCATGAAGCGACGAACCTGGTGCCCCATCCTCCTTCTTCTCCTGGTCGGCTGTGCCTCGACTCCCGTTCAGCCGGTTGCCGAACGTCCCGATGGCAAAGAGAAAGAGACGAGCACACCGTCGGAAACGAAGCGGAAAGAGGGAGCGGCTCGAGGGGGGGCCACCACCGGGCCTGCCCCCGTGACCACAGCCAAACTCCCGGCAAAGGAGGCTGCGGCAAAGGAGGCTGCGGCAAAGGAGGCTGCGGCAAAGGAGGATGCGGCGAAAGCTCCCGAGACACCCCTGACGGCGCGGGAGTCCTTTGCCCTGATCGACTACGCGGGCCCCTCCAAAGCGCGGGAGGAAGAACTCCTCGGAATGATCTCCCGCTACGAACTTCAGGCGGCCCAGAAACCCGACGACACCACCAACCATTTCAATGCGGGGGTCCTCTACGCCCGGCTCGGGAACTACGAGCGTGCGATCGCGGCGTATCGGCGTGTGCTCGAAAAGGATCCGGACGCCAGGGAGGCCCTCGTCAACCTCGCAGGAATCTATGTCATCCAGGGGAAATTCGATCGGGCCGCCGAAATCTACGACCGACTTCTCTCCCGCACGCCCAACGATGCCGACCTCCAGCTCAACCGGGGGATCGTCTACCGGAAAGAGAAAGCGTTCGAGAAGGCGATCGAAACGTTCCGGAATCTCATCCGGACGGATCCAAAGAACGTCGCCGCCCACGACAACCTCGCCCTCGTCTATTTCGAGCAGGGGGCCTACGGTCTTGCGGATGCGATTCTCGAAAATACGATCCAGTACGTCTCGGATCAGGATGCCCGGATCTACAACAACCTCGGCCGCGTGGCCGTCGAGCGAAAGGACCTCCCCAAGGCGCTCGAATCGTTCCGCAAGGCGATCACGCTCGATCCCGAATTCGCCGAGGCCCACAACAATCTGGCCCTCCTCCTCCTCGAGGAGGGGAAGGTCGATGAAGCGATCCGCCACTTCGAAGAGGCCGTGATCGCCTTCCCCGGTTTCGCCGAAGCCCATCTCAATCTCGGGGTGGCCCTCCGCGAAAAGGGAAACTACGAAGGCGCCCGGATGGAATACGAAAAGGCACTGGCGATCACCCCCACCCTCGCCGTCGCGTACCGGAATCTGGGCATCCTCTACCAGCACTACCTCGACGACACGGAAAAAGCCGAGGAATACTACAAGAAATACGAGGAATTGACGGGCACGAAGGTCGCCCGAAGCGACGCTCGAGCCCGATAGCCGAAACGAAGCGAACGATCCAACGACCCCCTCCGGGGAGGGAAGCCTTCAGGGGCCCCTCGACGGAGTGACAACACGACTTCATCGAAGGAGATCGACGATATGGATATGGATCTCATCCGGGAATTCCAGGAAGGCGGAAAGGTCATGTACCTCATTGCGGTCTGCTCCCTCTTTTCGATCGCGATTTCGATCGAACGGATCTACCGCCTCCTCTTCCGTTACGACATCAACGCGCCCGTCTTCATGAGCCAGATCATGAAGCTCGTGCAGGCCAAGAATATCGAGCGTGCGATCCAGCTTTGCAGCGCAGCCCCCCACGCCGGCGTGGCGATCGTGGCCAAAGCCGCGCTCTCCCGCTTCGGCAGGTCGGAACGGGAGATCCAGGATGCGGTCGATGAAGCGGCACTCGAAGTGATCCCGAAGCTCCACAGACGGACGAACTACCTCGCGCTGATTGCCAACATCGCCACCCTCCTCGGCTTGCTCGGCACCCTCTTCGGCCTCAAGACCGCCTTCACCGCCGTAGCGACCCTGCCGGCGGCCCAACGTTCCGCCGCCCTGGCGGGTGGGATCGCCATCGCCCTCAATACGACGGCCTTCGGTCTCATCGTGGCGATCCCCACGATGGTCGTCCACTCCTTCGTCCAGACGCGCACGCTCAAGATCATCGATGAGATCGATGAATTCTCCGTCAAACTGATCAACCTGCTCGTGGCGCGAGGAAAGTCCACGGGGAGTGCCAAGGGATGAGCTATCGACCGACGAAACGCTCGCGAGCGGAGGAAGGGGAACTCGTCCTCGACCTCGTCCCCTACATGAACCTCCTGCTCATCATCATTCCCGTTCTGCTCATGACGGCAAGCTATATCCAGCTCTCCATCATCGATGTCTATCTCCCCGCCGAGGCCAAGCCCGATGCGGCGCAGGAGAGCGAAGACCCGGTGATCGAGCCGGAGGCGAAGCTCACACTCACGATCATCATCACAGAGGACGGGTTCACCGTCGGGGGTACAGGGGGCATTCTCTCCTCGGTCGTCGCAGGGGAAGAAGAGGGGAAGGACTCCGGCGCTTCCGTTCCCCGCAAGGACAACGGAGAATACGACTACGAAAAACTCGGCCAGATCCTCTACTCGATCAAACAAGCCCATCCCGCCCACTCCAGCGTCATCCTCCTGGCAAACCCCACGATCCCCTTCGAGACGATCGTCAAGGTGATGGACACGAGTCGGGTGATCGAAGTCGATGGGAAGAAGATCACGATGTTCCCGAATGTCGCCATCGCCGGTGAGATTCTGTGACGCCCCTTTCGAGGAGACTCCGCCATGGCGTTCCGTGCCTCCAATCGACAGCGAAAAACCCTGCACCGCCAGAAACCGATGCAGTTGCAGTTGACCTCGCTCATCGACATCTTTACCGTGCTGCTCCTCTTCTTCCTGAAAAGTCTCTCCCAGGAAGCGGAATTCCAGGTGACCCCCTCGGAGACCCTCAGACTCCCCGAGTCGATCGCCCAGAAGGCGCCCGAACCCACGGTCCATCTCATCATCGCCCAGGACGCGATCCTCTTCGAAGGACAAAAGGTTCTCGATCTTTCCAATGGCGAACTCCCCCCGGAAGCCGTGGATGGCTTCATCATCAAACCGCTCCTCTCCGTCCTCAAACGCCGTGCCGAGCAGTTGAAGACGTTCGAGCAGCGCTACAAGCACCTGCCGTTCAAAGGGAAGATCACCCTCTATGGAGATCGCCGGATTCCGTTCTCCCTCCTGAAACGGGTCATGGTCACCGCCGGCGAAGCGGAATTCGGAGAATTCCGCTTCGCAGTCCTCAACCAGGAGTGAGGTCATGGAGCAGAAGAAACTTCGGGTTGTCATGCCGCCGATTCTCAGATAGAATGACACCATCGCAAGCCGGTGGGCAGGCGCCGCAGGTCAAGGGGGCAGGATGTCTCAAGCGTATGTGCTGAAAATCAGATGGATGCAGGACGACACCGTCGTCGAGGATCGTTTCCTGCACGCCAAGGGAGAGGTCTCGATCGGTTCGGATCCATCCAATACCTTCATCACCGACCAGGGGCAGATCGTCAAGCACTCCCTCTTCCTCAAGAACGACCGGGGCTATCTCCTCTCCTTCCTCGACGGGATGACAGGGGTGATCACCCTCGCGGACAACACGAAGGTCTCCCTGGAGCAATTGAAAGAGAAGGCCCGGAAGGTCGGCAAGAGCTATCGCGTCCAGTTGCCCGAACGGGTCAAGGGCAAGATCGTACTTGGCAGGACCACGATCCTCTTTCAGATGGTTCCCCCCCCCCCCGCGCTTCAGCCCCTCCACCTCCCGCGACGTATGCGCGGCGGCCTCCACGCAACCTTCGATCCGATCTGGATGGGCTTCCTCGTCTTCTCCGCGATCCTGCACATCGGTACCCTCGTCTACGTCGGGACCAAAGATCTCCCCCCAAGAGAAGACCTGTTCGCCACCGCGGCCGAAGTCCAGGACATCCCCCTCAATGAGAGCGAGATCACCCTCGTTCCCGAGGTCGAGATCCCCGAACCCGAAATCCCCGAAGCACCCGGAGAGGGAGAAGGAGGGGAGGAGGAAGAACCCGCCCCGGAGAAACCGGTCGAACAGCCCCCACAACCCCAGAAGACCCAAACCGCACAGCAGGCCCCCAAGGAAGAGGACGTCACCACCAAGGGCATCCTCGGCCTCATCACCGCAAAGAAGAAACGCCCAGGCGCTTTCGTCAATATCCTCGACTCCGCCTCCGATCGCGATGTCGAGGAAGTCGTCAGCAAGATCACCGGCGTCCAGATGGCAAAACGCGACGTCGATATCGAAGCCGCGAAACGGGCACGCGGTATCTCGGGAAAAACCGGCAGAACCGTCGATATCGAGGGTCTCGGAAAGAAACCCCTCACGAACCTCCAAGGGGTCGAGATCGAAGAGAAGAAACGTATCGCGAAAGTCGATGTCAGCGGGACGATCAAGCCCGTCAGTGCAAACCTCCTCGGCGAAGACTACGCCAGGGCCGTTCGCGATACCGTGTCTGAAAACTCCACCGGGATCAAATACTGCTACGACCGCGAACTGAAACGGAATCCCACGCTTCGCGGAAAGGTCGTCGTCGAATTCACGATCGGCACCGACGGCCGCGTGAAGAAGTTCCGCATCGTCGAACAGGACACCACCCTCCAGTCGGACAGCGTGACGAGCTGTATCCTGAGGAAAGTCAAACGATGGCGCTTTCCGAAACCGCAGAAAGCGATCACCCTCCAGTTCCCCTTCGTCTTCTCCGCGGTCACGTGAGGCAAGCCCCAGCGGCCTTCCCCTTTCGGTAACCCACACCCTCCTCAGGGGACGAATCGTGTCTCCTCGATTTTTCGATCAACTTTTCCAGCAGATCGACCGATCCGTAATCGTGGGGGAGAGAACCGAGATCGCCCCCTTCACCATGGTCGGTGAGAACGTTCGCCTCGGCAGCGCCTGCCGGATCGGAGCGTTCGTTCTCCTTCATCCTGGAACACGCCTCGGCCACCGGTGCCGGGTCGATGCCCATGTGGAAATCGGAAAGGAGCCGATGAAGGCCACACGCAGCACGCTCGTCGTCCCCCCCGACCTCCCCCCCCCGAGCCTCGGGAACGACATTCTCGTGGGAAGCGGCGCCGTCATCTACCAGGGGGCCCGCATCGCCGACCGGGTGATGATCGCCGACGGCGCCACCGTGCGTGAGGGGGTCAGCATCGGGGCAGAGACGATCATCGGACGCGGCGTCCTGATCGAACAGGCATGCCAGATCGGAAAAGGCTGCAAGATCGAATCGGGCGCCTACATCACCGCCTTCTCCACGATCGAGGAAGGCTGCTTCATCGCCCCGATGGTCGCCTTCTCCAATGATCGCCATCTCGGCAGAACGAAGCGGCGTCTCCGGGAGTTCCAGGGGCCGATCCTCCGGAAGGGGGCCAGAATCGGTGTGAACGCCACGATCCTCCCGGGTATCGAGATCGGGGAGGACGCCCTCGTGGCCGCCGGTGCGGTCGTCACCCGCGATGTCCCCCCCCGAACGATCGTCGTGGGCGTCCCTGCCCGAATCCATGGCGCCGTCCCCGAGGAGGCATGGCTCGAAAATCAATCTCGAGGAGAAGACGCATGATCCTCGTCACCGGCGGAGCAGGCTTCATTGGCTCCCACATCGTGGAACACCTCGTCCACCTCGGTCGTCCTGTCCGCGTTCTCGACGACTTCTCCACAGGAAGCCGGGAGAATCTCATCCATCTCGCCTCGGAGATCGAGCTGATCGAGGGGGACCTTCGCGACCGCAGGACCGTGGCCCGTGCCCTTCAAGGAATCCGCCACGTCCTCCACCAGGGAGCGCTCCCCTCCGTTCCCCTCTCGATCGAAAAGCCCCTCCGCACCCACGCCTGCAACGTCGAGGGGACGCTCAACCTCCTCCAGGCGGCCCGGGATGCAGGGGTCCGGCGTCTCGTCTTCGCCTCCTCGAGTTCCGTCTATGGGGACACTCCCACCCTCCCCAAGGTCGAAACGATGCCCCCCGACCCCTTGAGCCCCTACGCCCTCCAGAAGTGGATCGGCGAGCGCTACTGCCAGCTCTACGGACGACTCTACGGGCTGGAAACCGTGGTATTGCGATACTTCAACGTCTTCGGCCCCCGGCAGAACCTCAATTCCGCCTATGCCGCCGTCATCCCGAACTTCATCCGCGCGCTCCTGAAGGGAGAGGCACCGGTGATCTACGGAGATGGGCGCCAGACGCGCGATTTCACCTACGTCGCCAACGTGGTCGAGGCGAATCTCGCAGCCCTCGAAGCAGAGAATGCAGCCGGCCGCGTCATCAACGTCGCCAGCCATCGCGCCACCTCCGTCAACGATCTCTTCCGGATCGTGCGGGAAATCGTGGGCACCTCGGTCGATCCCCGCTACCTCCCCCCCCGTCCCGGAGACGTGAAACATTCGCTCGCCGACATCACGCAGGCGAGTACCCTCCTGGGCTATCGGTGCCGCGTCTCCCTCGAAGAGGGTCTTCAGAGAACCGTGGCCTGGTACCGACAGCGGCTTGCAGCAGCCCCTCGAAGCGGAGGGGAGCGATGATCCGTCCCCCAGATCCCCGACACATCGATGCCGATGTCCGGATCGGATACCCCGCTTCCCGCAAGATCCCTTCCCGGAGGCTCACGATCGGCCGGGGCGCCCTCCTGCGTTCCGGCACCACGATCTACGAGGGATCCTGGATCGGAGACCACCTCGAAACGGGACACCACGTCGTGATCCGGGAGGAAAACGTCCTCGGACACGACGTCTCGATCTGGAACAACACCACGATCGATTACGGGTGCAAGATCCGCAACCGGGTGCGGATCCATTGCAACGTCTATGTGGCCCAGTTCACGATCCTCGAAGACGACGTCTTCCTCGCTCCCGGTGTGACGATCGCAAACGACCCCCACCCCGGCTGCGCCTTCTCGAGGCGATGTATGCAGGGCCCCAGATTGGAGCGGGGCGTCCAGGTCGGCGTCAACGTGACGATCGCCCCCTTCGTCACGATCGGCGCGGGAACCCTCGTCGGTGCCGGCGCGGTCGTCACCCGCGATCTGCCCCCCGGCGTCTTCGCCTGCGGCAACCCCGCCCGCCCCGTCAAAGCGCTCGATTCCTTGACCTGTTCCACCGGATGGACCCCGGCCCCATATCCCGATGGGAAAATCCTCGAAGATTGACTTTCCCGATCGGGAATGCTACATTTTCAGTATGAAATCGCTCATGAATCCCCTCCCCGCCGTTCATGATGGTGCCGAATCCCCCACGATCCTCATCATCGATGACGATGAGGATTCGCGGGAGATCCTCCGTCAGTATCTCAAACACGAGGGCTATCGGATCCTCGTGGCGAATTCCGGCAAGACCGGATTGGAGGCGTTCCGCGAGCATCAGCCCGCCCTCATCCTCCTCGACATCATGATGCCCGACCTCGATGGCTACGAGGTCTGCCGGGAAGTCAAAGAGGCCCACTCCACCACCCAGATCATCATGGTGACGGCCAAGTCCGATATCTCTGAAAAGGTCCGGGGCCTCGACGTCGGCGCGGACGACTACCTCGTCAAACCGGTGATGCGGGAGGAACTCCTGGCCCGGGTGCGCGTCCAGCTGCGGATGAAGCAACTCTACGACGAACTCAAGGAGGCCCAGCACAAGCTCCTCCAGGCGGACAAACTCTCTGCGATCGGTACCCTCGTCTCCGGCGTCGCCCATGAACTCAACAATCCGATCGCCGTGATCCTCGGCTACACCCAGCTCCTCCAGACGATCGAAGACATCGATCTCCTCAAGGAGAAGCTCCTCAAGATCAACGAAGCCGCCCAGCGCTGCCAGCGGATCATCCGTAACCTCCTCTCCTTCGCCCGGGTACACAAACCGGAGAAGAGCTACGTCGGAATCAACGGCCTCCTGAAGCGCTCGGTCGAACTCCTCCAGAACGATCTCACCCTCCACAAGGTCGCGATCCGCTTGAACCTCGATCCGAACCTCCCCAAGACGATGGCGGACTTCCATCAGATCCAGCAGGTCTTCATCAACATCCTGACGAATGCGCTCCAGGCGATCTCGGAGATGGGACGCACCGACGGAGAGATCCGGATCACCACGAAGCATGAGGGGGAACGACTCCACATCGAGATCGCGGACAACGGTCCCGGGATCTCCGAAGAGTTGCAACATCGGATCTTCAACCCCTTCTTCACCACGAAGCAGGCCACCGGCACCGGGCTCGGCCTCTCGATCTCCTATGGCATCATCCGCGAACATGGCGGGGAGATCTCCTTCGCTTCCCGTCGAGGGAAGGGGACCATCTTCCAGATCACGCTCCCGGTCCTGCCGGAGGAGAAGGATCGAGTCGCCGGTCCTGCACCCGCCACCTCCCCCATTGCCCTCCACGATCATGGTCGCTACCGTATCCTCATCGTGGACGACGAGGAGGACATCCTCGATCTCTTCGTCACGATTCTCAAACGCAAGGGCTTTCGCTTCGACGTGGCCCGCACCGGCCGCACCGCCCTGGCCAAGATCGAACGGGAACCCTACGACCTCATCATCTCCGATATCCGGATGCCGGAGATGGACGGCCTCGAACTCCACCAGCGGCTCAAGGCCCAAGGCAACAAACTCGCCGACCGCATCATCTTCACGACCGGCGACCTCGTCTCCCCCGATACCCTCAAAGCCGTGGAACGATCCGGAAACCTTTGTATCGACAAACCCTTCGACCTCGCAAAGGTGGAAGAGGCGATCCTGCGATGTATCGCAGGATTCCAGTCCAAAGATCCCGATCCGGCGAAGGCTCCCTGAATCGTGCCGCCCGGAGGCGCAGGATCGGTGCCTGAGAGGATGCAGCCCCCAGGAATGGAGCCGGCGGATGAGGGAGGGGAAGCCACTCCCCTTCCCGGCGAAACCCTCGATACGCTTCTGTGCGGCCGTCTGAAGCTCCTCCAGCATCGCCACGGCTATCGCTTCTCGATCGATCCCCTTCTGCTCGCCCACTTCTTCCCGCTCAACCGCCTCTCCCGCGTGGCCGATCTCGGAACCGGCTGCGGGGTCATCCCCCTCCTCCTGGCCCTGCGCGCCCCCCGGCTTCGGATCACCGGCTACGAGGTGCAGGGCGCGCTCTGCCGGCTGGCCCGGCGCAACGCGGCGCTCAACGGTTTCGGGGACCGGATCACGATCGAGGAGGTCGATATCCGGGAACTCCCCCGCGCCGCCTCCCCCACTTTCGACGGCGTGGTGATGAACCCCCCCTACCTCCCCCGCTCCGGTGGCTTCGTGAACCGGGAGGCCGAGCGCGCGATCGCCCGTCATGAGGTTCGTGCAACGCTCGACGATTTCCTCCGCGCCGCCGGAAGTCTCCTTGGGGGACGGGGCCGGCTCGGTATCGTATATCCCGCCGGACGGACGGTGGAACTCCTCGCCCGCCTGCAACACCACCGCTTCGCGCCCAAACGACTCCGCTTCGTTCACCCCCTTCCCGAGCGTCCCGCGCGCCTGATCCTCGTGGAGGCTCGCTACCACGGGAAGTCCGGCGTCGAGATCCTCCCCCCCCTCATCCTCCACGACGCCACGGGGAGCTATACCGAGGAAGCCCGGCGGATCCTCTCCTCCCCATCCTCCCGGCGTTCCTGCACCGAACGATGAACCTCTCCCGCACCGGCCAGGAGCGGGGGAAAGGGGGAACAGGCGTCACCCCTTTCCCCCTTTCCCCCGACGCCAGATCCCATGACCGTACCACGCCGGCCCCCAGAGGAGGAGGGCGGAGAGACTGAGGAAAAGAGCCCCGGCAAGACCCACCAGGAAAAGGAGACGATGGACCGCGGGACGGGCCAGCCACCGAGGGAGATACCGGCGAAAGACTCCATGGCGCTCCAGGAGGAGGAAGACGATCACGAGGAGGATCGCATCGAGCGCACTGCGTCCCCGCGAAAGCCAGCTGCGGGGCAGATGGCGAAACTCGATCGCCCCCCCCCCGCCGATCTTCTGGAAGTGGAAAGCTCCCCCCCCCGGGGGGAGGGAAAGGTCGAGTGGCAGGATCCCGCCATGCGTGATTCCTTCCCCTCCTTCCCTCCACGCATCGGCGACCTTTCCGCCCCGGGTCGGCGGAGGGGAAGCCACATCCCTCGGCGGCTCGATCCCCTCGACTTTCTGTGACTCGATCCCCTGGCGAACAGCGCCCTTCGCCGGCGGGGGGAAGGGAAGGCGCCGACCGTAGAGCTGCGAGGGGGAATGCTGCTTCTGTGGAATAAGGAATCGGCGTCCCTCCGGAAGCTGGGCATTGAGTTGCCATCCCTCGATCACTTCGGGCCCCCCTTGCAGGGGGGAGGCACGCTGCTGCGCGAGTTGCCGGGTCAGTTCCCGCTGGCGCACGAGGTTTCGGGAGAAGTCGCGCCGGGCCTGCTCGAGGCGTCCCCGCTCGACTTCCTCCTTCCCCCCGGAAATCTCCGCGCCCTCGAAGCGCCCCCTCTTCCCCGCCACCTCGGTGAATCGCCGGGCAAGTTCGTCGAGGTTTCGCAGCGCCTCGAGGCGATCCCCCCCCTGCGCCGATTCCGTCTCGTAGAGGAGACGCTTCTGTTCGGAGACGAGGCTGAGGAGTTCCTCCGTGTGGAGCGTCACTTCCCCGGCCGCCTGGAATGGCCCGGAAAAGGCAAAGGCGTGCCACGCCCCCGGAAGATGGAGCGTCCAGAGCACCTTCGAGACCTGGGGAACGTTGACCACGGCAGGCACCTCGAGCCGGTAGCGGCCGAAGGAGGAGAAGGCGCGGGGCGGAGGCGTGCGGTAGATCACCTCGACGTCGAAGGTCCGCCCCGGAGCCCCCGGAAAGACGAGGGGAAGAAGGACCCGCTTCCTCCCCTGCTCCGTCCGATCGGAAAGGGGCTTGACCGGTCGATCCGCTACCTTCGCCGACCAGATCTCCTCCCCCTCGGCAAGCTCGATCCCGAGAAACTGCTCGCGTTCGTTACGCAGATGGAAGCGCGCCCGTGTGAGGGCAACCCCCCCCGCCGTCACCACGCTCTCCAGCGCCACGTAGTCGATCACGCTCTTGGCCAGATCGAGACTCCGAAGCGGCTTGACGGCCAACACGATCGTGGGACGCTCGAAAAACTTGAAGACGCGCACGACGTCGAGCGGATCGACCCCGGCAGGGAGGAGGGGGAGGTCGGAGAGCGCGAGCCGCTCCGAGGCGAACCCCTCCTTTCGCACGATCGTCGTCTCTCCGAACCCCCCGTTCTCGACGAGGAGATAGCCGGTGACATGGTCGATCCCCGAGGGGAGGAGGAGGGGGACCTCCATCTCCTGCCCCCGCTCCGGAACCTCGAGCAGATAGGAGAAGGAGACCGTATATCGCGTCTCTACCGGTGCATGAAGGGTGAGTTCCACGAGGTTCGTTTCCCCCTTTCGGGGGCGCCAGCTCCGGATCCGCTCTCCGTTCACCGTGATCTTCTCGATCGGAAGGGAAGCGGCATGAAAGAGGAAATGATCGATGGCCCCACTCGTCACCTCGAAGAGGACGACGCTCTCGACGGCAAAGGCATCCTCCCCCGTGGTGACCCGTGTGATCACGATCGCCCGAGCTTCCCCCTTGCGTCGGGTCACTTCCCATTCGAGTCGCCACGCTTCCCCCGTGATCTCATAGCGCTGCAACGGTCCGGAGGGATCGGAACGGCGTTCGAGTCCTTCCCGCCGCGTTTCGCGCAGCGCATAGTGGCGGGCCAGGGTCGCTTCGATCGTCCCCCCCTCCTCGAGGTCGGCCACCGGACGGATCACGGGAAAGCGAAGGATGCCAGGCAGCCGAGCCCTCATCTCGCCGCGGAGCACGACACGCTTCGACCCGAGAAGGGGCGCATCGAGGAAGAGAATGAGCCGGGATTCCTCCCCCTGCGGCTCGATTCGCCACCCCACGACCCCTTCCGCCGAGAGATCGAGGAGCCTGGCTTCCGAGGAGAGCATCACCTCGAGGGAAGCCACCCCCCGGCGTTTCACCTCGAAGGTGATCTCCGCCGAGAAGATCGTCCGGAAAGGGGTGACCTCGTACCCGAGCCGGCTCCGGGCGTGAATCTCCGGGGAGAGTTCCACGAGACGATAGGTGAGACGCGACGCAGCGGAGTGGCGCACAAAGAGGAGACCGGGCGCCTGGCCGCCGGAGACAGACGCGTGTGCCGCCCGCTGGAGTCCCGCTACCTCCACGATGTCGAGGTGCTGATCCGCCTCCGTAGTGAGCCGGAGCCGTTCCTCGAAGCGGCGTGCCCCCGGGAAATCGAGGAGCGGAAGCTCACGCGTCTTCCCCCTTCCCCCCTCTCCGAGGAACGCCGCGGAGAAGATGACCCGCCCCGTAGCAGGACGGAGGAGACGGATCCGATAGACCCCCCCCCCCACTCCTTCCCATCCCTCGATCTGCGTCCCCTCCACCGAGAGCATCGTCAGTGATGGCGGGATGGCAACCTCGATCTGTTCCAACGGTGCGAAATCGATCCGGGCCTCGATCCGGGCCTGGAGTTCGACCCCATCCGCAGAGAGGTGGTAGGTGGAAACGCTCTCGATCTGGAGGGCGGCCGCCGGCGCCGCGGAAGCCTTCTCCCCCCATCGGATCGAGACATGGGAGCGGTCTCCGATCGCGGCGTAGAGGCGAGTCTCCTCCGCATCGGCTTCGAGGAACACGCCCCCAGGCGCCTGCGGAATCGATGCCTCGATCCGGGGAGCGGGGAAATGGAAAAGGAGCGAGGAGGCGGGAATCCCGGGAAGATCCCACGCGACCTCCTTCTCCTCCCCTTCGCCATGCACCGGAACGCTGAAGGCAAAGGTGATCTCGTGGATCCCTACGCCGGAGAGGTGGAGATGGCGCATCTCCC
>CAZTSL010000022.1:0-42911 GCA_964616915.1 uncultured bacterium
CTGATCGGTGCCCTGATCGGTGCCCTGATCGGTGCCCTGATCGGTGCCCTGATCGGTACCACCGGTAGAGGGGACACAGGCGTTGGCTTCGCAGACTTCGCCTTCGGCGCAGTCTTCATCGACACGGCATCCCTCCACGCAGGTCTCTCCCTCGCAGATCTGCCCATCGGAACATTCGTCGTCGTTCGTGCATTGCGGAGTTTCTCCGAGGCATTCGGGGACACTGGAGAGGGTGCTCTGGAACTCGCCGAGGAAGCGTTCGTTGAAGCCGGGTCCCTGGGTCTCCGGGTAGAAGGTGAGGCTCCCGTGGCATCCGGCGAAATCGGCTTCCTGGCCGTTGAAGAAGTCGATGGCACGGTTCCATCCCAGAAGGATCGCGGTTTCTCCCAGCGTGAGGGTCGCGCCGGGCGCAACCTCCTCCTTATCGATGAGGACGATCTCGATGAGGGGTTTTCGTTGCCCGGCCTGCGTGAAGTTTGCGACGAGGAGGGTGATACCGCCTCCGCCGGGGAAGGAGAGCCCGCTGATGGAGGCGTCGGGCGAGTTGTTGAGGTCGATCTCGGTATTGCCGAAGTTTCCGAAGGCGTTGGCGTTCCCGAAGTTCGTGAAGGTGGAGGAGATGTTCGAGCCAACGGTCTCGAAGTTCCCCCGGATTTCATTCTCACCGACCTGATCGGAAGGGATGGCGGGAAGATCGCGGATCGGGAAGATCATCTCGTGGATCCCCCCCTGGAACCCGTCGTTTCCTTGTCCTTCGAGGAGGCAATCGTAGGCCACCTCTCCGCCGATCGATGCGACGGCGCCGAGGGTTTCGCGGTCGGCGTAGCTGGGGAAATAGATCCCAAGTCCGATCGCACCGCCGATCCCGAGGGGTTGATCGACTTCGGCGTCGTCCTTGAGGACGAGCACTTCGAGCACCTTCCCCTGCGTGGAGAGTTCCCCGCAGTACATCCGGTAGATGTCCCCATCGTCGATCCCGGTGACCTCCGCATTGTCGAAGGTGATCGTTTCTCCGCCCAGTTTCAGGAGGGCATGACACGTCCCTTCCGGATCGGGGGTGAAGACCGCGCCTTCGTCGGTGATCTCGGAGAGGTGATGGGTGAAGAAGTTTCCCCGACCCGAGGCGGGATCGGTCACCGTGGCAGGGTCGATCGGGTCGAGGGAGAGCGCGTCGCAACTTCCCGGGTCGATCTCGGTGTCGAAGTTGAGCGCAAAGTCGATGTTTCCGACCACAGCACCACCGGTTACAGGAATTTCGACGAACTGGCCGGGATCGTCGGGAGGATTGCTTCCTGCTTCATTCTCCCCGTTGAAGAATTCGAGGAAGGCGAAATCGGAGAGGGGGCTGACATCGAGCGGTGGATCGAGGGGAGGGATACCGGAGCCCCCACGAAAGGCCTCGTTGACCTCCTCGGCGTTGACCACGTACCGCTGATCGGGCGTCAGACCGGGAAGCGTGAATTTCCCCTCGAGTTCGGCGGGGGCCCCCTCCTCGCGAAGGAGATCTCCGGAGACACCGGACACCGCGTCGAAGAAGGGATTCTCCACGTTACGGGCCACGACGTTGATCCCCTGGAGCATCGTGGCGCCGTCCGCCTGGAAGACCGTTCCCGCGATCGTGGCCTTTCCGGCGAAGGGTTCCGCAGGGTAGAGCCAGGAAAACCAGGCTCGATCGTCCGCAGCCGGAGAACGGAGCACATCACCGGGAAGCGCGAAGGGATAGAGGATCTCCACCGATTCGATCGGCGGAACCCCGAAACTTTGGAACCCCTCCACGAAGCGGACCATCGAGGCCTGGTTGCCGTTGACCTGTGAATGGGCAAGACCGAGCATGTGCCCGAACTCGTGAATCATCGTCAGGACCATGTCATCGGCAGAGTTCTCGCAGTTGGCGAAGTTGCCGTCGAGCAGAGCGCCGTTGATCACGGCAAATCCTTCCCGGATGATCGGTTCGCTCGTGGAGATGCACTCCGGCGAGGCGAAACCGAGGAGGAAGCAGGAAGCCCCCTGCCCCGAGAGCCGATCGATCAGGGAGCCGTCCGTGTCGAAGACGATCGGGTTTCGCGTATCGCACCGCCCGAGAAAGGTATTGAAATTGTTCGCCCCGACATCGACGGGCATCTCGTTGCCCTGCTCGAAGGTGAGCGCAGCGGTCTCGATGTCCGCCCACGCCTGGAAGGAACTCTCCACGAGCGCCACCGCCTCCTCGTGGCTCAGTTTCCCAAGGGTTCCCTGATCGGGATTCCAGCGTACCGGTTCATCGACGGACCAGCGGAAGGGGGTGCCGTCCGTATCCACGAGAAGCGCGCCTCCACCCCAGAGGAGGGAAGGGACGAGGAGGAGAAACGCAGCCAGCGTCCATGACCACAGAGGAATTCGCATCGTTTCGATCTCCGGTTCGAGAGGGGCATCCCGGCGTCTCCGGGCCAACGGCATGACACGCCGGTGCTTCCGGAGGGCCGGAAGGCGGGAGAGTGCGGATGGAAGGTCGCGGTTACTTCCGGGGGTGAGAAACGTCTGGCCCGGCGCTCTTCCCCTCTGTCGTGGCCTCTTGACGCTCCCGTACGAGTCGCTCGACGATCCGGCTGAAGGTCTCGAGGTCCACGGAAGGACCCTGAAGCACTTTCCGTTCCGCATCGGTAAGCTTACTCAAACCGGGGAGCCCCGCGACATGGGGGGAGAGTCCCTCGATCACCTCTTTGCCCTCCGCGTTCTTCGAGATCGGGAAACTCCCCTGGAAGACGCCCACGGGGCTCGTGAATCCGGAGTCCGAGGCAGGATGGAGGAAGAGATAGACCTTGTCGCCCACCTCGTATTTGGGCATTCCCGGAATGCTCAGTATCGAGCCGTCGGGTTGCGCTTCCGCGAACCCGAAGAATTTCACCTGAACCTCGCCGGAACGCACGCCCAGGATCCCCTTCTCGACCTTGAAGGTATAGAAGGTGGCCGGCGTTCCCTGCTCATCGCGATGCGTCTGCCGATCGACCACGGTGCCGATGAAGATCTGACCGGCGTAGTTCGTGATCTTGTCGAGACTGAGGGGAATGACGCGGGTGGCCGAGACCGGCAAGGCCACGGTACAGACGAGCAGGGCGGCGAGAAGGGCAACGTTACGTTTCATCGTCTTCTTCTCCTTGAAAGAAAAAAGAGGAAAGGGGTCTCCAACGGATTTCCCTACCATACCAGAAACTCCGAAGGAAATAAAGCCGACCCAAACGAGGCTCCGCCTTCTCCCCCAGGCTGGAATCCCGCGGTACACCGAGCGACTGAGGAGTCGCGAGGAAGGGGAAGGAGGTGAGGCAAGCTACCGGATCACCGAGCCAAAGCGGCGAAGCTGCCGGTAACCTTTGCCGCACTTCCCCCAGGAGTAGTAGATCACGAGCGCCTTTCCGAGCACGTTCTCCATCGGCACGAGTCCCCATTCCCGGCTGTCGGAGCTGTTGTTGCGGTTGTCCCCCATCACGAAGTAGTAGCCTTCCGGAATCTTCCGCGGGAGGGGGTGTGGCAGGGACCAGGGATGGTTGAGCTTCGAGTAGATCACCTCGTGTTTCCGCTCCCCGATCCGTTCCTCGTAGCGGTTGGCCTTGTCCGGAGAACACCGTTTCGCGTAATCGGACCATTGATCGTAGTCGTACTCCCCGAGGAAGGTCAATGGGTAGGGCTCGCCGTTGACGACGACGCTCTCCTCCTGGAAGTCCTCCACACGCGTTCCGTTGACGAAGACGGCGTTCTTCCGGAACTCGATCGTATCCCCCGGCACGGCCACGACGCGCTTGATGAAGTCCTTGTCGGGATCGGGGGGGTACTTGAAGACGATCACCTCCCCCCGTTCGGGGTGCCGGAAGTCGAAGAGCCGGATGTGGGTGAAGGGGATGCGAATCCCATAGATGAACTTGTTCACGAGGATGTGATCCCCCACCAGGAGGGTCGGGATCATCGACCCCGAGGGGATCTTGAACGCCTGGACGACGAAGGTGCGGATGAAGAGGGCGAGCACGATGGCGATTCCGATCGCTTCGACGTACTCCCGCACGACCTGGAGAAAGGGTTTCTGAGGATCCTTCTGCGATGACTTCGATCTCGGCACGCTGATCTTCCTTATGGCTCCGAATGGGGTGTCTCCCTCAGACCTTCAGGATCGCCATGAAGGCTTCCTGGGGCAACTCGATCTGCCCGATCTGTTTCATACGCTTCTTCCCCTCTTTCTGTTTCTCGAGGAGTTTCCGTTTCCGGGTGATGTCACCGCCGTAGCACTTGGCGGTGACGTTCTTGCGCAGCGCCTTGACGGTCTCGCGCGCGATGACGCGGTTTCCGATCGCGGCCTGGATGGCGACCTCGAACATCTGGCGCGGGATGAGTTCCTTCATCTTCTTGACGAGATCCCGTCCCCGCTCGTAGGCCTTGTCGCGGTGGACGATGAGGGAGAGCGCATCGATCGGATCGCCGTTGAGCCGGATGTCGAGGCGTACGAGGTTGGAAGGGCGGTAGCAGAGGAACTCGTAGTCGAAGGAGGCGTAACCGCGGGAGATCGACTTGAGGCGGTCGTAGAAGTCGAGGACGATCTCGTTCAAGGGAAGCTCGTAGCGAAGTACGATCCGGTTTTTTCCGATGTAGGTCATCTCCCGCTGGATCCCCCGCTTCTCCAGACAGAGCTTGAGGACGTTGCCCACATACGCCTCGGAGATGTGAATCGTGGCAAGGATGATCGGTTCCTCGATGTGATCGATGAGATGCGGGGGGGGGAGTTTCGCCGGATTCTCCACGAGGAGGATGGAACCGTCCTGCTTCACGACGCGGTACTCCACCGTGGGGGAGGTCGTGATGAGGTCGATCCCGAATTCCCGGTGCAGACGCTCCTGCACGATCTCCATGTGGAGGAGGCCGAGGAAGCCGCAGCGGAAGCCAAAGCCGAGCGCAAGGGAACTCTCGAGTTCGAAGGTGAAGGCCGAGTCGTTGAGCCGGAGCTTTTCGAGGCTGTCGCGCAGGATGTTGTAGTCCCCCTCCGTGGGATAGAGCCCCGCAAAAACCATCGGCTTGACCTCCTTGAAGCCAGGAAAGGGGTGCGGGGTGGGGCGGGCCGCCTCGGTGACCGTGTCGCCCACCCGCGTGTCGTGGATCGACTTGATCGCCGCGGTGATGAAACCGACCTCCCCGGCGGAGAGTTCGGAGACGTCCTGGGGATGAGGGGCAAAGACGCCGGTTCGCACGACCTCGTATTCCTTCCCCGTCTGCATCATCGCGATCCGCATCCCGGGACGGATCGTCCCCTCGAAGACGCGGATCAAAACGACGGTGCCCTGATAGGCGTCGAACCAGCTATCGAAGATGAGGGCTTTGAGGGGAGCGGCGGGATCTCCCGTCGGCGGGGGGATGTGGCGTACGATCGCCTCGAGGACCTCATCGATCCCCTCCCCCGTCTTGGCACTGGCCGCAACGGCGTTTTCGCAGGAGATCCCGATCACCTCCTCGATCTCCATCTCGACCCGCTCCGGTTCGGCGGCCGGCAGATCGATCTTGTTGAGCACCGGAATCAGCTCGAGGTTCTGGTCCGCGGCGAGGTAGGCGTTGGCCACGGTCTGGGCCTCGACGCCCTGGGAGGCATCGACGACGAGGATCGCCCCCTCGCAGGCCGCCAGACTCCTGGACACCTCGTAGGAAAAGTCCACGTGACCGGGGGTGTCGATGAGGTTGAGGAGGTACGTCTCGCCATCGCGGGCCCGATAGGTGAGCCGGACGGTCTGCGCCTTGATCGTGATCCCGCGTTCCCGTTCGAGATCCATCTGATCGAGGAACTGCTCCCGCTTTTCCCGTTCGGAGAGCGTCCCTGTCCGTTCGAGGAGGCGATCGGCCAGCGTCGATTTCCCATGATCGATATGGGCGATGATCGAAAAATTCCGGATCTTCTTCACATCTTCCTCAACAGAGTGCCTTGCGGAAATGCTCGATCGTCCTTCGCAACCCCTCCTCGATCGGGACCTTCGGTTCCCATCCGAGGATCTTCCGCGCGCGCCCGATGTCGGGGCGCCGCTGCTTCGGGTCGTCCACCGGCAGGTCACGGAAGACGATGTCGCTCTTGCTTCCGGTGATCTCCACGATTTTGTGGGCGAACTCGAGGATCGTCATCTCGTGGGGGTTTCCGAGATTGACCGGCTCGGAGTCGCTCGACATCAGGAGTCTGAAGAGCCCCTCGACGAGGTCGGAGATGTAGCAGAAACTCCGTGTCTGGCTCCCGTCGCCGAAGACGGTGAGCGACTCCCCCTTGAGCGCCTGCGCGATGAAGGTCGGGACGACGCGGCCGTCGCTCAACCGCATTCGCGGGCCATAGGTGTTGAAGATCCGGGCGATCCGCGTCTCGACCTTGTGATAACGGTGGTAGGCCATCGTCATCGCCTCGGCGAAACGTTTCGCCTCGTCATAGACCCCACGCGGGCCGATCGGGTTGACGTTGCCCCAGTAGTCCTCCCTCTGCGGGTGGACGAGCGGATCCCCGTACACCTCGGAGGTGGAGGCCAGCAGGAGGCGCGCACGCTTGGCCTTGGCCAGCCCGAGCACCTTGTGGGTCCCCAGGGAGCCGACCTTGAGCGTCTGGATCGGCAACTCGAGGTAGTCGATCGGGCTCGCCGGCGAGGCGAAGTGGAGGATGTAGTCGAGCGGTCCGTCGATATAGAGGTAGTTCGTCACATCCTGCTTGATGAAGAGGAAACGATCGTCGTGGATATGTGCGATGTTGGCGATATCGCCGGTCAGGAGGTTGTCCATGCAGATCACATGGAACCCCTCGGCAAGGAAACGTTCACACAGATGGGAACCGATGAACCCGGCGCCTCCGGTGATCAGGACTCGCGGCATCTTTCTTCTCCTCTCCCCGCCCCCTCGAACGGGGGGGCGAGGGGCTTCGTTCGGCCCGCGGGGAGACGCCCCCGCAGGATGAACGTGGAACACCTCACCCCCTCCCTCCCGAACGCTCCTTCCCCGCCACGATCGCCGGACGGCCGATGCTGTAGTAGGTGAAACCGAGTTTGCGCATCTCCTGGATCGGGAAGATGTTGCGGCCGTCCACGATCACGGGGGTGCGCAGGAGGGAGCGGATCTTCGGGAAGTTGGGGCGCCGGAACTCGTTCCACTCCGTGACGATGATGAGTGCGTCGGCATCGAGAAGCGCCTCATAGGCGTTTTCCGCATAGGTGATCCGCTCGCCGAAGAGCTTGCGGGCTTCCTTCATCGCCTCCGGATCGTAGGCCCGCACGCGAGCACCATGGGCCAGGAGGTTCTCGATCAACGGAATCGCCGGGGCCTCCCGCATGTCGTCGGTGCGCGGCTTGAAGGCCAGCCCCCAGATCCCGAAGGTCTTTTGGCTCAAATCCTTCCCGAAGTGACGTACCGTCTTCTCGAAGAGAACCTGTTTCTGCGCCTCGTTGACCCGGTCGGTCGCTTCGAGGAGACGGAAGGAGTAATCGTGGGCCTGGGCGACCCTGCCGAGCGCCTTGACATCCTTGGGGAAACAGGAGCCGCCGTACCCGGGCCCGGGGAAGAGGAAGGCCGGGCCGATCCGGCTGTCCGTGGCGATTCCCCGCCGCACCTCATCGACGTTGGCCCCGATCCGCTCGCAGAGATTGGCCACCTCGTTGATGAAGGAGATCCGCAGCGCGAGCATCGCGTTGGCCGCGTATTTCGTCATCTCCGCGGAACGGATGTCCATCACGAGGATCGGATTGCCCGTACGCACGAAGGGCTCGTAGAGTTCCGTGAGGATCGCGGCGACCCTGGGGGAGTCGGTCCCAATCACGACCCGATCGGGCTTGAGGAAGTCGTCGAGCGCCGCGCCCTCCTTCATGAACTCCGGGTTCGAGGCGACGTCGAAGGGATGATCGGTCCGGCTTGCGACGATCCTTCGGATCTCCTCGGCGGTCCCCACCGGTACGGTCGATTTCGTGACGATGATCCGGTAGCCATCCATCGCATCGGCGATCTCCTCGGCGGCGCCGTAGACGTAGCGCATGTCGGCCTCGCCGTCGGGGCTGGGGGGCGTGCCGACCGCGATATAGATGATCTCCGACCTTGCAACGCCCTCGGCCAGGTTCGTGGTGAAGGAGAGGCGTTTCTCTGCGAGATTGCGCTGGAGGAGTTCTTCGAGACCCGGCTCGTAGATCGGCACCTCTCCCCGCTGCAACCGTGTCACCTTCTCCACATCGATATCGACGCCCACCACGTCGTTGCCACTCTCCGCGAAACAGGTCGCCGCCACGAGGCCGACGTATCCCGTCCCAACCACACAGATGTTCATCCTGCCACACCTTTCTCGTAGGAATCTCCGCGAACGAATCCGGAAGCCTCGTAACGCGCCACCGCGCGTTTGAGGAAGACGTTGAGGACCGCCGTGGCCGGAACCGCCACGAGCATCCCGAGGAAGCCGAAGAACTGCCCCCAGATCATGAGGGCCACCACCACGACGACGGGATGAAGGCCCACCCGATCCCCCACGATCCGCGGGGTGATCACCATCCCCTCCATCGTCTGCGCCACCGTAAAGACCCCGATCACCCCGAGCAGATGGACGACATCGGGGTGCTCGAGCAGCGTGAGGAGGAGGGCGAAAGTGACCCCCACCGCCACACCGAGATAGGGCACGATGTTCGCGAAACCGGCCACGAAGCCGATCACGATCGCCAGCGGCACATCGATCATCAAAAGCCCCACCGTGTAGATCGCAGCCAAGAGGAAGCAGACGAAGAGCTGCCCCCGCAGAAAACTGGAGAGCACCTCGTCGATCTCGAGAAAGGCCGCCACGAACGGTTCCCGGTAGGAAAGGGGCACGAGATCCACGATCCGCGCCTTCAACCGATCGATGTCCTTGAGGAGGTAGAAGGCGATCACCGGAATGATCACGAGGTTGAGCACGTAGAGGATCACGTTCACCACGCCCGTGAAGGTCGATTTGATCGACCAGGCCACCGGGGAGAGGATCTTGCCCGAAAGATCCTGGAGCATCGCCGCCAGATCGACCCCCGAGAGATACTCCGCATAGAGCGTATTGAAATCGATGTCCGTCACCCGGTCGATGATCGGAACCAGGTGCGTCTTGAGCACCTCCACATACCGTGGAATCTTCTCGAGAAGGAGGTCGATCTCGAGGGATACGAGCGGAAAGAGGATCAAGAGCACGAAAATCCCCATGAGCCCCAGCCCGACCACCACGAGGAGAATCGCAACGGAACGGGGAATCCGACGCCGTTCGAAGGCATCGACGACCGGGTCGAAGATGTAGGCGATGAAGAAGGCGATCAACAGCGCCGTCAAGATGTTGCGCGTCATGTAGATGAAGACGGCCAGGAGCCCCAGCGACAGGACGAAGAAGAAGAACTTCATCCCCGGTTTCTTGAGAATCTCCAGAATGTCCTGCATATGCGGACTCCCTGCCGCGCGGGACCGGTTCTTCACTCCGCCGGCAACGCGAAGGTGAGCACGATCGGTTCCTCCCCGACCGTGACCTCCCGGTGAAAGGGAACATGCCCCTCCTTCTTCACCTCAATGGTATACCTTCCCGGAGAAAGTTCAAGGAAGCCCGCCGTCCCGTCGAACTCCGCGGCCTCTCCCACGATCTCTCCATCGACGTACACGATCGCGTCGGAAGGGTCACAGACGATGCTCACCCGCCCCACGTGCGCCCTTCCTGGTTCGGAAACGCTGCCGCCGCGGTGGCAGCCGACCGTCACGATCAGGGCAGAGAGGAGCAGCAAATTGCGCATCGTTTTTCCCATCGTCGTCCCCTTTCGAGCCGAACGGCGCCCCCCCTTCCTTTCACGGCCCCTCCGAAAGGAGCCCTTCTCGAACAGCGTGATGGCGAGCGAACGCTCGAATGAACGACCCGATGCACGCGTGTTGGGGGAGATCCTCCCTCTCCTGCCCGGAATCACCGGCCGGTGAGCTTGTCGGTGGAAATCGCAAGGAAGGGAGGAACCTGCCGTGCGGGGCGGGCAGATTCCGGATACTGACAGATACCCCGAAAGATCCCTTTTGTCAAGGATCCGTGCGAACCGATGGGATCCCCCCAACCCCCCGAAAAAAGTCCTTGACTTTTTCCCCGGAGCACAGTAAATTGAATCCCAGAGGGCACGGGGATCCTGGAGATCCGAAGTGTCCAGGGAGTGCGGGATTAGCTCAGTTGGTAGAGTGTCAGCTTCCCAAGCTGAATGTCGCGGGTTCGAATCCCGTATCCCGCTCTCGCAAGGGGACCGGAAAAGCGGTCCCCTTTTTCTTTGTCGCCCCCGAAGGGGCTGTTGGGGGGCGGAGGGGCTGTCGCCAGGAGGAGTCCGCGACCGGAAGGGACGATCGAGGAGTGGCGTGGAGCGGAGGGGAGGCTGCTCATCCGGTGACCGCCCGCCATGCTTCCCGGGCGAGATAGCGCAACCGGAGCGAGAAGGGAAGGCGTTCCGAGGCGGCTCCGAGACGTGCCTGGAGATATCGTCCGATCTCCGTCTCCGGAATATGGGCCTCGATCAGGACGGAATCGGGACGATCGAGGGCAGAGGCGAGTACATCGGAAATCTGGGCGTCCCGTTCGATCCGGAAATGACGGAGGCTCAACGCAGCACTCAATGCCTCGAGGTCGGGCATGAGGCGTTCCGTCATCTCGCTCCCCCCCCCCCGTCGCTCTTCCGCGGCACGCACCATCGTCAGGCGCCGGTTGTGGAAGAGGAGAATCTTGATCGGCGCCTCTTCCCGGATGGCGGTGAGCACCTCCATCGCACCCGCCAGAAGTCCGGCATCGCCGGTGATCGCGACGACGGGGCGCGTGGGGAAAGCGATCTTCGCAGCCACGGCGGCGGGGATCCCGAATCCCGTGGCCTGAAAGTCCGTGGGCGTAAGGAGGGTCCGGGCTTCATAGACCGGAAAGGTGCCCGCCACCCAGAACTGGTGGCTGCCGCTGTCGGTCGTGACGATCGCATCGCGGGGGAGAAGGCTGCGCAGCCGATGGAGGAGGTGGATCGGGGAGACGGCCTCCTGCCGCTCCGGAAGCTGGGCGAGGCGCGCAGCGGCTTCCTCCTTCAGCCGAGCGATCTCCTTTCTGGTCCGCGCCTGCGCCTTCCCCTTGACTTCCCGGGAAGCCAACACATCGACGAGCCGCGGGAGGAAGACCGCGGCATCCGCACGCAGCGTCCGATCCGCCACCCGATTCCTTCCGAGGACTTCTCCATTGATATCCACGTGGATGAGAGAACGCGGCTTCCGGAAACCGTAGGCCCCGGTGGCGACCTCTCCGAACTTGCACCCGATGGCAAGGACCGTGTCGCACTGCCGGAAGATCTCTTCCGCGATCGGGTTGCCCGCCGGGCCGAAACCGAATCCCACCGAACGGGGATGATCCTCGGGGATGATCCCCCGACCGGAGATCGTCGTGGCGATCGGCGCATCGAGCAACTCTGCCAACGTCTCGAGAAACCCTCGCGCCCCGACCGCCCCGAATCCAGCATAGATCCCCACCTGACGGGCCTTACAGAGCAACGCCACGATCTCGGAGAATTTCTTTTCGTCGAACCCCGTGGGAAGGGGGGGGAGGGGCTCATAATCGGGAAACGAACCGGAATCGAGAAGGATGTTCTCGGGAATATCGACCGCAACGGGACCCGGCTCCCCCGTGCGCGCGGTGCGGAAGGCCGACCCGAGCACCTCGGGGAGCGTCGCGAGCTGACGGATCCGAAAGACGCGTTTGACGAGCGGTTCGACGAGTTCGGCCTGTGGGATCTCCTGCGCCTGGAAGGGACGATGGCGATCCTTCCGCACGGCCGTCATCAGGACGACCATCGGAGAGGAGTCGAGCAACGCCTCCCCGAGTCCACTCAGGAGGTTCGTCACCCCCGGCCCTGGAATCACCGCACAGACCCCCACGCTCCCCGTGCTCCGCGCATGGGCATCCGCCATGAATCCCGCGGTACGTTCGTTCGTGACGACCACCGGCCGGATCGCCGAATTCCGGAGCGCCTCGTAGAGGGCGACGTTGCGTACCCCTGGAATCCCGTACACGACCTCGACCCCTTCCCGCTCCAGAATCGTCACGAGCGCGGATGCTCCCGAACCTTTCATCGTCTTTCCATCCTGGAGCCCCCACCCCTTCCGTCAGGGAAAGAAAGCGTAGCCTCCATCGGTCGAGGTTGCTCGAAATCCCCATCCCCGTCGCTCTGCAGTCGGAGACGACGAGGCATCCTCATGGATGCCGGAAACCCCTCCATCGGCCTCCCGCCGGCGGCTGAAAGCGCCATCGAGCCCGAACGCCGATGGAATCAGTATACCACACGCCTGCGCCGGAGGTCCACGCTCGGAGCGTAACCCCATGGCGGCCTGGGGGGATGGAAAAAGAGGGCACGCTTCCGATTCCCTTGACTTTCCGATATCTTTTTGGCTAGATGTCCCTCAACCCCCTCTTCCGATCGGGTGGGCGCTCGAAACGCGTGGGCACGATGTGCGCCGAGGCTTCCGACACCCGATCCTGTGGAGACGATCCCCGGCCGGGAAGGACCCTGGCAGGGCAGGAGGATCGCCAACGATGGATGTGATTCACGGGCTCGAAGGGATCGAGGATTCCGCTTCACCCACGGTCCTGACGATCGGCAACTTCGACGGAATCCACCTCGGGCATCAGCGGATGTTGCAACGGTTACGCAGAAGGGCCGACGCATACGCTGTTCCCGCCGTACTCCTCACCTTCTCCCCTCATCCCGTCGAGGTACTGCGCCCCCATCACCCCCATTGCCTCCTTCAGACGCTCGACCAGAAGGTGGAGACGCTCGAAACGCTCGGATTCGTGGATCGGGTGGTCGTCATTCCCTTCACGCCGGAATTCTCGCGCATGCCTGCCGAGCGGTTCGTCGACGAGGTACTCTGCCGGCGCTTCCACCCCCTTCGGATCATCGTGGGGTTCAATTTCTCCTTTGGACGCGGCGGCGTGGGAAATCCAGAGATGCTCGAACACTTCGGGGAAAAACGGGGCTTCTCCGTGGAGATCGTCGCGCCGGTCGAAGTGGAAGGTCGGGTGGTGAGCAGCAGCGCGATCCGACGAGACCTCCGGGAAGGGCGGGTCGTTTCGGCTCGCACGCGCCTCGGTCGCCCTTACAGTGTCCGGGGGCGGGTCGTCCGGGGAGATGGCCGGGGACGCACGCTCGGATTTCCCACCGCCAACGTCGAGATCGAGGGGGACTGCTGCCTCGAAAAGGGCGTCTATGCCGTCCAGGTGCGCCGGAGGGGTGAATCGCTGGCCGGTGTGGCCAATATCGGCGTTCGCCCCACCTTTTCGCAGGAAGAGGCCCCCTCCACCCCCCTCCTCGAAGTCCACCTCTTCGCCTTCCACGAGACGATCTACGGAGAGCACATCGAAGTCGCCTTCATCGACCGGATCCGCGACGAGATCCGTTTCGGAGGGGTGGAGGCACTCCAACGCCAGCTCGCCGAGGACGTTCGAGAAGCGCACAGGCGCCTCGAGGAGGCCTGAGCGCGTGAAGTCCCCCATTCCCACCCCTGCGAAGCGCCCTTCCCCGCTTCTCCGAAATCTCCTCAAGATCCTCCTCGGTCTCTTCGTGAGCGCCATTGCGATCGCGTTGATCTACCGGCAGGTCGACGACGTGGAGGGCGTGTGGCGCCTCGTGAAAAGGGCGCGGAGAGACGACATGTTCTATGCGGCAGGGGTTGCGATCTTCATCCAGTTCCTGCGGGCACTCCGTTGGTATCTCCTGCTACGTCCGATCCGTACCCGTGGGCTGCACCCGGTTTTCGCGGCGACGAACATCGGTTTTGCCACGACGAACGTCCTTCCGCTCCGTCTCGGCGAGGTGGTCCGTCCGCTCTACCTCTGCGTGCGGGAGAAGCTGTCCCTCTCCGCCACGGTCGCCACGGTCGTCACGGAACGGATCTGCGATCTTGCCGCGATCCTCTTCGTCTTCGGGATGGTCGTCGTCGTCGATCTCTTCAGTGAAACGGTGATCCTCGATACCCGTTTCAAGGCGAGTGGATATATGGCATTGGGGATTCTCGCGATCTTCGTTGGGATCCTCTGTTTCATCCGGGTGGCAACGACGCGTGTCCTCGACTTCGTGAATCTCCTTACGCGTCCCTTTCCAGAGCGGATTCAGAAGGCTCTGCTCGGGATCGTGGCCGCCTTTTCCCGGGGACTCGGTGCGCTCCGTTTCGACGGGGCGTTCGTGGCGATCGTGCTCCTCTCGTTGGGGGTCTGGTTTTCGTCGGTCTTCTACTTTCACCTCTGCAACCGCGCATTTGCCGAACTGCTTGCGGCGCCGCTCCCGCCGATCGCGCCCTTTCTCCTCCTCCTTGCGATTGCGCTCGTGGCCGCGGTTCCCTCCTCTCCTGGTTTCATCGGGGTCTTCCACTATGCCTACCAGCTCGTTCTCGTGGAATTCCATGGCGTGGATCGGGAGACGGCGCTGGCGATCGCTCTCGTTTCCCATGGAGTGATGTACATCGTCCAGACGACGCTCGGTTTCGGATATGCCTTCTACGACGTGAGGACCTTCCGCAGCATCGCACGCAGCGCCCGGGACTACCTCGCCGGGAGGGGGGGGAACGCCCCTGTGCCGTAGAAGACCGGTCAGCCGTCCCTTCAGGACTCGGCCCCTTCCCCTTCCGTCACGATCCTTCCGTTCGTCAGGATCTCGTCGAATCCGGCCCGAAGTGCGGCACGATGTTCCTGCGGGGTCTGCGGGAGGAACGCGATCGTCTCTCCCCCCCGCCGGTGGATCTCATGGACGAAAGGGGCGCGAAACATCGTCGCCGGA
Organism: uncultured bacterium; assembly: GCA_964616915.1. Lineage (GTDB taxonomy): Bacteria > Myxococcota_A > CAZTSL01 > CAZTSL01 > CAZTSL01 > CAZTSL01. The sequence goes on from CAZTSL010000022.1 coordinate 14,781, forward strand.
CCGATCCGGGGGGGGAGCGCATAGATCCTCCCCGCCTCGATCCCCGAGAACACCGGCACACGAAGGAGGAGCGCGATCGCCGTCCGGATGCATTCCCCTCTTCTCGCGTAACAACGGGCCGTAGGGAATCGCCGCTTGAAGGCGGCCTCCTGGTTCCGGCGCCAGAAGAGGAACGATCCCTGGGCGACAAGCCGATCGGTGAAATCGTTTCGCGCGCACCACCCTTCGAGCGCCGCGATCGTCGCATCGCCCCCCTCGGGCTTGACATCGAGGAGCCAGAAGGAGGCGGGAAACGCCTCCACGAAGGTATCGAAGAAGAGGAGACGCTCCCCATTGCGCAGGCGGATCCCCTCGAGTTCCCGACGGGTCATCCCGGCCACCTCACGATCGATCCCCGCCACGCGGGCGAGCGTGGCATCGTGAAGGAGCACGATCTGCCCATCCCGCGTGAGCCGCAGGTCGGTCTCGAGCCCCGGAAAGCCCATCTCCACTGCGGCGCGGAACGCCGCCTCCGTGTTCTCCACGGCGGTCTCGTGGTACCCCCGGTGGCTGAACCAGAGCGGCCGGGGACGCCGCCATTCTCCTTGCACGCTTCTCTCCTCGGCGCATGATCCGTTCTCGGGGGCAGGGACCGATACGGTCGTCCTGCATCGGAGATCTGGACGATTCTGGACGAAACACCGCTGGTTGTCAACGTTTCGTATCGTATCGATCGGGAGCGATCTCGTGAGCGGAAACCGAAACCTTGATTCCACGGCTCGATTGGAGTAAGGTGAAGGACCGGCTGCGGGAGGTCTGCCAGGATTGTCCTCCTGCCCGGGGATTTCAAGGGGCATGGCCGTCCCAGGTCCCTGCCGGGGGGGATGCGCATCTGCCCTCGATGTGGGAACCCCGTCGCTCCACACGCCCCGGGAGGGAAACGTAAGCCCCCCGAGAGATCGAAGGAGGAGCGGGTTGAAAAAAACAGGGAATCGTGTTATCGTGCCGGATCGGCAGGGGGGAATCGGAACAGGAGCAGGAACAGGACGGATGGGAAACGGCTGAGATGGACCTCATCGGAAAACGACTCGGCAGATACCAGATCCTGAGCGCGCTCGGCACGGGCGCGCAGGCCACGGTCTATCTGGCGGCCGATACCGGTCCGATGAAGCGGAAGTGCGCCCTCAAGGTCGCCCACAAGGATCTGTCGGGCGGAATGTCCACCACCTACCTCAACTACCGGATCATACGCTTCGTGAGGGAAGCCGCGATCGCCGGACAGTTCACCCATCCGAACATCGTCACCGTCTACGAATACGGCCAGGACAAGGGGATCCACTTTATCGCCATGGAGTACGTCGAGGGGTACGCCCTCTCGAAGATGCTCAAGGCGATCAAGGCGCAGAAGAAACGGGAAAGAGCCTCCGGCTCCCGGACCGGCCGGCGCACGAAGAGTTCCACCCGGGGGCGGGGGACCCGCCCGGAGGGACCCAAATCGCCCGACGATCCCCCCACCCAGGAAGAGATCATCGAGATCATCATCCAGGCGTGCGAGGCGCTCCACGCGATCAACAGCCGGGGGATCATCCACCGGGATATCAAACCGGGAAACATCCTCTGGGTCCCGGAGACGAAGACGATCAAGATCACCGATTTCGGGATCGCCAAGGTCGTCAACCCGGAGTTGCGCACCCTGCTCGGCGACATCATGCAGGACCCCCTGGCGAAGATCCCGACGGCGATGACGATGGAGGGGGATATCATCGGCACCCCGATGTACATGTCTCCCGAACAGATGGTGGGCAACCACCAGAAGCTCGATCACCGTTCCGACATCTATTCGATGGGCGCGGTCCTCTTCCAGATGCTGACGGGAAAATCGCCGCTCGAGATGGACCTCGATCATCTCGAGGCGGACGTCTCGCCGCAGATCGCCAGGATTCTCAGGAAGGCCGTGGCCAAGGATCCAGACGATCGCTTCCAGTCGGGGCAGGAGTTCGCCGATGCGCTCCGTGAGGTGCTCTTCCCCCCCTCGCGCTGGGGCGGGAGGGGAGATCGCGCCACGCTACGCCCCCTCCTCTATGTATTGCCCCTCGTGGTGCTCCTCGGGGGCGGCGCCTTCCTGGCCCTCCAGGGGGATATCTGGAAAAAGTTCGTAGGGAGGTCTTCCGATTCCGGCAGCATTCCGATCCGGGAAGAGCACCTTCCCCCCACCAAGGTTCCCACCGCCGTCACAGAGAGGCAGGTGGAACACCCACCGCAGCCTGCCGCCCCTCCAACCGAAACGCGCGATCTCCCCGCGACCCGGCCCGTCTCGGCGAGGGTCGCGGAGCGACACCGCGGCACCCTCGAGGTATTCTCCAACGTCGCGGGAACCCTCTCGATCGACGAGGAAAAGCGGGGATGGATCGAAGCAGGCCGATCGAAGACGATTCACCTTCCGCCGGGAACGCACCGGGTCGTGCTGAGCAACCGGGAACTGAACATCCGGGAAGCACGCACCGTCGAGATCGAGGCAGGGGGCATCCACACCTTCAAGGTCCACAAGGAACTCCGCGGAACCCTGCTCGTCCAGACGAACGTGCCAGGATTGACGATCTTCGTCGATGGCGTGAAGCGAGGAACGACTGCCGGAGGATCACCGCTCAAACTCCCCCTTCCTGCCGGGAGTCACACGGTGCGTCTGGCTCATTCCCAATTCGGTATCGATGAGACGCACCGGGTTCAGGTGGGATACCGGCAAACCAACTCCCTCCGCCGGAACTACCTGGGCCGCTATCAGATCTCGACGAACATCAAGGTGAGCGTAAAGCTCGACGGAAAGCTGATCCACAAGACCCCGGTGGACAAGTTCAAACTCGAGGCGACGCCGGGGAGCCACTGGCTCGAACTGATCAATCCGATCGAACTCCCTGCGCCGCATAAGGAGAAACTCGTCTTCCTCGCCAACAAGACGCGGACGAAGATGATCCTGCTGCAAGGCCGATGACCCCGTAGATCGAGGAGAAAGCTTCCATCCCCGACGAGGACGATGCCGATGATGCCAAGAATCGTTGTCACAACGTGTCTGCTCTTCCTCTCCCCCCCCCTCTTCGCGCAGGACGTCCGGAATCCCGATCTGAAACGGGGGATCGCCGCCTACACGGCCAAGGACTATCAGGCCGCCTTCGAGGCCCTCAAAAAGGCGGAGGCCCAGGCAAAGGAGAACACACCGGAAGAGAATGCGCTCCTCTATCAGTACCTCGGCTTCATCTACAGCGACTTCGGCAAGGATGACGAGGCAGTGGCGAGTTTCAAGCAGGCGCTCACCTATGACTGTGAACTCAAGCTCCCAAGCGGCCTTGCCGAGAACGTCTACCGGAACTTCACGCAAGGGGTGACCGCCTACGCCACGGAGTTCGGTCCCTGCGACAGGGTGCCCCCTCAGATCGTCCATACCGCGCCTTCCCGGCTGCCGCGCGCCGATCGGATCCCCCTCTCCGCAGTCGTCACGGACGACAACGCGGTCAAGGAGGTCACCCTCTACTACCGGCCCAAGGGGAGCGCGAAGTTCCAGAAGCGTGCGATGAACCTGGTGGGCAACGAGTTCCGCGGCTGGATCGAAGGCATCTCCGAGGATACCGACACGATCGAGTACTACATCGAAGCGAGGGACCGGGCGGGGAACCGGGCCGTGGCCGCGGTGGGAAAGGATATCCCCTTCACCCTGGAACTCGTGCGAAGCGGGGGCTTCCTCTCCCGCAAAACCCTCGGTTGGAGCAGTCTGGGCGCCGGTGTGGCCTCCGGCGTCGTGGCCGGGATCTTCTACGCCCAGTCGGTCAGCAAGGCGAACCAGTACACCGACCCCGACTACTTCGCCACCCTCCCCGACCCCGCCAACGACGACCCCGAAGGATACAAGAGCGCATCGGAGACCGCCTACACGATCTCGATCGTCACCCTGGCCATTGGCGCCGGTTTGAGCGGTCTGGGCTCCTACCTCCTCCTCTCCGGGGAGAAACCGGCGGCCCACACCGTGCAACTCACCCCCACGATCGACCCCGAAACGAGACACTACGGCTTCGGAATGGGATTCCGCTTCTGAGGGGAAAATGCGACCGCTCCGCGAAGGGGAAGAAGCGTGAAATACCGTGTGACCGTGAAACGACTCCTCGATGGCCGTTTCTACGCCCGTTGCAACACCGCCCCGATGGGCGTCTGCGAGACGACGGGGGGGAATCGAGAGGAAGCCCTCGAAAAACTGAGGAACGAGATCCGTTACCAGCTGGAATGGTGCCCCTGCAGCGGGGTCGCGGAGAACTTCGTCGAACTCGACGTCCGTGAAACGCACGACCGGCACCGGCAGCACGCTTTCACCGGCCGGGGGCGGGAGGGGAAGGGTGCGTAGACTGTTCGTTGCGTCGATCGGGATCCTCGCTCCCCTCCTCCTCCTTCTTCTGCTCCTCGAGGGGGCCGCCCGTCGCTGGGCGCCGGAGCACGTCATCCCCCCCCCGAAACGGCGGGTGGCCTGGATGCCGTACCAGCGCGCGCCCTCCATCCCCGGCCTTCCCGTCGAGTATATCCCCTATCGCTCCGTCCTCCACATCTATCCGGAGCCGAAACGGGCGTATCTCGGACCGGGAAACCGTGTGGAGATTCGTTTCAATTCCCAGGGATTCCGCGATGTCGAGCACGCTCCCTCCCCGCCAGCCGGCGGCCATCGGATCGTCGTGCTGGGGGATTCCTTCACCCTGGGGGAGGGGGTTCACTTCCCCGACATCTACCCCCGGCGCCTCGAAGCGCTCCTGAAAAAGGCATGCAACTGTCCGGTCGATGTCGTGAACCTGAGTTTCATGGGGGCCGCGACCTACCACGAAGCGATCCTGCTCGAGCACAAGGGGCTGCCCCTCTCGCCCGATATCGTCATCGTCGGCTTCGTCCTCAACGACGCGCTCCACCCGGCACGCGAGATGACGGACGTGGTTGACAACTTCATGCTCTTCAATCCCGACCTCTTCGAGAAGGGACGCAAGAGCAACTGGCTCACACGTCATTCCCGCCTTGCCCGCTGGCTCTTCGACCGCTACCGCCTCGCCAGGCTCCGCCGGGAGACGGAGGCGGCCTACCGATCCCTCTACCGGGAGGAGGAACTCGGTTTCCGGCTGATGAAGCAGGCCCTCGTCCGGATGAAGGAGATGACGCAGGCGAGGGGGGCGCATCTGCTCGTGGCGATTTTTCCCCTGATGTACGATCTCGACGATTCCTACCCCTTCCGCTCGATCCACCGGCTCATTCTCGACCTCTGCGCCGCCGAGGGGATCGATGCGGTGGACCTCTTCCCCGACTTCCGCGGAATCGATGCGCGGGAACTCTGGGCCCACCCCTCCGACCACCATCCGAACGAACGGGCCCATGCGATCATCGCCGAGGCGCTGGCGCGGGAGATCGAGCGGCGCGGTCTCCTGGCGCGTTGAAGATCCGAGAGAGTGAAGGAGTTTCTCATGGTGTGGATGTTGGAGGAGGGAAGGGAGCTGCCCCGGATCGTCACCCCGGTGCCGGGTCCGGAATCACAGGCCCTCTCCCGGCGGCTGCGCGCGGTCGAAGCGCCGGGGATCACCCCCCTGGAGGGGGAAGGACCGATCTTCTGGGCACGCGCCTGCGGCGCGAACGTCATCGACGTCGATGGGAACCGCTACATCGATCTCACCGCGGGTTTCGGGGTGGCCAATGCGGGGCACGCCCCGATGGCCGTCATCGATGCCTTTGCCCAGCAGGCGCGCCACCTTCTTCACGGCCTTGGCGACGTTCACCCCGCCCTCCCCAAGGTGCGGCTCCTGGAGAAGCTCTCCGAGATCACCCCCGGGGCGCTGTCCCAGACGATCCTCTGCAACTCGGGTGCCGAGGCGGTGGAGGCGGCGCTCAAGACCGCGCTTCGCCATACGGGGCGGCCAGGCGTGATCGCCTTTTCGGGGAGCTACCACGGTCTCACCCACGGTGCGCTCGATGCGACGGGGTGGCGCTACTTTCGTGATCCCTTCCAGGCGCGGCTCTCGCGCAACACGACCTTCGTCCCCTATCCCGATTCCTTCCGTCCCCGGCTCGCCGCGACGCCCGAGGCGGATCTCGCCGCGATCCTGGAAGTCGTGGCCTTTCATCTCTCCGATCCTGCTGCGGGAGGGGTACCGGTCGGTGCGGTCTTGGTGGAGCCGATCCTCGGGCGAGGGGGGATCATCGTCCCCCCCCCGGCCTTCCTCCCCCGCCTGCGGGAACTCTGTACCCGTCATGGGGCGCTCCTCGTCCTCGACGAGATCTATACCGGCTGTGGGCGAACGGGCGCATGGTTCGCCGCCTGCGCTTCGGGGGTGACCCCCGACCTCCTCTGTGTCGGTAAGGGGATGACGGGCGGATTCCCGATGTCGGCGTGCATCGGGAATCCCACCGTGATGGCCGCCTGGGAGACCGATGGGGGCGAAGCGCTCCACACCTCCACCTTCCTCGGCCACCCCGCCGGCTGCCGGATGGCGCTTGCCCAACTCGAACTCCTCGAATCGCTGATCCCGGAAGTGGCCCCGCTGGGGGAACGGCTCCACCGAGGACTGGAAGCGCTCCGGGAACGATTCCCCGTCATCGGTGAGGTTCGGGGACGCGGACTCATGCTCGGGATCGATCTCGTTCACCCCGGCACCCGGGATCCCGACGCCGCGCTCGCCAGGTGCATCTCCCAAAAGATGCTCGAACGTGGTATCATCGTTCTGAGCGAAGGCCCCCTGGGACAGGTTCTCGCGCTCACCCCCCCCCTCTCGATCACGGCGGAACAGATCGACTGCGTGGTCGAAACCCTGGGGGAAGTGCTGGCGCAGACCACCGGATGATGCATCGTCCTTCGATTCCGGAGACGCGCCTCCTTTGCCCGCAACGAGATGCCGTGCCAAAGGGGGACATCCACCTGGGGGGAGATGACGAAGGAGCACCCATGCACCGGTTGTGGACCCCCCCGAAGATCATCGCCCACCGCGGCGCGAGTGGCGTTGCGCCGGAGAATACTCTCGTCGCCTTCGAGGAGGCGCTTCGCCTGGGAGCGGGATGGATCGAGTTCGACGTGCAGCGCTGCCGGAGCGGGGAAGTGGTCGTGTTCCACGATGCCACGCTCGATCGGACGACGAACGGGAGGGGAGAGGTCCGGGAGATGACGCTTGCGGCCCTGAAACGCCTCGACGCCGGTGGGCATTTCTCCCCACGCTTCCGGGGAGAGCCGATCCCCACCCTGGGAGAGGTCTTCGAACGCTTCTCCGGACGCCTCGGTTTCAACATCGAGATCAAGTCGGAAGATGCCGTTTCCGACGGGATCGAGGCCATGGTCGTTTCCCTCGTGGAACGCTTCGATCTCGTCACGCAGGTGATCGTCTCCTCCTTCAACCCGATCGTGCTCGCAAGGATCCAGCGTCTCAACCCCGCGATCGAACGGGCGCTCCTCCTCCATCCGGACCAGACCCGACAGCGCTACGCCCGTTTCTGGTATCCCTTCGTCGATCGCCCGCATGCCTTCCATCCCGACTTCACGTGGCTCAGCCATGCGTTTCTCCACCGTGCCCGCCGCGGTGGACGGCAGGTGAACGTATGGACGGTGAACGAGGCTTCCGACCTCCTCCGGATGCTCGAATGGGGGGTGGATGGGATCATCACGAACCATCCGGAGCGCTTGCGCCGGCTCATCGAGGATCGAAGGGGTCGTCTCCCCGATCCCCACCGATTCGGCTGACGCCACCCTCGTGAAGGGGGTCCCGCGCTGTGGCGTCGATCGCGGCATTCGCCCTGGAGGCTCATGGGGCAGCTCTGCGGATCGACGAATGGCCTGGCAGACCGCTCCCGTCACCCATCCCCCGGAGAAACCGATCCCTCAACCATTTGGCCCCATTCGTCGAACCCCTGAGACCCCGATGCCATGGGTCTCACCATTCTGTCGTGCCGGTTGTCTTATGTATCTTGACAGCGAAATAATGCCATGGTACTCTGCGCCCATGTTGCGCGAGTACCGCTTCCGGCTCTATCCCACACCGGCCCAACGGAGGGCGATGGATCGCTGCCTGGAGGCGTGCCGTTGGGTCTACAACGAGGTCCTCGAAGTCCGCAAGAGGGCGTGGGAAGCGCGTGGGGAATCACTCTCCCGGTTCGATACGATCAAGATGCTTCCAGGATGGAAGCGAGAGAAGCCCAGCCTGAACGATGCCTACTCGCAGGTGCTTCAAGAGGTATGCACCCGCGTGGACCTTGCCTTCCAAGCCTTCCTTCGCCGGGTGAAAGCGGGTGAAAAGCCGGATTACCCCCGCTTCAAGGGGCGGGGGGGATATCCTTCGTTCATCTATCCCCAGTCCGGCTTCAAACTGAGTGAGGAGGGGAGACGTTTGTATCTCTCGAAGATCGGACATGTGAAGATCAGGTTGCACCGTCCGATCGAAGGGAGGGTCAAACGGCTGCATGTTCGGCGTGATCTCCTCGGGAAATGGTACGCTTGTTTCGTATGCGACGTGGAACCTCGAAGGCTCCCTTCCACGATCGGCATTGTCGGGATCGTGGCGGGGGCGAGCCACTTTGCCGTCCTGAGCAACGGTGAATTCATCGACATCCCCCCTTCCTTCCGACGCGATGCGAAGGATCTGGCGAAGGCGGAGCGCAGACTCTCTCGACTCGCGAAGGGTACGCGCGAGTACCGCAGGCAAGAGCGGGTGCTGGCGCACATCCGCCGGCGCATGGCCAACCGGGAGGGCGACTTCGTCCACAAGCTGAGTCGCGATCTCGTGGACAGCTTTCAGATCATTGCATTCGGGAAGCTGGCAGGGAAGCCGATGCAGGGGGGGAAGCGTCGAGGTCTTCCGGAGGATGTCCCGGATTCCGTGTGGAGCCGCCTGGTGCGTCTCACGAAGTACAAGGCGGAGCGTGCCGGGCGTTGCGTGGTCGTGGCCGACCCGCTCGATACCACCGAGGCGTGCTCCAGGTGTCATGCGATCCTTCCCCACGACATGTCCCGGCGTGTCCAGGCGTGTCCCGCTTGTGGTCTCGAAATCGACAGGGAGGTCAATGCTGCGATCAACATCCTTGCACGGGGGCTGGCGCGCATCGGTTCCAAGCCGTAGTGGCGCCACGCTTCGAGCGTGGGGCGACGTCCCGAACGCTTTTGCCGTGTGAGCGAAGCACAAAGGAGCGAGCATTCGATGATCGAACCGAACGTGAAGCACCTGCGGAGCGGCTATGAGCTGCTCAGCGGTCTTCCTGGCGGAAAACGTCTCTTCAGTTGGCTCGTGGGGTGGGCCGCCCCCTATACGGGGACGATGGGCGCCCGGGTCCTGGAGGTGGGACCCGGGCATGCGCGGGTGATGCTCCGTGATCGCCGGAGGGTTCGGAACCATCTGCGGTCGATTCACGCGGTGGCCCTGATGAACCTTGCGGAGATGAGCACCGGTCTTGCGTTCATGTATGGGCTGCCGGAGGGCACCCGCTCGATCCTGACGGGGCTCTCGATCGAATATCTCAAGAAGGCGCGTGGAACGTTGATCGCGGAGTGCAACTGCCCCGTCGTGGAGGGCAAGGCGGAGGGACGCTACGAGATCGAGGGGGAGATCCGGGATCATACCGGCGACGTCGTCGCACGAGCGCGCGCCCAGTGGCTCGTCGGCCCCGCACGCCAGGGGTGAACCGCATCCGGGGAGCACCGCGGTCGCTCCCCGGAATCGTCCGAAGTCGATGACCATTTCCAAGGAGGATGAAAGGATGGCAGAGATTCCAGAGTACCGGATGTATATCGGCGGTGAATGGGTGAAGAGTGCCTCCAACCGTACGACCCCGAACATCAACCCCGCAAATACCGACGAGAATCTCGGTTTCTTCCAGAAGGGGACACGTGAGGAGACCCGCCAGGCGATCGAAGCGGCCAAGGCGGCCTTCCCGGCATGGCGCAGCACGCCCGCCCCTGCCCGTGGACGGATCGTCCAACGGGTCGTCGAGATCGTCCGCGCGCGCAAGGAGGAACTGGCCCGGCTCATGACGCTCGAGGAGGGGAAGATCCTGCGGGAAGCCCGGGGGGAGATCGAGAAGGGGAAGAACGTGCTCGAGTTCTACGCCGGAGAGGGATTCCGGATCGAGGGACGCACCCTCCCCTCCGAGATGCCCCACACCTTCACCTACACGATCCGGCAGCCGCTTGGGGTCGTGGGCCTCATCACGCCCTGGAACTTCCCCTGGGCGATCCCCTGCTGGAAGATCGCGCCCGCGATCGTGGCAGGCAATACCGTCGTCTTCAAACCGGCAACGCTTACTCCCCTCACCGCGGTGAAACTCGTGGAGATCTTCGAGGAAGCGGGGCTCCCCAAGGGGGTCCTCAACATGGTGACCGGTTCCGGCGGGGAGGTCGGCGACGAACTCGTCCATCACCCCGACATCGAGGCGATCTCCTTCACCGGCTCCACGGAGACGGGCCGCGCGCTCTATACCGAAGCGGCCAAGGGACTCAAGCGGGTCTCCTGTGAGATGGGGGGGAAGAACCCCGCCATCGTGATGGAGGACGCCAACCTTTCCCAGGCGGTCGCCGGCGTGGTGCAGGGTGCTTTCGGCTCCACGGGACAACGCTGTACGGCCACCAGCCGCCTCATCCTCCACCGGGCGATCCGTGACCGTTTCCTCGAGATGCTCCTGGCCGAGGTTCGCAAGATCAAAGTCGGTCCCGGAATCGACGAATCGAGCGACATGGGGCCCGCCGTCGATGAGGCGCAGTTCAACACCGACCTCGAATATATCGAGATCGCTCAGAAGGAGGGCGCCACCCTCCTCTGCGGCGGAAAACGGGCCAGTGGGCCGGGGCTGGAGAAGGGCTACTTCGTGGAGCCCACGATCTTCACCGACGTGACCCCCGGGATGCGCATCGCCCGCGAGGAGGTCTTCGGCCCCGTCCTTGCCGTACTCACCGTCGATTCCTTCGAGGAGGCGATCCGCGTGGCCAACGACTGCGACTTCGGGCTCAAATCCGCGCTCTACACCCAGGATACGACCCGGGCGATGCGTTTCATCGAGGAGACCGACGTGGGGATGACCCACATCAACTCTCCCACGATCGGGGGGGAAGCGCAGCTCCCCTTCGGCGGGATCAAGAACACCGGCCTCGGCCACCGCGAGATGGCCCGGGAGGGCCTCGAATTCTTCACCCGTCTCAAGACCGTCTTCATCGACTACACCGGCAGGAAACGGGAGACGAACATCTACTGATCCCCGTCTGAAACAGGCGTGGCTCAGCTTCTCCCCTTGCCTCTCCGGGTCACGATCTTCCCCCCCGCGGGAGGGGCCCTTTCACTCGGTTCGCCCCTCCGCCGATGATTCGCGGGGAGGGGGGGAGGTGGGCTTCGTCCTTCCCTTGGCCGCGTAGGCCCCGATATCGCAGGGCGGAGGGTCGTTGCGTGGTTCTCCCCGCTGCTCCTTGCGATATTGCCACGTCAGGGGGTAGCGGGAGAGCACCGCCGGCTGGAAGGTGACCCGGTCGATACAGGGGGAGTCGGGGCGGAGGTGGAAGTCCCCCTCCCCCGGATTCAGGAAGCCGGGATCGGTTCCGGTGAGGTTCCCCTCGCTCCTCACGGAGGAGCCGGAGAAGAGCGAAAACGTGCCACGCCAGCCGGCAGGGAGCCAGTTCTCCACGAGCGTGACCTCCCCCCCCCCACGCACGATCCCAAGCCGCCCCTTCCCCTTCGTCAGGAATACGACGTTCCCGAAGAGGAGGGCCGAAGCCCGCGAAGAGGAGAGGAGAAGGAGGGTCGTGCGACCACAACGGCGTGAGATCACGGTGTTGTGGTAGAAGTAGAGCGTGCCCGCCCGGTAGGCTTGCCGGCGTGGACCATCCCCGCCGTAATGGATGATCTCCTCTTCCCCCTCTCCCCCTGTGATCAGGATGTTCCCATAGACGAACGTTTCCCGGTACGTTGGATCTCCTGTGATCTCGGGGTGCGTGCTCTCCACGAGATCGAGCAACCGGTTCCCCCCCTCGATCGTGTTGAAACGGATCACCGTCCCGGCGGAGCGGTCCTTGAGGCCGTTGCCGCCGCAGCCGGGGCAGGGGGGGGAGAAGCGGTTGAACTCGTAGCGGATGCCCAGACTCTCCGTGTACGCGCCATGCGCGTAGATGCTCCCCGGCAGGCCGTTTCCGAAGATGTGGTTTCCCTGGACGAGGAGGTCCCGGCTGCCGTGACTCGCGAAGATGCCGTTGGCCGAGTCGTGGATCCGACATTTGCGGATCGCGATCCGCACGCCGGTTTCGATGTGGAGCGCGGCCGCATTCTGCGCGTAGGTCCGGCGCCGCCCCCGGGCATCGATGAAGGAGAAGGGGGGACGGGCGCGCCGGAATTCGATCCCCTCCACGACGATCCAGGTGGGGATTCCGGAATGGGGGGCGTTGCTCCCCCCGATCTTGAGGAGGGAGCGCGCCTCGTTCCAGTAGTCGAGGCGCGATCGCGTCACGGCATCCTCTCCCGAGACGATGGGAAGATTTCCTGTCCGGTCAGGCACCCCAAGGACGACAAGGGGAGCCTGCGCGGTCGCTACCGTTCCGATGACCCATTTGTCTCGGTAGGGCTCCGGACGTGCGTGGATCCGCACGAGCGTGCCACCGGTCAACCCCTCCCACGGAACCTCGGAAGGGGTCTCGAAGGGATACCCCGGTCCCACATCGATGCGATGTTCGAATCTTCCTGGATCCCACGTCCAATCGATCGGGATCGGCCATGGGATGGGGGAAGCCTCTCTCCCCACTCCCCCCACGCCGGGAAAGGAGAGGAGGAGGAAGAAGAAGAAGGGGAGACGCCCTCCGTGGCGCAGGAAGAATGGAAACGATCGATGTCCCCTTCGAGGAGATCCCATCGCCCATGGTTCCTAGTGGCCCTCGAGGTTCTGGGCGCACTTCCCCACCTCCGCGGCCCGGAAGATCCCCTTGACCTCGTCTGCGGAGAGGCTACGGTCGAAGATCGTCGCCTCGTCGATGCGGCCATGAAAGTAGACGTGATCGTTGTCGTCACCGCTGATGCGCAGGGTGGAACTCGAATCGACGATATCCTTGGGACCGACCGTCCTGCTTCCCACTTTTTCGCCGTCGATGTAGATCGTGAGCGTCTCGTGGTCGTAGGTGCAGACCACATGGCTCCAGTGGTTGAGGAGCGAGGATTCATGGGAAACCGTGAGGGCGTTGGTGGGCCATCCCTCGCCAGGGGCGTTGAACTGGCACAAGATGACCCGGTCGCCGCTCATGCCGAACTGATAGCCGTTGTTTCCGCCGCCCCCCCCGATCTTGGAGAGGATCCCCTGGTCTCCGCTCTGGGCGGTGGGGTAGATCCAGCTCTCGAAGGTGAAGGCCTCGGTGAGGTCGAGGGAGGGAGCGTCGGGCGCCTGGAGGTACTGGGCCGAACCGTCGAAGGCGAAGGCCTCCCCCACCTTTCCGGGACCGTAGGTGGCGCCACCGCGCAAGACCCCGTCGTTGCCGCCGATCACATCCTCGGGGCTCCCCTCCCCCGGCCACCAGCTCACGATCCCGGCCGGGCAATCGTCACACAGATCTCCCACGCCGTCCCCATCCCCATCCGTCTGGAAGGGATTCTGAACCGTGGGACAGTTGTCCTCCGGGTCGGAAATGCCATCTCCGTCCGTATCGGGGACGCAAAGGGACTGCCCGCACAGGAGGGTGGAAACAGAAAGGAGCGCAAGGATGATATGCCATTTTCGTTTCATCGGATCACTCCTGGACGCCTGGGGCCGAATCGCAGGGGAGCACAGTGCAACCATAGCATACCTGGAGCGTCTCGTGCAAAAGAACGATCGTTCCGGTTCGACGATCTTTTGCAAAACGCCCCTCTTCCCGCTATGATGCGGGGTGCAGGACGCCCTGTCCCTTCCCCGACGGCCGACACGAGGAGAACGATGGAACGCAAGGACGAAACCGCAGCCAAGGATCGTCACGAGACCCGAAAGACCCCCTTTCTCACCGACTACGACATCTACCTCTTCGAGGAGGGACGCCACTACCGGATCTACGAGAAACTGGGGGCCCATCCGACGAAGCTCGCGGGAAGGGCGGGGACGCATTTCGCGGTATGGGCGCCCAATGCCCGTTACGTCTCCGTGATCGGCGACTGGAACGACTGGCGTCCCGAGCGGCATCCGATGACGAAACACGAGGGCGCGGGGATCTGGGAGTGCTTCATCCCCGACGTCGGGCCGGGGGCGCACTACAAGTACTTCATCCACTCCCACTTCGAGGACTACCGCTTCGAGAAGGCCGATCCGTACGCATTCGCCACCGAGATCGTTCCCCAGACCGCCTCGAAGGTCTGGGACCTCTCCGGATATGCGTGGCGCGACGCGGCATGGATGGCCCAGCGGCGAGAGCGACAGGCCCCGGACGCGCCGATCGCCATCTACGAGGTCCATCTCGGATCGTGGCGTCGGATCCCGGAGGAGGAGAACCGCTGGCTCACCTACCGGGAGATCGCGCCGAGGCTTGCGGCGTACGTGCAGGAGATGGGGTATACGCACGTCGAGTTCCTCCCCCTTGGCGAACACCCCTTCTACGGTTCGTGGGGGTACCAGACGGTGAGCTACTTCGCGCCGACTTCCCGCTACGGCACCCCGCAGGATCTCATGTTCCTCATCGACACCCTCCACGAGGCGGGGATCGGGGTAATCCTCGACTGGGTGCCGGCCCACTTCCCGCAGGACGGCCATGGTCTCTGCTTCTTCGACGGCACCTACCTTTACGAGCATGCCGACCCCCGGCGTGGCTACCAGGCCGACTGGGGGACCTACATCTTCAACTTCGGCCGTCCGCAGGTGCGCAACTTCCTGATCGCAAGCGCCCTCTTCTGGCTCGAGCACTACCACATCGATGGGTTCCGGGTCGATGCGGTGGCTGCGATGCTCTACCACGACTATGGCAAGGAGCCGGGCCAGTGGCTGCCGAACGAGTTCGGCGGCCGGGAGAACCTCGAAGCGATCGCCTTCCTGCGGGAACTCAACGACGAGATCGGTGCGCGTTTCCCCGGATGCCTCACGATCGCGGAGGAATCGACCACCTGGCCGATGGTCTCCCGCCCCACCCACCTCGGTGGTCTCGGTTTCTCGATGAAGTGGAACATGGGGTGGATGCACGACCTCCTCGAGTACATGTCGATGGATCCGATCTTCCGGAGCTATCATCACGACTGTATCACCTTTGGGCTGATGTACGCTTTTTCGGAGAACTTCGTCCTCCCCTTCTCGCACGATGAGGTCGTTCACCTCAAGAAGTCGATGCTCTCCAAGATGCCGGGGGATATCTGGCAGAAATTCGCCAATCTCCGGCTCCTCTACGGATTCATGTACGGGCATCCGGGCAAGAAGCTCCTCTTCATGGGGGGGGAGTTCGGCCAGTGGCGGGAGTGGAACCACGAGACGAGCCTCGACTGGCATCTCCTCGAATATCCCGCCCACCGGGGGCTCCAACGGTGGGTCGAGGATCTCAACCGGCTCTACCGCGAGACCCCGGCCCTCCACGAGAAGGACTTCGAGCCCGAAGGCTTCCGCTGGATCGACTGTCACGACCACTTGCGCAGTATCGTCAGCTTCCTCCGGTTCGGGAAGGATCCGCACGAGGCCCTCCTCTTCGTGTGCAACTTCACGCCGGTGCCCCGTTACGGCTACCGGATCGGTGTCCCCTGGCGTGGGATCTGGCGGGAAATCCTCAACAGCGACGCCACGATCTATGGGGGAAGCGGTGTGGGCAATGCGGGGGAGGCAACGGCCGAGTCCGTTTCCTGTCACGGGCACCCCTTCTCCCTCTCCCTCACCCTTCCCCCCCTTGGGGTGCTCGTCTTCCAGGGGTGCCGCCCGCCAGCGGATCGTACCGCAGAGAAAGCGGTGAAGGCCGAGGAGACGCCGAAACCTCCCGGAGAGCGGACCGCAGCGCCCCCCGCTGCCGAGGCGCCGCAACCTCCCGGGGAGAAGGGGAGAGCGTCTTCCCGTAGCGAAGCCCCAGAACCCTCCGGCCAGAAAACCGGCAAGCCCCCCCGCAACGAGAGATCGGCTTCTTCCGAGACGAAGGGCGGGGAGTCCTCCAGCAACGGGTAACCCGGACCGTCCCACATCGAGCTTTGCGGCAAGAGACGCAGAAGGGGAGCACGATGAAGATCTTGATCCTGGGGGGCACCCGATTTCTCGGACGCCATCTCGTCACGGCGGCGCTCGAGGCGGGACATGCGGTGACGCTCTTTCATCGGGGGAGAACGAACCCCGATCTCTATCCCGAACTCGAAAGGGTCATCGGGGACCGGGATGGCGACCTTTCCCGCCTTGCAGGACGGACCTTCGACGCGGTGATCGACACCTGCGGCTACCATCCCCGGATCGTCGGGGCGTCGGCCGCCTTCTTCGCGGAGCGGGCCACGCATTACACCTTCATCTCCTCGATCGCGGTGTACCGGGATCTTTCGAAAGCGGGGATCGGAGAAGGGGCCGAGCTTTCGACGGTGGAGGATCCGGAGGACGAGATCGTGACCCCTGCCCGGTACGGGGGGCTCAAGGCCCTCTGTGAGGCGGCGGCCGAGGCGGCGATGCCGGGGCGGGTGCTCCATCTACGTGCCGGCTTGCTCGCCGGTCCCTTCGACCCCACGGATCGTTTCACTTATTGGCCGCTGCGGATCGCGCGAGGCGGGGAAATCCTTGCCCCCGGTTCCCCCGAAGATCCGGTCCAGTTCCTCGATGCGCGCGATCTGGCCCGCTGGGCGGTCGAGATGGCGGAGCGGAGGGCCTGCGGGGTCTACAACGTGGTGGGGCCGGCGCGCCGTCGGACCCGCAGGGCGTTTCTCGAGCGATGCCGCCGGGTCGTGGGGGGGGAGGTCACCTTCACCTGGGTCTCCGAGGCGTTTCTGTGCGAAGCTGGGGTCGTGCCCTTCACCGAGATGCCCCTCTGGGTCCCGGCGGCCGCTTCCGGTCTCCTGGCCGTGGATGCATCCCGGGCACTCTCCGAGGGGCTTTCCCCCTCCCCCTGGGAAAAGACGATCCGGGATACGTGGCAGTGGCGTCGTTCGATCGAAAGACCCCTCGGGGCAGGGCTTACCCCCGAACGGGAGGCGGAACTCCTCCGGCGCTGGAAACGCCGGCCCGGGAAAAAGGGGTGAAGCGGCGGATCTACGCGCTCTCCTGCATCGCTTCGATCGGCGTTTCGATCCCTTACGGCACTTGCGTCACCGCGCCTCCGGCGGGGAGGCCTCCTGTTGCATCGCTTCGATCAGCGTTTCGAGGGCGATCCTTGCCGTGGCCGCCTTCTCGGAGAGGTCTTCCTCCCCCTCCAGTCGCTCCAGGATCGTGACGCTCTCCGTCAAGTGTTCGAGCGCTTCCCGGTTCGTCGCAGGGAGCGGCGGCTTCCCCCTGGTGCGGGATCTTTGGAGTTCCGCATCGAGACGGGCGATTCGGGCCGCGAGTCTTGCCTGACGGACCGTCTGCTCCTCCTTGAGGCGTGTGAGCTGGGTGGCCACGCTCTCCACTGAACGCCCGAAGAGTTCGATACTGCGCAGCAGGAAGAGGAGGGCGACGATCGAGAGGAAGAGGGAGAGCACGATGAGCGCCTTGTAGCTACGGGTCGCAGGGGGAGAGGGGGACGCGGCATCCGCCGAATCCCGATGAGAACGAAGGGGCTGGATCTGGCTCATCCTCGTGGGTCTCCCGCTCTCCAGGAACACCGACCACCCTTCGGGCGTCCGAATCCCGACATCTCCTTCTCTTAGCAGTCTTTCCTCCTCCCGTCAAGGGGAGGCCAGGGCGATCGCATGAAATTTCCTGATAAGAATAAGATCTGCGATCCCGTGGGATCTCGAAAGCAAGGGACTTCCCACATGACAGACGCCGGTCTCCATGGCGTCTGGTCGGTAGATGCGTTCCACCCCTTTCGCGTCGGATGCTCCGATACCATGCGGACTCCGCGAATCATGGGGATTTTTGATGCGATTGCCGCGAGGGCGCATCGACTTGACTTGTACCGGCGATGGGGCTACGATGAACCCCCGCAAGGGGAGGGCCCCCAGAGGCTTCCAACCACCGTCCGATCTTCCCCTCATATCCGGAGAATTCGTCGAGGAACCGCCATGATCCATCCGAAAAGCGCCACGTTCGTCTTCCTTCTCCTCTCCACGCTCTGGCCGATTTCGCTCTTTGCCTCCCGGACCCCGCAGATCGCCAGCTACCGGATCGAGGTGCGCCTGGTACCCGACGCGCACAAACTCGTGGGGCGGGAGGTCCTCCACTGGGTCAACTCCACCGACGACGAGATCCCCGATCTCTGGTTCCACCTCTACATGAACGCCTTCAAGAACGAAGAATCGACCTTCATGCGGGAATCGGGGGGACGCCACCGGGGCTTTGGAAGCAAGGAAGACGACGCAGAGAAGTGGGGCTATATCGACATCCAACGAATCCGCCGCCTCGAGCCCGAAGGTGTCGAGGAAGAAACCGCAGCGACAGAGACCGAAACCACGGAGGATCCCTGGGAAAACCTCCACACCCGTATCACCTTCGAACACCCCGACGATCTCAACGAGAAGGACCAGACCGTGGCCCGGATCGCGCTCCCCGAGCCGATCCCGCCACGCGGCACGATCGACCTCGAGATCACCTTCGAGACCGTCATGCCCAGGATCTTCGCGCGCACCGGCTATGAGCGGGAATTCTACATGGTCGGCCAGTGGTTTCCGAAGATCGGCGTCTATCTCCCGGCCGGCCACGGCGGGGTCCCCCACGGCCGCTGGAACTGCCACCAGTTCCACGCGAACACCGAGTTCTTCGCCGATTACGGAACCTATCACGTCGAGATCACCGTGCCCGAACGCTTCGTCGTCGGGGCGACCGGCAGACGCATCGAGCGGCGGCCCGCGGGGGAAGCGGGACTCCTGACCTACGTCTTCGAGCAGGAGGACGTCCATGACTTCGCATGGACCGCCTATCCCCGCTACCGGGTCCATCGGGAGGAGTTCCCCCGCCCGAAGACGCAGTGGCGCACCTATGGTGACGAGTCCCCCCTCTCCGAAAAGATCGAGATCACGCTCCTCTACCAGCCGGAACACGAGAAGCTCGTGGCCCGCCACATGAAGGCGATCAAGGGCGCTCTCGAGGCATTCGGCCGTTTCGTGGGCACCTACCCCTACGACACGATCACCCTCGTCGATCCCCCCTACTTCGCGCTCGGAGCCGGAGGGATGGAGTACCCGACCCTGATCACCTGCGGCTCCTCCTTCATCTTCTCGCTCGGGATGTTCGAGGACGTCCGGATCACCGAGGTCGTGCTCGTCCATGAATTCGGCCATCAATACTTCTACGGGCTCCTCGGATCGAACGAGTTCGAGGAGGCCTACCTCGACGAAGGGTTCAACAGCTACTACGAGGGGCGGGTGATGGATGCGATCTACGGCGAGGAGGCGAGCTACGGCAGCATGTTCGGGATGCCGGCCCCCAGTTTCGCCTCCGCGCACATCAGTTACGCTTCCCGTCCCGAAGGGGATCCGATCGCCGAGCGGGCCTGGGTCTTCTCCCCCGGCATGTACTCCCGCAACACTTATAGCAAGACCGCCATCGTCCTGCGAAACCTCGAGAAGATGCTCGGCACCGAAACGATCGACCGGATCTTCCAGACCTATTTCGAGCGCTACCGCTTCAAGCATCCGACCGGCAAGGACTTCTTCGAGGTCGCCAAGGAGGTTTCGGGAAGAGACCTCGACGACTACTTCGCAAAAACCTTCTTCGACGACGATACGATCGATTACCAGATCACCCAGGTCACAAGCCGGAAGATCTCGAACGCACCCCTCGGCGTCTATGAGGGTGCGGATGGCAAACATTACGTCGTCACCGAGGAGAACCGCGACGAGCACAAGATCACCCCCGAGGGGGGGTACTACATCGTCGAACGGGACGACAACGCCCCCTATCCCGAGGTCGTCCACCACCGACCGGTCCGAAAACCGCTTCCCCTCAAACCAAAGGCACGCGGGGAGACGGGGAAGGAAAACGACACCCCCACCGATTCCGCAAAGCCGCAAGGAACGACTCCTCCTCCAACGGAAGCGGCGGAGAACGCCACGGCAGCCAGCCCAGAGGACGCCTCCGCGGGGGGGACAGGCTCCCCTCATCCCACCGCCACGACGATCGCCTCCGCCGAGGCCGTCACCGAGACGACCGGCACCGCGGAGACCCCCCCCACGACCGCCGAAGAGAAGGAGGAAGAGATCACCCTCTACGAATCGACGGTCATGGCCCGGCGCAAGGGAACCCTCCATTTCCCCGTCAAGATCCGGATCCTCCTCGAAGACGACACGATCATCGATGAGACGTGGGATGGATCGGGCAACTGGATCCGGTTCCGGATCTTCTCCACCGCCAAGGTCCGCCGCGCCGAGATCGACCCGGAGCGCACCGTGGTCCTCGACCTCTCCTACCGCAACAACGTGCTGCGCAGGGAACCGGTCGAGGGGGTCACCCGCGCCTGGAAGGAGATCCTTTTCGCCGGCTTCAACCATCTCCTGGTTCTGCTCGCCCCATTCCTCTAGGGCGCCCTGGCCATTCGTCCTCACACGGGAAGCGTTTCGTTCCGGAAGCACCGGCGCGAAGCGCGCTGGAGGGAAGACATGTTCAAAACGTTTCTCCAGGGGTTCGAGACCGCCCTCGAAAACCGACGGCTCCTTCTCCTTCTCTATCTCACGATCCTCCTCTTCTCCGCGGTGCTCCTGATGCCCTATGGAACCCTGGTCGAATCGCTCCTCCCCACGCGGGGCGCGGCGGAGTCGTTCCTGGGCACCCCCGACTACGTGACGTTCTCGGAGATCAGGCTCCTCGATACGTGGGACGGCTTCATGGAAGCCTCACGGATCGCCACTGTCGGGGGAATCCTCCTCTTTTCGCTCTTCCTCCTCCTCCTCAAGGGGGGAACGCTCTCGATCCTGATCGAACCGGCGCGGCCGGGACAGTGGATGCGCACCTTCTTCGATGCGGGGGGACGCTTCTTCTTCCGCTTCTTCCGGCTTGCCATCCTCTCCCTCGTCGTCGTGGCCCTCCTCCTCTCCGCGACATCCGCCGCGCTGAAGGCCGGGGTGGAGTTGGTGACGAAACACTTCGACTCCGAGATCGTCTCGATCGGCATGTATGGCCTCATGACGCTCCTTCTCCTCCTCCTCTTCGGTTTTCTGACGATGGTCGCCGATTTCGCCCGGATCGAGACGGTGCTCCACAAGGAGAAGACGATGCTGCGCAGTTATACGCGGGCCTGGCGTTTCGCGCTCTCGAAGCCGCTGCGGCTCTACGGCGTCGTGCTCCTCTACCATCTCCTTTCGCTCCTCCTCCTCTGGGCCGCCCTCTTCGTCCATCTCCACATCGGACAGCGCACGAGTTTCACCTGGATCCTCGTCGTCGTGCTCAACCAGGTGTGGGTCGCGCTGCGGGTGCTCCTCTGGGTGGGACTCTACGCCACGGAACTCGAATGTTACGATGCGCGGGAATGATTCGAGCCGGCGTTGGATCGTCGTTCTCCTCCTCCTCTCGCTCGCCGGCTGCCGGAAGGAGGAGCCGGCAGAGGTCCTCTGGTCCGATCTCTTCGACCATGCGATTCGCTGCTCCATGCAGGGGCGTTTCGAGGAGGGTCTTGCCGCCACGCAGCAGGCGGAGCGCATCGTCGTGGAGCAACTCTCCGGCGATCCGCTTCGCCTTGCGGAAACACTCAATCTCCAGGGGCAGTTCCTGCGCCGCCTGGGGCGTCTCGAGGCGGCGATCGATCGGAACGAACGGGCATTGGCGCTGCGGCGTTCCCATCTCCCCCCCGACGATCCTGCCATCGCCCAGTCCCTTCACAACCTGGCCACCTCGCTACGGGCTGCGGCCCGCTACGAGAGGGCCGAGTCCCTCTACCGCCAGGCGATCGCGATCGAGCGGAGACATCCGGAGCGAAAGACGATCGTCTTCCCCCTCAAGGGGCTTGCCGAACTCTACCGCCTCCTGGGGAGATTCGCCGAATCGGAAAAGCTCTACCGGGAAGCGATCGCGGGAATGAAGGAACGCCAATCCCCCGCGGGGGAAGCGATCTTCCTCACCGGCCTGGCCGGCCTCTACCGCGACTGGGGGAAAACCGATCTCGCGCGCCGTCACTACGAGGAGGCCCTCCGGATCGCCACCGTGGAACTCGGACCCACCCACCCCACGATCGTCCCGATCTACGAAGGGCTGGCCGACATCGAACGCGCCGCGGGAGCCTGGGAACGCGCCGAACGCTACGACCGGAAGGCGCTTGCGATCACGAAGGCGAAGCTCGGAGACGATCATCCGAAAACCGCCCAGATCCTCTTTGGCCTGGCCTCCATCGAGGCCGCCAGAGGGCATGGAAAGAAAGCCGAGGCGCTCTATCTCCAGGCGATCGGGATCGCCGAACGAAAGCTCGGCGCCGACCATCCGAGAACCGCGATCTTCCTCGAGGGACTCGGCCGTCTCTACCTCGAGATGGGGAGGACCGAGGCTGCCAGAGCGAATCTCGAACGCGCCCTGGCCATCGTCTCCAGGAAACTCCCCCCCGAGCATCCCCTCCACCGCAAGATCGAACGGCTTCTGACGCAGATCCCGCAGGCGCGGCCGGAAAGCCCCCCCACGCCCCGCGCTCCCGCTCCTCCTCGATGAAATGGGAACGATCGGCGGAACGATCCTATCGCCGGAGGATCTCGTCGGTCATGCCGAGTGCTCTCATCTTCTCGAGCGGTCCCTCTTCCTGGCCGGGAATCTCCCCGAAGATCTTCTCGAACGCTCTGTAGGTATAGGCGTTTCCGGGATCTTCCTGCCGGGAACGTTCGAGGAGGGCGAGGGCTTTCTCGCGGTCCCCCCCCTTGGCCTCGAGTTCGGCCAGGCGGTTGCGGATGAGGATCCGGGTATGGAAGGGGATCCCTTTGGCCTTGGAGAGCCGGCGTTCGATCCGGTCGAGCCGGAAGCGTGCCCCCTTCCGATCACCCCGCTCGAGGGAGATCTCGGCGAGGGAGAGGAGCGCGGCGAAATTCTCCGGAAAGGCTTCGAGAACCCGCTGGAATTCCGCCTCTGCCAGTTCGAGTTCGCCCCGCCGAAGGAGGAGTTCCCCCAGGGCATGGCGTGCATGACGGTTTCGCTCGTTTCGCTCGAGCACCCTCTCGAGGATCTCCCGGGCCTCGGAGAAGTGCCGCTCGATCCGCTCGACCCGCTCGGGGGGGAGGGGCCGGTTCTCATCCACCAACCTGGCCTCCTTCTGGAGGAAGGCACCCGCCTTCCCATGAAGCACGGCCAGCGCCACGAGCACCCGGACGTTCTCCGGTTCGATCTGGCGGCAATGTTCGAGGTGCGCCTCCGCCTCTCGCAAGGCGGCCTTCATCGAAGAGAAAGCTCCTTCGATCCCGCTGAGCGGGCCTCCCTCTTGCCTTGCATGGAGATCCTCGTTCAGGTGGAGATCGGCCTCCATCGTGGCGACCTCGGCGTAGAGTTCGGCGAGCGCATGGCGGGTGGGGAGGTTCTCGGGGTGGATCGAGAGCGCCAGCCGGAAGTCTTCGAGCGCATCGCGCCAGTGACCTCGCTTCATGGAGATCGTGCCGCGGAGGTTGTAGGCCGGCACGTTCAATGGATCGATCGCCAGGACTTCGGAGAGACGCTCCCTGGCTTCCTCGTATCCGCCCGCGCGGAAGGCGCGTTTGGCGGCGAGGTGGGGGATGAAGGGGGAGGGGATGCCGAGCGCCCTGGCCTTGGCGATCCATCCCTCCGCTTCCTCGTATCTCCCCCCTTCGATCTCGAGGTCCGCATAGGCACAGCAGGTGAAGAGTTGCTCGCTCGGGCGCTGGGCCGCATCGAGTGCGCGTTCGAAGAGGTCACGCGCCTCGCGGGCGTTGCCCCAATCCGTTTCCATCTTTCCCCATGCCTGCCAGACGTAGGGATTCTTCGGCATCTCGGCGGCAAGCCCGGAAAAGAGGCGACGGGCCTCCCGGTAGATCCTGGGATCGTTCTCGTTCGTCGCCCAGAGGCCCACCATCCGCGCATGGGCATGGCGCAGAAAGCCTTTCGTCGGATCGCGACGGATTCCCCGCTCGAAGACCTCGTGACTTTTTTCGAAATCCCGGATCTCTTCGAGGAACTTCCCCCATCCGAGGAATTCGACCGCCTCCGTGGCATCGTCGTCCCAGATCGCCTCGAGCGTTTCCCCGAGCCGTCCGAGGAGGTTGCGGATCCAGGGGTGGATCTCCTCGGTGATGCCCCACTCCGCCATGAGAGCTGGCCATCGGTGCTGCGCGCGAAGCACCCCCTGGAAGAACTGGAGCATCGTGTGGCGCTCCACGCGCTCCGTGGGATCGAGCTGCTGGAAAATCCGGACATAGATGTCGCTGATCGAGGCATCCTTGGGGGCGATGTGCGGGACGAGCGCCTCGGCGATGTCCGGGGCCTTCGTGCAGACGAGGAGTTCGGCGGGATGATCGAGTTCCACCCAGAAGAGGGTATCCCGCGCCTCCGCCCCCTCCACCACGCTCGCCACTTCCTGGTCATCTTCCTCCAGGGCGCGGGCGAGGAGATCGAAGGGGATCGGAACCCCGAAGGCATCGAAGAGCGCCACGAAGAGGCAGATGTTGCGTTCCACGGGGGTGGTAAGGGATCGTGCCTCCTTGGCGCCGAGTTCCTCGATGCGGGACCTCGCCCTTTCCTCCCGCTTCCTCCCCGGAGAGCGGTGGTGGATGGCAAAGCGCACATCCTTCCCCTCCGCGCTCCCCGATCGCGCTTCGCCCAACCACGTCGCTTTCTCTGGAAGCAATCCCCCGTGGATGCGGTGGGGCAGGAGGATCTCGAACTGCTCCCAAGCCTCTGCCTCTCCCGAGGCGATCACGAGACGGCCCTGCCGCAGATTCCCTTCCACCGATTCGAGGAGACCGATCGCCTTCGGAAGATCATGGACGAGGATGACGTCGCTCTCGAGGAGCGTCTCATCGAAGATGCCCTCCAGGCCGGGCTGGAAGAGACGAACCCTCTTCCCCATCCGCCGGAAGTGAACGAGGAGGAGGGCAAGGAGGAGACGCGCGGAGGGTTCGCTCTCCTCCGTATGGGGAAGGATGAGGAGCCCACCCCCCTCCGCGAGGAGCGCTTCGGCCTCGTGCGCGATCTCTTCCTTTTGGACGCCAAGCGCCGCTGGCCCCAATGTCCCCCCACCCCACACGGGACGACCGAGGAATCGAGGGCGGGAGCGATTCTCTTCCGGCGGAGGTTCGCTCTCCTGTGGCATTTTCTTCCCGTTGCTCATCGGATCGTCTCCTTGAATCGCTCCCACGCTTCCTTGCCTTCTTCCTCCAAGTAGCTCCGCCAGACCTGCCGCAGCCGCCGGTTGGACGAGGAACAGGTGTTCGGATTCACTCCCCGCGCCTCACAGTAGGCCGTGATGTCGGGATAGTGGGCCCCCCTCTCCTGGAGGAAGATGACGAGATCGTAGGCCGCAATCCCCGTTCCTTCGATTTCTCCTTCGTTTCGCTGCCGTTCCTCGAAGGCCGCCCGGAGCCGTTCGAGGTGCGTCTTCAACGCTGGCCGTTGCTTTCCGAGATGCCCGGAAAACCCTTCGAGCAGCCGTTCGAGAGCTTCGTCGCTCCCCTGCGCCGATTCCTCCTCTTCCTCTTCTTCGAGGGCGCATTGTGGATTCCGTGTTCTTCCCACCTCGGTATCGGGGATCTCCCTTCCCCCCTCCTCCTTCTCCTCGATCGAAACGAAACGATATGCTGTCGAAATGCCGAACACATCCTGAACGAGGTCTCCGATCCCCTTGAGAGAGACCTCCATATAGCTGCGAAAGGCCCTCAGATTCGGGAAGGACTTCGCCGGTTCTCCGCTATTCTCGGCAGGTTTCAATCGAGGAATCACGGTATCGTACAGCCAGCCCAAGATTTCGGGTTCCACGAGATGCATATCGTAATCCCAGTATATTTCTTTCCCGAGTCTCTGGAGTTTCCGCTTTCCCCGTTCCACATATTCGAAGAGGTACTTCTCCTCGAACCAGAATTTGTTTCCGTCAGCGTCATTGCACCCCAACCACGACTCGAGGAGTCGAAAGTGGTATCCTTCCTTCTCCATCTCTGTGCCTTCCTCGTCTCTCTGTGCGTTTTCTCCGATCCCCAGATGAGATCGCCTCACATCTTCCACTTCTCTTTGTACTTCTTCCGGCGCTTCTTCGGAACTTTCTTCAGGATCGCTTCCTTGAGGATCTTCGCTTCCTGGGGATCGGGAAGGTTTTCGGCGATCTGGGCGATGGTTCCGATGGTGCCCGCATCGTCTGGCCGAACCTTCTCGAGGCGCAGGAGGGCTTCCCTGAGTTTTGGCGAGTAGGCGGCCGAAGGGGAATCGGGTGCGGAGCCCGGCATCTGGGCGTGCCCCGACGAGCCCCCTTGGAAGTAGCCGTACCCGCTGTTCGTCTTCGAGCCGATGCCGGCCTCGGCCAGGGCGGTGCGGACCCATCTCTCGGCGGTGCGCAGCAGGTTCTCGTCCCTCCCGGCCAGAACGAAGCCGAACGATCGCCCGGGCGTCACCGTGGCGAAGTAGACCGGAACCGGACTCTCCCAGTCGGCCGGAGGCTGAGGCGTCTTTCCCGTGTAGTACTGCTGGTGGTGCGTGTTGATGATATCGATCTCGAGGAGATTTCCACCCACGCCGATCGAGGGGAAGGCATCGAAGAAGACGATCTTCCCCTGACTGTCGGTCGCACCGAAGATGCGGCGAAAGTCCTCCCCCTCCCCTCCACGGAGGTCCTCCAAACGGATCCCCCCTTCACCGAGGACCCCTTCGACCTCGGGATCGTTGCGGAGATCCTCGAAGGCCCGCTCCAGGGTACGCTCCACCTCCTCGCGTGCCTTCCCCTCCTCCGGGATCCGCGTCGTGAGGATCGTTTCGAGGAGTTTCCAGGGCGTCGGACGCCGCGCGCTCTTGCGGCGTTCGATCTCCTTGGGCATGAGGGGGCGCACCCCGATGCGTTCCGCGATCTCGAAGAAGCGGTGGTGACGCGTCACCCCCTTGATCGCGCTCCCCGGCAGATAGGGCATGCCGTAGAGACGGTGGAGGGTGATCCCCGTTTCGAGCGCGCTCTCCGTCCCGAAACCGATCGAGAGGCGTTCCTCGAGGCGAAGCTCGAACGACCGGACGCGACATCCGCTCCCCTCGAGATCCTTGAAGAGCGTCTTCCTCCGCTCCGCAACCGCTGCGTAGAGCGCCTGGAAGGGCTTGTCCCGGAAGATCTGGTTCCCATTCTCCTGGACGAGCCGGTCCCACATCCTCTTCTTCTCGTCGCCGTCGATCGCCCATCGCTTCGGATAGCCGATCATCCGCTGGAAGAGGAGGCCAAAGTTGCTCGCCCGCCGGCTCACCTCGTCCCAGGAGATCCGATCGGCCTCGGGCAGGGGGTAGTGATTGCGCTGATTCTTCGGTCCCATCACTTCGATCCCTTACTCTGCTCGGAGAGCGCATCCGCGAAGGAGCGGAGCCAGCTTGCAAAGGCGATCGCCTCCCGGGTCGCCCGCCGGTAGACCGTGCTGTTCGACTTGCCGATGCAGCAGAGGAGGGGAGCGACCTCCCGATCCGCGCCACATTCCTGCAGGAAGCGCCCATAGGGGGAGTGGTACGGTTCCCGCTGCTCGGCTCCGTTCTCCTTTTGCTCCGGGCGGGTCAGCCACGCCTCGAGCTGGCGGTAGAGGAGTCCATCGGGTTTCCCGTCATCGATCTTGCCGTTCTTCGTTCCCCCCTTGGCGGCGAGGAAGGCGAGGGTCTGTCCCAGCCCGTTCGTCGAGATGAGGGCGGGGAGTTTCTTGACGAGGGAGATGTACTCCTTATAGGTGTTGGGAAACTTCTCCTTCGCCTTCTTCGCCGCGCGCCACGCCTCTGCGGCCCGGAACTGCTCCAGTTTCTGGTGAACGGAATGTCGTCCGCGTTCGTCTGCCATCGTCTTACTCCTTGACGCTGCTTTGCGATCACGCCCCTCGATCGGCGTCCTCCTCCCCCCGGTAGGGGGAGAGGCATCCCTCCCCTTCAAGGGCGTTACAGGTCCGTCCCTCTCCGGAAGGTCACGCGCACGAGTCCCTTCCCCACGGTCTCATCCCCACCGAACTGGATGATCTTCGCCTC
>CAZTSL010000023.1:0-42567 GCA_964616915.1 uncultured bacterium
GGGCGTCAGAATTGAAGAGGCCGTCATTTCAACTCCTTCGTTTGAGGTGCCTAACGCCATCGGCATCACCTGCGGGCGGTTCTGGCGCGGCCCTGGCCTCAGACCAGGCGTCGCGTCCGGCCCGCCACCAACACCGCCAGGGCCGTGACAGAACCGATCCGACGGGTGCATGCCGTTGTTAGTCTGCGTCGCGTGCTCCGCGTCATGGTGAGTCGTGCCGCCCCTTGTGCCTCTTGCGTCGATCTTGTGTGCGCCCTCAAAAAGTCAATCGTACCGAAATCACGGCATAGTTCAGCCAAGCAAAGTTGTACACCTCGTCCACGTCGGCCCCGCCCTCGACCGTGCGGTAACCGCCGGCCATGCTCCAGCGATCGTCGAAATGATATCTCAATTTGACACAAGCATCTTCAGCCCGACCGGGACCGCCAGCCAAAGCGTCAATATCCAGTTCTGCTGTCCAGTGGGCGGCGATGCGCCAGTCACCAGCGAAATGTAGGAGCGGCACGAAGCCGACATCGTTCTTTTCCGCAACCTTGGCGCCTTGGTCTAGCCTGATCTTGGCGTCGCGGATCTTGGCCGTGATGCCGATCCACCACTGCCAGTGCTTGCCGCCATGGAACCGGTAGCGGTAGGTGATTCGCCAGGAGTTGAACTTGTACGTCGCCAGGGTGGGTATGCCAGCGACGAAACTGCTTCCGCCAAAGTCGACGGGCGCCTCTAGTTCCGCCGTCTCGGTGACGCTCAACGGCGCCAGTAGGAGACGTAAGCCGTGGTTTTCGCTAACATTCCAGGTGACGTAGAGCCGCGTCACGGACCACGGCCCGTTGCCGATCACGTCTACGAGGCTGAACCGGGACCCGGTGATATCGTTTGGAATCTGCACGTCGTTTCGAATCTGCCACAACAGGCCGCCTTCGAGATCCAATAACACGTGCGGCATGGTCGACGAGTCTGCATGTACTACCGGTGCGAGTGTCATAATGAACGAAAGTGCCATTATGCGGAAGGTCATCCTATTCACGATTGCCCCTGTCGCTTAGATGATCGTGTTCGGGTCGGTATCTCAGCCATCATTTACGTGGCCGGCCTAACTACCTATTGAGCTGCGAGTAACTTTTTGTTCCCTTTCCGCCGGAGAAGGGAAGGGAGAGGAGCGTTATGCCGCCCGCAATATCGGGAAGCCTCAACCGGAACTCGAAACGCTGGAAACCTCCTCTCTCCGGTCTTGTAACCGGACTCCTCATCCAGATCGGTAGTACGATATCATCCGCCGGTAGAAAAGTCAACAGAAGAGAATGGTCCATATAAGTAACTGAAAACAAAATGATTTATCTCAAAATTCGATTTTTGATCTCCGGTGGATCGAAAGTTGCTTGAAACAGTTATATAACATTCCATTGTCCCTCTTATGTTGCGAGACGTATAAGATGCCGGAGCGATCGTACTTCAAGCAATTCCGGCGTTTCGAGAGCAACGTCAATGCTTCTCCAGATATCGCTGCGCATCAAGGGCCGCACGACCTGCGATGGGTTCGCCAGCTCCGGACCTGGTGTGAAAAGCATCTCCCTTTCGTCTCTACGCAGATCCAGTTGGTGGAGCGGTATCAGGAGCGGTATCAGGTACCGCCAAAGCGCGACATCTCCACGAAGATCTCGGCCGGCACCAGCGGATGACCGTAGACCTGTGTCCACGCCCCACTCAGGTGCTGCAAGCAGGCCGCCAATACCCGCGAGGCCAGGTGGGAACGGCGCGCCCATGGCAGGATGAGGACCGGATGCCTGGAGGATTCACGACTTTGCCGAGGCCCTGCGTGGGATGATCTTCCCTCTTGAATTCCAGCGGAATCTGTGCGATCTTCGTGTTACGGCGTAGGCGTTACGGCGTGCAGGACACCCTCGTCACCAAACGGCCGCTCTTGCGGCATTCGACCTGGAGAGAAGATTGAAGTTTGCCTTTCCGAAGCGGAGGATGCCGTTCCTCTGGCGGTTGCTGAGCATCTTCGGCTGGAGCGTGACCGGCTGTGTGTCCGTCGCCTCCCTTCTACTCATCTGGGGGGTCGGCCAGGTGAGCGGCAAGATCCTCGAGCCCAGCCCCTGGTCGCCTCCAGGGAGGGAGATACCGGAGCACTTCCTCGAGGAACTCCAATCCCGCATCGAGGTGGAGGAAGACGAAAGCGGTCGCCGCCTCATCCTGGCGGGGGATGCGGAGGATCTGCGAAGATTCGTGATCCAGGCGTTCCCTCAGACCGGCATTCACGTCATGCCCTCCGCAGACCGTCTGATCGTCCAGCTCTCCCATCCCACCCCGGACCACCGTTACCTGAATCTTCGTGCGAGGGGGAAGATCGAGATCACGGGGGGACGTCTCGTGGCGCTCGAACTCGATGAACTCCGGGTGGGGGGGATCTCGGTCCCTTCCTTCTGTCTCCCGGCCATTTCCGACTTCCTGGCCGCACGGGTGACCGCTTTCATGGAGAAACGGCGGCAACGGGAGGAAGGGGTGGTCCTGCGGGACTTCTCCATCGAGGGGGATCGTTTCCAGTTCACCTTCGAATCCCTCTCCTGATCGGAAGATGCCGATGTCCTCCCCCCCCGTAGCCTCTGCGTCGCGCCCTCCGGAAGGAGGAGGACGCATTCCCGGCACCGTCGTGGCGCTGGGGATGGTGAGTCTCTTCATGGACCTCTCCTCCGAGGCGATCCATGCGCTTTTGCCCCTCTTTCTCGCTTCCACCCTGGGACTGGGGGGGATCTCCATCGGGCTCATCGAGGGGAGCGCCGAGGGGGCGACGCTGATCGTGAAGGCCTGGTCCGGAACGTTGAGTGACCGGCTCGGGCGCCGGAAGCTCCTCCTGGTGACGGGCTATGCCCTCGCCGCGGTAAGCAAGCCCTTCTTCGCGTTGGCCACGGGGTGGGTGGAGATCTTTGCCGCCCGTTTCACCGACCGGGTGGGGAAGGGGATCCGGGGGGCCCCCCGCGATGCGCTGATCGCGGATGTCACGGATCCCCAGGTGCGGGGAGCGGCCTACGGTCTGCGCCAGTCGCTCGATACGATCGGCGCCGTGGTGGGACCACTACTGGCCGCCGTTTCGATCTTCCTCACCGATGGGGACTTCCGTGCCGTCTTTCTCGTGGCGACGATTCCCGCCTTCCTTTCCGTGGCGATCCTGATCGTGGCGGTGCGTGAGCCGGCCGCTCATGAGGACGCCTCTTCCCATGGGCAGATCCACTTCTCCGATCTTTCCAGGCTTGGGGGAACGTTCTGGCGGGTGGTGGCGGTCGGTGCCTTCTTCATGCTGGCCCGTTGCAGCGAGGCTTTCCTCCTCTTGCGGGCCCGGAGCATCGGTCTTTCCACCCCTTACATCCCGCTGGTGCTCGTCGTGATGAACCTCGTCTATTCGGCATCGGCCTTTCCGGCGGGACGACTCTCCGACCGGATCGATCGCAGGCGCCTCTTTGCGCATTCCCTCCTCTTCCTGGCCGCGGCCCATCTCCTCCTTGCTGCGGCAAGCTCGATGACGGCGGTCATGGTGGGGATCGTTCTGTGGGGGGGACACATGGGCCTCTCGCAGGGGGCGCTCTCCGCATTCGTGGCGGAAGCGGCGCCCGCCGATCTTCGAGGCACCGCCTTTGGTCTCTATGGCATGATCGCAGGAGGGGCGACCCTTCTGGCCGGTGCGATCACGGGCATCCTCTGGCAGACCCTTGGGCCTTCCGCCCCCTTCCTGGCTGGGGCCCTTTTCGCTGGTGCCTCTCTCCTGGCCCTCCTCCTCCTCCCCCCCTCTGGCCGGGTGGCACGTTCCTGAGGAATCTCCGCTTTCAGTCCCCGGGGAGCCGTCTCCGGCGTCGCAGGAGCAGAAAAGCCGAGAGGAAGGGGACGATCGACCATCCAGAGGCCGCCTTCCCCCGCCCCACGACGACGGCTGCGCAGGGGGCACAATCCGTCTGCATGTTCGGATCGTCGGGCGCACAATCGCAGCGGTCTCCCGCGCCGTCGAGATCCCGGTCGCTCTGGTCGGGATTCGGCGTGTCGGGGCAGTTGTCCTCGCCGAGGATGGGATCTTCGTAGAAGGGGAAGCCACTCTGCGCGAACTCGATACGCTGATGCGTCATCTGGACGGAGATCTCCTTCGATGCCTCGATCTCGAAACGGGTGGCTGGGGGCATGTCGGTCTGAACGCGGAAGCGTTCCCCCCGCATCAGCGTCTTTTCCGTAGACACGCCGTTCTTTACGATCGTCACCTCGGTACCGTCGGCATAACCGAAGAGATCGATGTCGCTTCGACGGTCCGGGTAGCAGGTTCCGGACGTCACGGTGGAGACGAACTGAAAGGTGGTATCGAGTTCGGTTCCCCGTGTTCCCGGCACGAAGTCGGCGTCGAGGATCGTTCCGTCACAGGAACCGTTGTTCGGATCGCTCTCCACCCAGACGAGAAGTTGCCAGTTCGCCTCGAGCCGGTAGAGAGTCCCGCTCTGGAGGGGGACCCCATGCACCTCTCCCGGATCGAGCGTCACGTTCTCCAGCTCTGTTTCCCCTTTGAAGACCCCGACCGTCGTTCTGCCGGTGTAGAGGTTCTCGAAGTAGAGCGTGGACTTCCCGATGATCTCCGGGTGGAGGTAGGTGTAGCGCAACCCCACGTCCGTGCCGTTGGCCGAGGGGAGATAGGTGAAGTTGTTCTGGGCGTTTCGCAGACTGCTGCCGATGGCGAGGATCGCGTCCTCCTCGGCCGTGACCTTGTAGAGGTCGAAGGTGGGTACAGAGAAAGTATGGACGGATCGGGGGCCGGGGCTCTCCCATCCACCGATCTCCTCGAACCCTCCCCCGGTGTATCGCTGGAGGGATACCCGTCCCGGCGCCCCCTCTCCGGCCAGGACGACGACGTACTCTCCAGCCCAGACGAGGAGCGTATCCGCTCGTTCCCGCCCATCGACCCCCACACCGCCGGTGATCGCATCCCCATTGGTGGAATCGTCGGAGATGAAGTAGACGAATGGGGCACGCCCCGTCAGCCGGTAGTACCCCGCCGAAAGGGGAAGAACGATTCGGGTATCTGCTGCGATCGGAAAGGGGGAACCGTCGATCTCCGTGAAGTCACTCCCCGTGGATCTTTCGAGCGTGACTTCGTTGGCAGTGGCACTGTAGAGATAGATCCGTCCATTGCCGGGCATCACGACCTGACTGACCGGCAGGCTCTCCGGAATCCCATCCCCATCCCCATCCGCTCCCCAGAGGGATGGGGGGAGGAGGAGGGAGAGCAACGCCACCATCACGATTCCAGGCCTTGGCGTTCGAATCATCTCCGCCCTCCTTTGCTGCGTATGATCCCGTGGTCTTCTCTTCGATTGGGCCTCTTCCCTCAGAGTTCGATCACGAGTCCGTCGTCGGCCAGGGGAAGGGGGATATCTTCTTCCCGCTCCCGAACATCCATTCCGAGATGGGTCAAGAGGATTCGTTTGGCCGCGAGCCGGTCGCGATGCTGAGCGATCTCTTCATAGCTCAGATGGATATCGATCGAGGCTTCGAGGAAGGTACACTCCGTGATCAGGAGATCGACGCCGCTGCAGAGCCTGACGAGTTCCTCCGTCCATCCCGTATCTCCAGTGAAAGCGAGCGTTTTCCCCTCCACTTCGAGCCGGTAGCCATAGCAGGGGAAATCGGCGACGTGTCTGGCAAGGTAGGGAAGGATACGGATCCCTTCGATCTCGAAGGGGACTTGCGGGGAGAGCGCATGATAGTGGGAGACGAAGCGGCGTCGTTCGGGAGCGAGGGTGGGATAGAAGGCCGTGGTGCCCCGTTCGATCCGATCCTCGAGCCCCGGCGGCCCCAGGATCGAAAAGGGACGGTCACGCTCCGTCATATACTCGTATTCGAGGAAGAGGAAGGGGATCCCCGCACAGTGATCGCCATGAGCATGCGAAATCAATGCGAAATCGAGTGAATCTGGCGCAATCCCGGAGCGTTTCATCTCCGTCAGCGTCGTGGGACCGCAGTCGAGCAGAAAGGTGGCACCGGCACATTCCACGAGAATCGCGGATTGGTTTCGCCCTCCGCTGCTGAAAGCATCCGCGGTCCCGAGAAAACGGATCTTCATCTTCATTCCCTTTGCACGAACAGAGCATGGAATCTTACTATAGAAACTCTCTCCGGCGATGTCAAGGTTCACAGCAGGATCGATCCCTGAAAACCGACAGGAACTTTTTCGCACTTCACCGGTTTGCCCCTCCTCTTCGGGGCGGCAGGAAGATGGAGGGAGGAGGGAGCAGGGAAGAGGGAGAAGGGAGCAGGGAGGACGATCGAGCGCCGTTCACGCATCGATCCTGAAGGCGAAAAAAAAACCCTTGACAACCTCCCCTCTTTTTCCTAGAATGCCTCCCTGCTGGTCCGGAGCACCACGAGGCCCAGACCGGAAGGATCGAGAATGCGGGAGTAGCTCAGTGGTAGAGCCCCACGTTGCCAACGTGGTTGTCGCGGGTTCAAGTCCCGTCTCCCGCTTGAAGAGAGGCGGCTTCCCAAAGGAGCCGCCTCTCTCGCTTTCCAGGTTCCGTTGACATCGCCCCCCCTTTCCGATACCGTAGAGGGCATGGAGAGCGGAACGATCCGGCCCAAGCTGCGAAACGTCGAGGTCTTCCCCGTGGAGCACGAGGGGAGGCGAGTCGTGTGCTTGCGCGATCCCCTCGCCCTGGCAGAGGAGGTGATCTTCTTCCCCCTCCCCCTCCTTCGGATCGTCCGTCACTTCGATGGGAAGAAGAGCCTCGAAGAGATCCAGAGGCGCCTCTCCGAGGAGGAGCAGCAGCAGATCCCCCTCCACTTTCTCGTCGAATTCACCGAGGAACTCGATCGTTTCCACTTTCTCGACTCCCCCCGTTTCGAGCGTCATCGTCGTCAGATCTTCTCCGACTATGCGGCGAGGTCCACCCGTCCCCCCTTCCTTGCCGGCAGGAGCTACCCCGCCGACCCGGTGCAACTGACCCGAACGCTCGAGGGCTACTTCCGCCACGAAGCAGGACCGAAATGGCCGGGAGAGCCGCGGGGGAACCGGATCGCAGGGATCATCGCCCCGCACATCGATTTCCTGCGGGGAGGGTTCTGCTACGCCTGGGCCTACCGGGAGATGATCGAGTCGCTCGATCCCGATCTCTTCGTCGTGCTCGGTACGATCCACACGGGAACCTCGGCCCCCTTCACGGCGACCCGCAAAGGGTTTGAAACCCCCTTTGGCACTCTCGAGGTGGATCATCCCTTCCTCGACCGGCTCGAAGCCGCCTACGGCCACGACCTCTATGCCGAAGAAATCGCTCACCGCGCGGAGCACTCGATCGAATTCCAGGCCGTCTTCCTCCAGAGCATCTACAACAATCCCCATTCCCGTTTCGGGAAGAAAGCGCGCCCGATCACCTTCGTTCCGATCCTCTGCTCGATCCTCCACGAGGAGATCGAGATGGGACTCCCCCCCCGCAACGATATCCAGGTCGAAGGATTCTTCCAGGCCCTCCGAACGGCGATCACGGAAGAGACACGCAGCGTGCTCCTGATCGCGAGCGCGGATCTAAGCCACGTCGGCCCCCAATTCGGAGATCCCACGCCCCTCACGGCCGACGACCTCTCCACGATCACCCGCAACGACCACGCCCTCCTGGAAACGCTCGAGCGCTGCGATGCTGACGCCTTCGCCGAGTTCCTGCGCCGCGACGGCAACCGCCAGCGGGTCTGCGGGGTGGCTCCGATCTACACGCTGCTCAGAACCGTGGATGCCCCCCGGGGCCGCCTCCTCAAGTATGGACAGTGGCCCGATCCCAATGGAACGGTCACCTTCGCCAGTCTCGTCTATCCCTGAGATCCGATGTCCACTTCCCCCCACGACGCGATGAAAGGCGCCCAGCGGATCGTACGTGGCGCCCTTCCCCTCCTCGTGCTCCGCTGCCTCCCCTCCCTCCACTACTTTTTCGATCCGTACTGGCGAAATACCCTGGCCACTGGCCTGACCTGGTTCCGGGTCGCTGGAGAGACGATCTGGCAGATTCCCCTTGAAGACACGATCGTCCTCACCCTCCTTCCCGGCCGACGCGTCGTCCCCTTCCTCCTCACCGGCCCGGGGCTCTATGACACGCTCCTCCCCGAAGAGAACGATCTTGGCCTCGGTTTGCACGCAGGAGGCGGAGTCTTCCTCCGTCTGGGAGGGGGGGGCCTCTCCCTGCGCGTGCGCTACCTCCGCTACGACGTCACCGATTCCGATGCCGGTGCGCTGGAGTACGGTCTCGCGCTGGGCGCCCGTTTCTGATCGGAGAGAGGGGGCACACGTCTTCCCTTTCGAGCCGCGCTCCTCGTCACGCGGTGGCCAGGGGCAGGCGGAATGTGCGATTTTTCGCACATGGTCCATCGTTCCGCTCACTTTCCCGCCGATCTCCCCGGCAAACCCACGCCAGAGGGGACAAACGGCCGGGGGGGAGATGGGGGAACGTTTCATGCATGTCCGCCGAACGACTGCGCCGGGTTTCCACCATCCCGATGCCGGAGGCCACACCTCCGCCATCGGGCAGGAACGCCCGTACGAAAACGAAGAGGAGAAGAGAATGCGGTGGAAAGAGATCCAGAGGGCAGGGTTGTGGTTTGCAGTCGCGTTCCTTGCGGCCTTCCCGCTCGGTTGCGGAGGGGGAAGCTCGATGGCCCAGGGGACCGACGGCACCGGGACGACCGAGGAAGCAGCCGTTGCGGGTCTGCTCGTGAGCGTCGATTTCGAGGACAAGGATCAGGGCTCCCAGGCCATTCAGGAATCGTTCCAGATCCAGGTCACGCTCTACACGGAACGTCTCGTGGCAGGGTGCGACGGGCTGACCGGATCGATCCTCAACGGAAGACTCGCACAGCAGTCCCAGGTCTTCTCCTCCGGTCTCACTTTCGATTTCTCCACGCTCGATCCGGCCGAGTCTCCGGTGATCGTCCTCGCCGAAGCCTTCGACCGTTCCGACGCGATCGTGGCCCGCGGCTGCAAGGCAGGCGTCACCCTCCAGGCAGGGCAGACGGTCCAGGAGGCGCTCTCCCTCGAACCGAGGATTCTGGCCCTTCAGGGGGATTACGGCTCCACGGTCGCGGTCGCCCTCGGCGCAGAGGATTTCGATCAGGTCATCACCACGATCCAGATCACCGCCTGCCTCTACATCTGCCAGCCTCAGGGGCTCGAGTGCCGGGATCCGGAGTGCGCCCAGCAGCTCAACAGCGTCATCGACGTCCTGCGGAACCTCAATGAGATCCTTCTCCATTCGAGTTTCGATACCGAATTCGGCTTCGAGACCCAGAAGACCACCGTGACGGGAACGCTCGACGTGCTCACCTACCACTCCCAGGACAGCGAGGGGAAGGATATCACGATCGATCTCACCGATCTCGGGATGAAGACGAGTTTCACCGGTCAGATCACCCAGGGCAACGTGTTCGACAGCAATCCCTTCCTCTTGCCGGTCGATGCCGTGGCCTTGAGCGCCCTCCTCCTCGAAGAGATCAAGCCACGCCTCTCGGAGGAGCAACAACAAACGGTCGATCAGCTTCTCCTCCTCCTCAATCTTCTCCCCCAGTTTCAGATCGAGAACGTGCAGTTGACGATCGTCGATGGGCGGATCCTCGATCCCACCCTCGACGACATCGGAAAGACGCTCCAGGGGGTGGTGAACATCGTGGCCCGCTCCGCCACGACGGGGGGAGAGATCTACTCGACCTCGGCGCCCTTCACTGCGGAGATGAAATGATCGACGGGTCTGCGGAGCGGACGCAGCGGAAGCCGTAGATCGCATGGCGCCGCGTGGGGTCGGCTTCCCGCCGGAAGGTCGTGCGTCCCCGCTGCGGGGGGTCGAGCCAGCTCCCCCCCCGCACGATCACCCGTCCACGCGTCGATCCTCCGTCCCTTTCCTTGAAGCGCGGCTTCCCGACCCAGCTTGCGGTCCACTCCGCCACGTTTCCCGCCATGTCGAAGACCCCATAGGGACTCCGGTCGTCGGGAAAGGAACGGACGGCCACGGGACCGAAGCGGTCGAGGTTTGCCTTCGCCTTCCCGAACGCCTCCCCCCAGGGCCAACGCCGCCCATCCTCCCCCCGTGCGGCCCTTTCCCACTCGATTTCGGTGGGCAGACGCTTTCCGACCCATTGCGCATAGGCCTGCGCTTCATAGAAGGTGACATCGGAGACGGGAAAATCCCCCTCCCCGTGGGGGTAGCGGCCATCGTGCCAATGCCGCGGGAAACGTTGCAGCCCCGCCACTTTCGCAAAGCGGGCGTATTCCCGGTTCGTCACCTCCCGCTCATCGATCCAGAAGGGAGCGAGTTCAACCAGGCGGCCGGGCTCGTTCCCCTCTCCCCCCACCCGGAAGCTCCCCCCCGGGATCAGAACCATCCCAACTTCCTGCGGCGCCTCCGAGGAACAGGCCGAAAGAAGGAGGGCCCCAACCAGGAAGCCCCCCACCCACGGCAGGCAGCGGAGGAGCGGCTCCTCAACGCTTCTCTTCCACCCCTTCACCGCGTTTCCCCTTCTCGATCAATTCCTGCGCATGTTTCCGAGTCAACGGCGTGATCTTCACCCCGCCGAGCATCCGGGCGATCTCCTCGATCCGCTCCGCCTCGTCGAGCCGGCGGATCGAAGTATGCGTCCGTTCTCCCACCACCCGCTTGGCGACGCGGTAATGGGCGTCGGCCAGGGCGGCGATCTGAGGGAGATGGGTGATGCAGAGGATCTGGTAGTGGCGGCCGAGCGCCTGGAGCTTCCGGCCGACCACCTCGGCCACGGCCCCGCCGATTCCGGTATCGACCTCGTCGAAGATGAGTGTCCGGGCGCCCCCTTCCCGGGAAAGGACCGTGCGGATCGCCAGCATGATCCGGGAAAGTTCACCGCCAGAGGCGATCCGAGCCAGTGGGCGGAGTTCCTCCCCCGGGTTGGGAGAGATGTGGAAGGCCACGTGTTCCCCCCCCTGATGAGAAACCCGCAGGTTCCGGACGGCACCGGCATCCCCCTCTGCATGATGGGGAATCTGCACGACGTGGAAGGTACACCGCTCCATCCCAAGTGAGGCGAGTTCCCGCATCACCTGCCGATCGAGGAGGAGCGCCGTCTCCTTCCGTTTCAGGGAGAGTTTCTGGCAGATCTCGAAGACCTCCCCCTCCAGCGCCTCCACCTCGGCCAAACAGCGTTCGATCTCCTCCTCCCGGTTTTCGATCGCGGTGAGTTCCTCGGCAATCGCCTCTTTACGTGCCAGGATCTCGGGGATCGAGTTCCCATACTTCCGCTTGAGCCGACGGATCGTGGCACGTCGCTCTTCGAGTTCCTCGAGACGAAGCGGATCGAAGTGACGCCGGGCGCAATACGCTTGCATCACCCGCGCCGTCTCCTCGATTTCGAACCGGGCCGAGGTGAGCGTCTTCATGAGGGGGTCGAAGAAGGGGTCGATACGCGCCCCCGCTTCGAGGTCGCGCAACACCGACGCCAGCGTCACCACGATGGCATCGTCCGCGCCATAGAGCCGCGCCTCCGCCCGCCGGCCGATCTCGTAGAGCTTCTCGGCGTTCCGGAGGATCCGGATCTCCTCTTCGATCGCTTCCTCCTCCCCCGGCTCGAGGTGCGCCGCTTCGATCTCCTGGAACTGGAAGCGGAGGAAGTCCGCCTTCTCCGTGGCCGAACGTTCGAGTTCCCGGAGATGGGCGAGTTCCTTGCGCACCTTCGTGAGCGCGCAGAGCGCACGCGTGAGATCACGGCGCAGATCGAGGAGATCTCCATAGGCATCGACGATCTCCACATGCGTGGCCTCATCGAGGAGACTCTGGTGCTCGTGCTGCCCATGGATGTCGATCAGGTAGGGACGCAGGGAACGGAGCATGTTGAGCGTCACGAGGCTGCCGTTGACGTAGGCGCGGCTGCGTCCCGTCCGGCTGACGATCCGCTTGAGGACGAGGGACTCCTCGCAGGCGATCCCCATCCCTTCGAGATGCCCGGCAAGACCGGGGACCTCGGTCTCATCGAAGCTCGCCTCGATCGTGGCCTCCCTGGCACCGGAGCGGATCATCTGGGTGTCGGCCCGTTCCCCCAGAAGGAGCGCCAGCGCGGCCATCATGATCGATTTCCCCGCACCCGTCTCCCCCGAGAGGATGTTGAGCCCCGGCGCAAACGAAATGGAGAGTTCCTCGATCGTCGCCAGGTCGGAGATACGAAGTTCCCGAATCATCGTCCCTTTCCAGACGCGGAATGCGGATCAACGGGCATACTCGGAAACCCGAGTCTCCCGGAGCACCGAAACCTGGATCTGGCCGGGATAGGTGAGTTCCGTTTCGATCTTCCGGGCAATGTCACGCGCCAGGATCACGGCCCCCTCGTCGCTGACCGTACGGGATTCCACGATGACCCGGATTTCACGGCCGGCCTGGAGCGCGAAAGCACGCCGCACCCCCTTGAACGACTGCGCGATCCCCTCGAGATCGTCGAGACGCTTGACATAGGAGGCCAGCGTTTCCCGTCGGGCGCCGGGACGGGAATTGGAAAGCGTGTCCGCGGCCTGCAAGAGGATCGCCAGGAGGGATCGTTCCTCCCGCTCCGCGTGATGGCGGGCGATCGCCTCCACGATCTTCGGAGATTCGCCGTAGCGGCGGGCGTAGTCGGCGCCCACCTCGGCATGGCTCCCTTCCGCCTCGTGATCGACGCATTTGCCGATGTCGTGCAGGAGCCCCGCCCGCCGGGCCATCTTCGTCGAAATTCCGATCTCGCCGGCCATGATCCCACAGAGAAATCCCACCTCCACGGCGTGCTGGAGCGTATTTTGCCCCTCGTTCAGGCGATACTTGAGGCGTCCGACCATTTTCAAGAGTTCCGGGTGCAGGCCGTGGAGGCCCAGGTCGAAGGCTGCCTTCTCGCCGTCCTCCTTGAGCCGGTTCTCCATCTCCCCCTCCACCTTCCGGACGACCTCCTCGATCCGGGCAGGGTGGATCCTGCCGTCCTTGACGAGCTGTTCGAGCGCCAGCTTCGCGATCGTGCGCCGGTAGGGGTTGAAACCGGAGAGGATGACCGCCTCGGGCGTGTCATCGACGATGAAATCGATCCCGGTGAGGGCTTCGAGGGTGCGGATATTGCGTCCCTCCCGCCCGATGATGCGCCCTTTCATGTCGTCGCTGGGGAGGGTGACGACCGATACGGTCTGTTCTGCGACGAACTCCCCCGCATAGCGCTGAATCGCGAGGGCAATGATCTTCCGCGCCTTCTCCCGTCCCTTGCGAAGGGTTTCCTCCTCGATCAGCTTGATTTTTCCGGCGGCTTCCTTTCGGGCCTCCGCTTCGATCGAGGCGATCAGGACCTCACGGGCCTCCTCCTTCGTCATCGCGGCGACTTTCTGGAGCTTACGCTCCCAGGCCGCCCGACGCTCTTCTTCCTGCTGCTGCGCTCTCGCGGCGGCCTTCTCCTTTTGCTCGAGATTCTTCTCCCAGCGGGCGAGTTCCTCTTCCTTCTCGTGGA
This sequence comes from uncultured bacterium, assembly GCA_964616915.1. Taxonomy (GTDB): domain Bacteria; phylum Myxococcota_A; class CAZTSL01; order CAZTSL01; family CAZTSL01; genus CAZTSL01. The sequence continues at coordinate 13,474 of CAZTSL010000023.1, forward strand.
GGCTCGTAACCTTCTTGTCGAGGATCTCCTCCTTCTGCAGGAGGGTGTTCTCCCGTTTGAGCAGTTTGCCTCGCTCTTTGCGCATCTCCTTCTCGAAGGCGACCTTTGCTTCCAGGACGCGGTTCTTTGCCTCGATCTCCGCGTCCTTGCGAATCTGCTCCGCTTCGGCTTCGGCCTTCTTCCGGAGTTCGGCCCCCTCCGCCTCGATGCGCTGGCGTTCCTTGAGATTGAGCAACTTCTCGAGGCTCACGCCAACGGCGACGCCCCCTGCAATACAGAGCAGAGCCCAGATCAAGCCTGCGGTAATGAAGATCACCCCCTTCTCGAATCATGAACGGGAAGTCCCACGAGAAACCAAGGATGGATGGCGAGAAACGACGATGCCGCCGAATCCGGAGGGAGGGGACGACGGGTATGGAGAGGAAAGAGAAACCCCCACCTCTATGCCGTGTCAACGGTACTCTTGAACCTGTCATACAACAGGTGGGTGTCCTTTCGATTCACCATTTCCGGAGGAGCGACGCTCCTCCTTCCGTGGCCTGACGGTGGTCGAACCGCTCTGGAAGAACTCCCTTTCGAATCTTCGGCTCGAAAAGCTTGCGTTGAACACCAACATGGCAGGGGTTCCATGATCTATCGCATCATACATCCCGATTTCCGGAATGTAAACCCTCGATCTCTTCTCGCCTCGAAGTCGTCCGGACGAAATCCTCGTTTTTACGGTGCTTTTCGTCGGGGAGACATGGGATCGTTCGCTCCACGTGGCCGCTTTGGGATCCACGCCCCCGGAAAGGTGATCCCTCCAGATCCAGGCGATCCCTTCCCGGAATCCCTCCCTCTGCTGCTCCCCCCTCTTCGTCCTTGTCCCGATGGAAACCTTCACCAGATCTATCGTCACGCGAACGCTTCGTTTCGGCTTCCGCGATCCAGGAGAGCATCCTAGAATGTTTTTCTGCACAAGTCAAGGAGGAATTCGGCTGCGCTCCCCGCTACTCCACGACCCGAATGAAATCGGAATAGACCCATCCCGAAAGACGGCGGTTTTGACTCGACACCTCGATATAGCGCAGATTCTTGTCGATACGTCGCGTTTTGAGGAAGATCATCTCGGTTCCCACCTTGACCTCGCCGATCTTGTCGGTCAGTTCTCCCGACTCGGAGACGCTGGCGTAGATCGGGATCGTTGCGCCATACTTGTCCACATAGGCCTGGGAAGCGTCGAGGATCACGGTGTTGGTCAGTTGCAACCTCGGATTCGTCTTGATGAAGCGTTGCGCTTCTTCGAGGTATTGCATCGCCAGGTCGTAATTCCCCTTTTCCGTCTCCTCGACGATCCTGTCGTAGTAGGCTTCGAGCTTGAGATTCGGAGCGAGATACTCCTCGATCTTGCTCAGGACCTCCTTCGTCCCCTCGATCAATTCCGGGGGAGGGCCTTCGACCTTCTTTCGGGTGTGTATCGTGCGACGCAGATTCTCGAGGTATCGGGTGGTCTGTTCCGCATACTCGATCGCCCGGTCGTATTCTCCATCCTCGTAGGCCCGGGTGGCCTTCGTGAAGTTCAGGATCGCCGGTTTCACGGCATCGGGATCGGGGTGCTCCGTCTCCTTGAACGCCTGATATTTCTGCTGCGCCGCGGTCAACGCCTCGTAGGCGTCCCGGTAGGGGGCGCTGCATGCCACGCAGAAGAAGAGGATCGCGCAAACGAGAAAACGCATCTTTTCGGGCTCCTTACCGTGCCGAGAACGTTCTTCCGGGGAACGATCGAGCCGGGCCTGCCCCCATGCATGGCTGCGCATCGAGACCTCGGGCCCGGGGAACGCCGGAGGGACATCCACCCCCTCGCGATTCGCCCCATCTTATCGAAACGAACTGAAAAGTCAAGCATTTCATGGGGACAGCGCATTCGGGAGGGGTGGTGGAAGGATCCCGCTTCCTGTATGATGGGTCTGAGTGAGGTACGACGATCGGCCTCTGATCCGGGACACCGTGCGATTTTCCGCTTCACCGCAGAGGCGCAGAGGGCGCAAAGGCGTCTTCGTCCGAGGTTTCCGGATCGCATCCTCCCTCGGGAATGGGGAGGGAGGAACCTCGAGGGGAGGGATTTCGTGGCCCGACGGGAACGTGTCTTCAACTTCCGGAGAAAACCCTACCGCCCCCGGTACTCGTGGGGGGAGTTCCAGGCGGCGCTCGCGATTCTGATCCTCCTCGGAGCGATCGCGCTCTGGGTCTCCTGGAAAGGGCGGCACCCGGAACCAAAACTCTTCTCTCCCGCCCCCGCAACGTTGAAGGTGGGGGGAATCGAGGTCTACGAGCGTCCCCTCGTGCGTTGGACCGAAGGAGCGGGAAAGCCCTCGCAGGCAGGGAGCACTCGATCCCCCTCCGCCTCCCCTCTTTCCCCCTTCCCCGAGACCCTCCTCTCCCCCCCCTGGAAGGAACTCGGCCGCGTGCAGACCTTCGACGAGACGAACCTCTACAACAAGATCGATGGCCGGGAGGGGTTCTACAAATCGTTCGGGTTCCGATACCTCTACACCCTCTCCCTCGTTCACACCGAAGATCCCGGAACGACGATCGACATCGAACTCTTCGACCTCGGGAAGATCGAGAATGCCCTTGGCGCGATGATCGCCGAGATGCCCGATCCAGGGACGAAGCTCGAAACGACGGAGAGCGGGCTGATCCGTCTCACCCGAAACGCCGCTTTCTTCACCCAGGGTCCCTACTATGGGCGGATCATCGGCGCCGACGATCGTGAGCCCACGCGCCGCAAGATCGCCACGATCGTCCGTGCGCTCGTCGAAGACCTCCCCGGGGAGCCGATGCCCTGGCCCTACCGTCGTTTCCTCGGCGCCTTCGACACCACGCCGGGGAGGATCCATTACCTCAAGGAAAACGCCTTCTCCTTCGCCTTCCTCGATCACGTCTACACGGCGGGCCTCACGGGGAGGGACACCGAGGTCTTCGCCTCCCGGCGAAGCAACGAAGGGGAAGCACGCATCCTCATGGAGCGGCTGGCCGAGGCGCTCTCGACCTTCGGGAGGCGGATGGAAGCAGAGGACTCGAAGGGAAGACGCATCCTTCTCGTCGAGAACGAATACCTCCATACCCTCGATGCGATCACCACCGAGGGCCCCTTTCTCATCGGCGTACGCTTCGCCGAGGCGCGCAAAGGGGCCCTCGCGCTCCTTAAACGGCTGGGAGAGACGCTGCGGGAGGAATTGGAAGGCTCGAAAGGCGGAGAGGCTCCCCCCGCCAGTGTCCCATGACGTCAAGGAAATACCACGCAAGGAGGCTCCGCATGAAAACGAAACGTTCCGGCGCAGGCCCACGTCCGCGAACGGGGCAGGGAAGAGACCCTGAAGCCGCGCGGCGCAGAGCCGAAGCCCGGCGGGAGAACGCGGTGACCCCCCGCGTCCGCAGACCGGAGGAGTGGCCTTCCCGCCGCGAGTTCCTCACCCGCGCAGGGGTGACGGGGGCTCTGACGATCGCCACCACCTACCTCTGGCTCGCGCCGGAGGAGTGGCCCCTTTCCCTCGCGGATCCGACCGGGGAGCGGGGGAAACCGAAGCGAGCACTCTTTCGTCTCCCCTCCTTCCGGGTCGATCCCCCTCCCGGTGCCAGTGCGCTCGGCATCGCCCACGGGAAGAACCACCGCGCCATGCTCGAGATGGCGATCGGCGCGATCGGGGGGATCACGCACTTCATCCGCAAGGGGGACGTCGTCCTCATCAAGCCCAACGTGGCCTTCGATCGCCCCCCGCAGCTTGGCGCCACGACGAACCCCGATGTCCTGCGGGCCCTCGTCGAACTCGTGATCCTTGCCGGTGCCGCGGAGATCCGGATCGCCGACAACCCGATCGAATCCCCGGAGAGTTGCTTCTACAAGAGCGGCATCCAGCGCGTGGCCCAGGAGACGGGCGCGAAACTCCATCTCCCCTCCCCCTCCGCCTTCGAGATGCTCGAGGTACCGGGGGCCAGGTTGATCGAACGGTGGCCCTTCTTCTACGCCCCCTTCCGGGGAGTGGACAAGGTGATCGGCATCGCGCCGGTCAAGGATCACAATCTCTGCCACGCCTCGATGACGACGAAGAACTGGTACGGCCTCCTCGGGGGCCGGCGCAACCAGTTCCATCAGGACATCCACGACATCGTGGCCGATCTGGGTTTGATGATGTCGCCGACCTTCGTGATCCTCGATGCCTCTCGCGTCCTGATCCGCAACGGTCCCACTGGAGGCGATCTCTCCGATGTCGTGGAGGGACGAACGATCGTGGCTGCGACCGACTCGATCACCGCCGATGCCTTCGGGTACAGCGAGATCCTGAAGCGAAGGGGGACACCCCTTCGCTATCTCGAATATGCCGCGGAACGCAAGATCGGGAATCCGGACTGGCGAAACGTCCCGATCCGTGAGGAACAGGTGGGGTGACCGCCGGCCGAACCCCTGCCGGCGCGTACGGCGCGGGGATTGCAGTTCCCGCCCCGAAAGGAGGAACCATGGCCTGCCGCGATTGCCATTGTACATCGACCACAGCCGCTCCTGAGGCTTCCCACAGCGGCGCTTCCTCGCTTTCTTCCCCCTTTCCGCGAGGAACCGTCCCGAGGGAGGGGCGCATCGTTCCCGATGGCTCCCTTTTCCGGGAAACACCCCTCGCCCGATGCAACGGGGGGGAATCTTCTCCAGGCGTGCCCCAGGCCGGGGAACTCCCCCTCTGGCAACGCCTCGAGGCGGTACGAAGAGAGGCCAAAGGGGCGAAGTCACCTCTATGGCCCAGGATGACCCCGCGACAACGCCACGAGGAACCCGTACAGGGGGAGGAAGGGGAAACACCGAAACGGCGCGGCACGAAGGAGCCGGCAGGAAACCAGCCTCCGGAATCTCCTCCTCCCGGCACGACGGGCAAAGACACCCCGCGGTCGGGAGGAGGGGAGCCCCCCGCGATCGTGAGATTCCTGCGGATCACCACGGTACGAATCGTCACGCAGGCTTTCTTCTTCTCCCTCTTCCTCTTCTTCTGCTTCACGACCTGGTTCAGCCGGATGGGGGGATACCCCGTCTCCCTCTTCCTCGAGATCGATCCCCTCGTGGCCGTGGCCACGGCGATCTCGACGCACACGCTCTACCGGCACCTCGTCTGGAGCCTCGTGCTCATCGTGCCGACGCTCCTGCTCGGACGTTTCTTCTGCAACTGGATCTGTCCCTACGGCACGCTCCACCACTTCATCGGGTGGATCTTCAACACGCGGCGAAACCTCGACAAGGTGAAGATCAACCGCTATCGGAGGATCTTCGACCTCAAGTACATCCTCCTGATCGTCTTCCTCGTGATGGCGCTCTTCGGTTCCCTCCAGATCGGTCTCCTCGATCCGATCTGTATCATGTACCGGACGGTGGCCACGGCCTTTTCCCCGTCGATCGACCTCGCGGTGGAAGAGGTGGGGCGATCGCTCGAGATGCGGGGGCTCCCCTCGACATGGGTGCGGGGGCTCTCCTTTTCTCCGGGAGCCAAGGAGATGCGGATCTTCACCGGTGCCTGGTTCATCGGGGCCGTCATCCTGACGCTCGTGGGGATGAACGTCGTGATCCCGCGATTCTTCTGCCGGGTGCTCTGCCCCCTCGGGGCCCTTCTCGGGTTCTTCTCCCGCTTCTCCCTCTGGCGGATCGACCGCGATCTCACCCGCTGCACGGACTGTAACCTCTGCCTGACGCACTGCGAAGGGGCCGCCGACCCGCAAGGCGCGCTACGGAAGAGCGAGTGTTTCGTCTGTTTCAACTGCATCGACGATTGTCCGGAAGAGGCGCTCTCCTACCGGTTCATGCCCCGATCGAATCTCCAGCCGATCGATGGAAAACTCTTCGGACGCCCGGTGATCAGCCAGGTCGGCGAGGTCGAACGGCGCGGACCCGACATCTCGAGACGCCGCGTCCTCCTGGCCAGCGTCGTCGGGATCCTCGGTTACCCCTTCCTGCGTCTCTCGGCGGCGGTGAACGACCGCAACTTCCACGAAAAGACGATCCGCCCCCCCGGTTCCGTGGAGGAGAGCGAATTCCTCGAACGGTGCATCAAGTGCGACCAGTGCATCAACGTCTGCCCCACGAACGTCCTGCAGCCGGCCACGCTCGCCGAGGGGGGGATCGAAGCGCTCTGGACCCCCGTGATGCGGATGTCGATCGGGTTTTGCCAGCTCAACTGTACCCTCTGCTCCGAGGTCTGCCCCACCGGCGCGATCCAGAAGATCTCGATCGAGAAGAAGCTCGGTGTCGGCCCCTTTGCCGACACCGGCCCGATCTCGGTCGGCACGGCCTTCATCAACCGGAGCCGCTGTCTCCCATGGTCGATGGAGACCCCCTGTGTCGTCTGTGAGGAGGTCTGCCCCGTCTCCCCGAAGGCGATCGGGACCTACGACGAGGAGATCCGACGCTGGGACGGCACGATCGTCGTGCTCAACAAGCCCTACATCCGCCCCGAACTCTGTATCGGATGCGGGATCTGTGAACACGAGTGCCCCGTGATCGACGACGCGGCGGTCTACGTGACCGCCGTGGGGGAGACCCGCTCGAAAACACGCTCCCTCCTCCTGCGAAGCCGGCAGACGTGACAGCGGCATCTCAGAAATGGGTACGGGCGGAGATCGAGAAGGTCGTGAGCTTCCCCGCTGCGCTGTAGGCACCGATCGGATCCTCGGGATCCACCTTGTTCGTCACCCGCTCCGGAAGGTACTGGTACTGGAAGGCAAGGTCGATCGTCAGCGGAATCGGCTTCCAGCAGAAGACCTCGGCCAGGGAGAAGGCCATCCCGGCGGAAAAGATGTGCTTGTCCGGGTCGATCAGGTTCGATTCGGGCGTGGTCTGGTCGGGAACCGGGGAAGCCTGGAACTGGTAGCCGGCGCGCAGCGCGACGTGCTCCCCGGCGGTGTACTCGATGCCGATGCGGGGAACCACGATATCGTGGAAACCGAGTTCCTCCTCCTCCGTGCCGATGATGAAGGTGTCATCGAGCGTGAGCTGCACCATCACCCCCGGATCGTAGGCCTTCGACCAGTCCATCCAGACGAGATCGGCCGCAATGAGCCATCCCCCCCCGACCGCATAGCCGATGCCGAAGGTGGCCTGGTTCGGCGTGAAGAAGGTCCGAGCGGAGTTGTCGAAGGCCTGAAGCACGAGTTCCTCCCCCGCCTCTCCAGGAATCACGACGGTGATCGGGAGACTGAAGTCGAGGACCATCTCACTGCGGAAGGAGAGACCGAGCGAAAGGGAGGAGAAGGGGCGAAACTGGATCCCCGCCGTCGGAGCGGCACGGGGGAAGACGTCGAACTCGAGACGCCGCGAGGTGATCTCGAAACGCTCCGCATCGATCCCGAGCGACGCCGGCCCCTCGGCCGATGCGAGGATCTCCGCGCCGATGCCGATCGAAAGCGAGGGAAGGATCTCGTAGGCCGCCGCCGTGTAGAGCGCCAGACGCTGGCCGAAATCGTGATACTGATAGAAATCGGGCTCGTTCACCGCGATCGAACCGACGGTGACGAGTTTGTCGAGGGGGAGATAGATCCCGAACCCCACCGCGAGACGGCGCGCAAAGATCCCCCCCACCGGAATCGAAGTCCCGCTCCCGATCGCAGAGAGGTTCGAGATCTCCGGAACGGCAAGCGCCTCTCCCGACAGGGTACGCGCATGCAGATCGGGATTCGAGAAGAGATAGGCCACGAAGATCTCGATCTCCTTGGCCCGCGTGAGCCCCGCCGGATTGTAGTAGAGACTCGAAGGATCATCGGCGATCGCGGCACCCGCCCCGCCAAGAGCCATGTAGCGGGGACCAAAACCGAGCAGATCGAGGGGGTTGGAACCCGCAAAGAGCATGCCGGCGAAACCGAGGACGAAAGCGACGCCAAGAAAGAAGACTCGAACGATCACGAGGGACTCCGTACGTGGAAGCAGATCGAGGTCTCTTGGGTCCAGGAAGCGCGCCAATGGCTCAGACACCGTCGTCTTCGGGATCTTTGCCCCCCTCCTCCCCTTCCCCCGTATCGATCATCCGTTCGAGGTCTTCCTCCTGGAATCCTGGCTTGATCCGTTCGAGTTCGGCTGCGACGACCTCGAGGTTCTTGCGGAGCTTCGCGCTGTATTTCGTATCGGGATAGGTGAGGAGGGTCTCCTTGAGGATCTTGTAGCTCTTGGCGAGCAACTCGAACTTCTGGACCGGATCCTCGACCGACCGGGCCTGGGCGAAGAGGCGGCTTGCGGTGCTGCGCCGTTCCTTGACGAGACGGTCGATCGATTCGGGGAGGAGGAAGGCGACCTGGTCCCGGTATCCCTCGACCTGGGCGAGAAGCCGGTAGTTCTCGATCGCCTCCTCGTAGCGTCCCTCGTCGAAGGCCTGGTTGGCCGCATTGAAGATCTCCTGGTAGGAGCGTCTGGAGGCCTTGGCCTGGAGTTCCGCTTGCTGGGCTTCCTCCCGGTCGAAGTCGGCGAGCACGTCTTCGATCTCCTGACGGTAGGGGGTATAGGGGTTGGCACCGAGGTAGTTGAGGAGGATCTGGCGTGCGGCGTCGTAGCCTTTTCCCTGGAGGACGGCTTCCTTGGCGCGGGCCAGTTCGTTCTGGACGGCGGCGAGTTCCCGGCGGTCGATCTCGGCGAGGAGTTCCTCGGCTCGCTGCCGGTAGGCCGCGGTCTCCACGTTGCCGGTCTCCCCTTTCGTTTCCTCGAGGATGGCGAGGCAGAGTTCCCGGGATGCCTCGAGATCCTCGTCGGAGAGCGCCTCTTCCGCCTTGGCCAGCGCCTGAGGAATGTCGCCGGCCACGGCGGGGAGGGGCGGGACACCGAGATGGGCCTGGCGCCCGAGGAGCTTCTCGCGCAGGGCGCCGGCGAGTTCGATCTCCTGGAGGGCGCGGCCATAGGCGGCGCGGGCCAGTTCCGGCTCCCCCTCCTCGAAGAAGAAATCCCCCACGAGCCGGAGCAGATCGGTGTATCCTTGGGGGGCGGGGAGGCGCACGAGGGGCTCCAGGATCTCCCGCGCCGCTTCCCGCTGCCCGAGTTGCGCGAGGGAGAGCCCGTAGTAGGCCTCGATCTCCGGAGCGATCGGCCGCCCCTCCCGCCGGTACCCCTCGACGAGGCGGATCACCTGGCGGTGATCACCGTTCTGGAAGGCGGTCCGGACCGCGTGAAGGGAGAGGGAGGGCCGGGGCCTCTCGCGGTGGGAGAGGAGGTTTTCGGCCTCCTTGCGGTAGAAGGCCGCCCCCTGGAGGATCGCCTTGCGCAGGATCATATCCGCCTCGGCCGCGGAGGTCGCTTCCTTGAGTTCGGCGTTGAGCGTGAGATAGGCCTGCCCCCGTTGCAGGAACGCTTCGATCGTTGCGATTCTCGCCTCGAGACCTTCGATCTCCTCCGGGGAGGCCCCCTCCTGCCTCAGACGGTCTCGGCTTTCGAGGAGTTCCTGTCGTTCCTTCTCGAGTTCGACCATCTCCGTCTCGATCTGGGCCTCGGGAAGCGCGTCGAGGGTAGCGGGGCGGTAGGCTGCGGTGACGGAGGCCCCTTTTCTTCCGTGGCTGGAGGGGCAGGCGGGGAAGAGGAGGAGAATCCAGAGGTATGCGATGATGGCGGGTCGTAGGCTCACTCCTTTCCCTCCTCTCGAATGGAACCCTCAGGTGTCACCTTGACATTCGCCTTCGCCACGGCCGGCGCCGGCGTCTCGAATTCGGTGAAGGGGGCAAAGATCCGGTGGAGTTTCGGGGTCGCCCCCTTCTTCTCCCCGCACGCCTCGATGAAGGCGACCCCCCGTTCCCCGGCACGCATCGGGAAGCGTCCCGAATCGGTGCCGACACGAACCGTGAAGATATCCTCCGGTCTGGCCAGCGGCAGCGTATTGTTCACCTGGAAGCGAAGTTCATCGATGTCGATGTTGCTCACGTACTCGGGCAGCCGGATCACCGCGTTGGCCACGGCGATCCAGGTGGGCAACGCGCCACGGGCACCGTCGAAGCGGATGTAGCGATGTTTCTCCTTGATCCGCATCGGCCGGTTGTCGTCATAGCCGGTATAGGCAGCGATCGTGAAGGCATTCGCCAGGCTCAGTTCCGTATCCGCAGCGACCGGATAGGGGACGAAGCCCACGAAGGCCGCATTCGTATAGTTGTCCGCGGTTCCCGTCTTTCCGAAGAGGGGAACCCGGTAGATCTGACGTTTGCCGAGCACCTCGGGGGCGATCTCTTCCCCACGAAGGAAGACCTGGCGGTAGGCCCGGATCCCGGTGCCGTAATTGATGACGCTGCGCAGGATCGTGGAAGCCAGATAGGCGACCTTCGGGTCGATGACGCGCGCTTCCCGGCGCCTTTCCCTGAAGATCACGTTCCCCCGCGCATCCTCGATCCGGGAGATGATCGAAGTCCCATTGACGGGCGCCTCCCCCTCGAAGAAATAGATCGAACCATCCTGGAAGGTCTGGTAGGCCAACGCAGCCTCCAGGAGGGTGACCACGTTGGAACCGAGGGGGAATGAGAGAACGGGCTGCAGATCGCTCGAAATCCCGATCGCATGCGCCATCTTCACGAGATAGCGCAGTCCCACGAGCGTCTTGAAATCCCGGTGGTGAAAGAGCGCGCGCAGCGTGTACGCGGGATGACGCTTCTGAAGCTCGATGAGCTTCTCGTCGAGGAGCCGGGCAATCTCCTCGATCAGGGAGGCGGAGAGCATCCCATCGATCGAGACGCGCTCGGAGGCGAGGGGATCGAGGGCGCGCAGCCCCAGATCCGCGTCGTGGACCATCGAGAGGAGGCGCTCCGGGGGGATCGGCATGAGATCCTTCCCCTTCCGTTCGTGGTCCGTGGTGAAGATCACCGGGGTCGAGAGGGGGGTGGAGCTGGCGGTGATCGGGGTGTAGAAGCCGATCGGAACGATCTGTGCGAGCCGCTCCCGATCCATCCGCCGCCATTCTCCCTTCCGGGCGATCTCCCGGAGTCGCTGGCGGCGTTCCCGGAACTTGTCGTTCATCTCCTTCAAACGCAGATAGTTCCGTTTGAGGATCTCGAGTTTTTCGAGGTATTCTTCCCGCTCCTCCTCGGTGAGTTCTTCCTCCCCTTCTTCCTCCGCCTCTTCCGCTTTCGCTTTTTCCTCCGGAGGTTCCCGTTCGATCGGGTTACCGAACTCGTCGAGGATCGGCATTCCGAGGAGGTCCTTGATCCGGATCTCCTCCTCGGCGTATCCGGCGCCGTACTGAAGGGTGTCGAGGACCGCGATCGTTTTCTCCTCCCCGTCGAAGATCAACTCCGGGATGAGTTCCTGCTTCACCTCCTCGAAGAGACCCCGCTTGAACTGTTCCGGAACCGCGCGGATCCCCATCTTGCGCATCCGCTTCGCGAAGTCGCGGTACTTTTCCCCTTCTCTGGGGGCCATGTCGACCTTGCGGGCCACCTCCTCGAACTGGACGAAGTTCAGCTTGTCGAGGAGGTGGAAGAGGAGGTAGATCGTGGCCAGGTTCTCCGATTTCGTGCCCGCCCAGGTCATCGATACCGTTGCGGAATGGGGGGTATGATCCGGTTTGGGGTAGTAGAATTCCCCCTGGAAGGCGAAGAACTGCCGGGAGTTGACGAGGGGGTCGAGGGGGCTCCAGCCGAGCTGCAACGCGGCGAGGTAGACGATCGGCTTGAACACGGAGCCGACCTGTCGCTTCCCGTAGAGCGCCCGGTTGAAGTTCGTGTTCTCGAATCCCCCGACCATCGCCCGGATCTCCCCCTTGTCGAGCACGATGAGGGCTCCTTCGACCTCGGGGCGTTGTTCGATCGCCAGCGTGGCGATCCCCTCCGGGGTCGTGTCGCTCCGAACGCTCGTATAGATCGGATCGCCGACCTTCAGACGATCGAGGAAGGCCGTGACGTCTTCCTTTCGGACCTTCGCGCGCTCTCCACGCTTGTTTTGTCCGATCCGATGCGCGGTCTCCTCGATCTCCTCGTAGGGGACGATCCCCTGAACGTGCCCGAAATCGACGACGATCCGGCTCTTTTCGATCTCCTTTTCCCGCACGATCTTCCGGATCGTCCCGAGGTGGAACTCCCGGGGACGCAGGAGCGTCACGTTGGGCATCTCGGCGGGTTTCTCGGGGGGGGTGTAGCCGCTCAGGATCGTATCGATCCGGGAGAGATTGCGCCGCAGCCCGTAGAGTCCGGCCTCCTCGATCTCCTTGTCGAGCGTGGTGTAGATCCGGATGCCGGAGGTCGCCAGATTGGAGATCCCATGCTCGGCCAGGAGGCGGGAGAAGCGCTCCGTCTGGAGGAGCCGCTCGACGTAGTCGAGCGCGACGTTGCGGTCGAACTGGAATCGTCCCTTCCGGAAGGGGACGGGAGCGCGCAGTGCGGCCTCCCGCTCCTCGGGCGTGATCATCCCGAGTTCGAACATGTTCTCGATCACGTAGTTCTTCCGCTCGAAGGCATGTGCTTCCGCGGCTTTCCGCTCCGCCTCCGTCCGCTTGATGAAGGGGTTGTAGCGGCTGGGCGCCTTGACGGAACCAGCGATGAAGGCACACTCCACGAGGGTCAGTTCGTCGGGCGTCTTGTCGAAGTAGTAGCGCGCCGCGATCCCCAACCCCCGCCCGTTGCTGTTGACGTAGAACTGGTTCGTGTAGAACTCGAGGATCTCGTCCTTGGTGAAGTGTGCTTCGAGTTTGAGTGCATCGATGAGTTCGAAGAATTTGTCCTTGAACGTCCGGCCGTGATGGAAGATGTTCTCTGCGGTCTGCTGGGTGAGCGTGCTCCCCCCCTGGACGATTCGTCCCGCCTTGATGTTGGCGATGAGCGCACGGAGGATCCCCTTGAAATCGACGCCGTGGTGCTCATAGAACTTCTTGTCCTCCGAGGCCACCACCGCATCGAGGAAGCGGCGGGGAATCGTCCCCGACCCCTCCGGACCGGTCTCGGGGGGAGGAGCGCCCGGTTTCGGGACGACGAGATAACGCCGGTGGGTCTTGTCGAAGAAGACGCCGACCTTCTCCTTGCCGTCGCGATAGAAGACGGGCGTCTCCACCGAGATGCGCGCCATGATCCGTTCCTTGCGGAACGCCTCTCCGGGATATTTGAGGATGAAGATGTAGTAGAGCACCCCCAGCGTGGCCACGCCAAGGAAACCGAGGATACAGATGGAGAAGACGATCCCTCGCCAGTGGCGCAGGATCGAACCCAGGCATCTTCCAGGGAGGTCACGCAATCCCAAGTTCACGTCCTCGATTCGGAGGGGAGGCGTTTGCGACATCGCCCCGCTGCGTTGCACGGCTGATTATACACGCTGCGTCATCGAAGTCAACCGCCGTTTCACCCGGTTTCAAGACCGTTCCGGCTTCTCCGGAGCGGCGGGAGACCGCTGATGGGGATGGGGGTCGGTTCCGGCGTACACCACTTCCGGTTCAAGGGGGGGGACGGCGCGGGCCTCGCCGTGACGGAGCACCCAGAAGGCCTCCCACCCGATCCCCATGGCATCGAGTGCCGCACGCAGGCGGTGGGAAGGTTCCTCTTGCGGATCGTCGGCGAGCTGGAAGGTGTTGTGATGGATCGCCACCGAGACGCGCGCCCCCACGGCCCGATGGATCTGGACCGCTTCCGCCGGATCGATGTGCTGGGGTCCCATGAACCACCGGGGCGCGTAGGCCCCGATCGGAAGGGCTGCCAGCCGGATCGGCGCGAATCGCGCTCCGATCTCTGTGAATCGTTCGGAATATCCGGTATCTCCGGCGAAGAAGAAGCGCCCCGCCGCTCCCGTCACGACCCATCCGCACCAGAGGGTCTCGTTTCCGTCGAAGAGGCCCCGTCGGGACCAGTGACGCGCGGGGACCGCCGTGACCTGCAAGGGTCCGATTGCCGCCGCTTCCCACCAGTCCAGTTCCGTCACCCGTTCGATCCCCCGCTTCCGGAACCAGCGCGCCAGGCCGAGCGGCACGAAGAAACAGGGGTCGTGCGTCCGGCCGAGCCGCTCGACCGTTGCGCGGTCGAGGTGATCGTAGTGGTTGTGGCTGATCACCACGACATCGATCGGGGGAAGATCGGCAAAGGCGACGCCCGGCTCGGCGAAGCGCCTCGGTCCCATGAAGGGGAGGGGGAAGGCCCGCCTGGACCAGATCGGGTCGGTCAGGAGATTCACCCCGTCGAACTGGACGAGGAGGGTCGCGTGCCCGATCCATGTCACCCGCATCGCGCCCCCCGTGACCCGCTCCTCCGGGAGCGTCGGGGTTACGGGAACCTCACGCCACTTTTCCGGGGAACGATTCGCCATCCACCGGAGGAAGTCGCGAAACGACTTCTCCACGCCGTCCGGGGGGGGATTGAAGAAACGCCGCCCGTCAAAGTGATCGAAGGGGGGTGATTTCCCCACCCTTTTCTCTCCTTTCGATCGTTTTCCCATCCCATCCCCCTCCCTTTCCCCTCGGCGTCGTTGCCGTGGAGGGGAGGCTCTCCGGCCTTCAGTTCCGTGAATGGCGCCCTCTTCCCCGTCCGTTCCGTTTTCCGTTCCGGTGGCTCCCCGCGGCCGGGGGAGCTTCCGCGAATGCCATCTCGATGGCGCTCTGACTGATCGAAGTGTAGGCCTCCATGAGGCGTTCGAGGAATTCCGGCGTGGCCGCAGGGGGGAGTCCGAGCCGTTTGAGCACGCCGTAGGAGACGGCCGGCGGCGCGATCGTGATCTGGAAGTCGTCGAGTGGGGCGTTGAGTTGCCAGAACCGGGTACGCTTCCGGAAGAGGTCCGCGAGTTCTTCCTCCTCCGGGGCGGCATCGGGCAGGGAGTCCCCCCTCCCCTGAGGCGCCAGGGAGCGGTGCCGGCGCAACGACTCGATCAGCGCGCTCTTCTCCCGTCCACGCAGCTTGAAGAGGAGGAAGGGATCCCGGTCGAAGGTGGTCCCGAGCAGGTAGCAGACCGCCGCGATATGCTTGCAGATCAACCGGTGCGAGGCCCAGTCGGGACAGGAACAGGTGAACCGGATCTGCTGTTTCTTGCGGGGAAAGAGGCTGATCCCGGTCGCCTCGAATGCCTCCTCGATCTTCTCCGGCATCTCGCCGACGAGGAGTTTGGCGGAGAACATCGCCTGGGAGGCCATGAATCTCGTCACCTTCTCCCACTTCCGGTTGGAGAGGACCTTGACGTGGATCCGCACCTCGTAGGGGAGGCGCTGGCGACCCTGAACGAGGGCGGAGACGGTACCCGGAGAGATGTTCATCTCGATCACGTGCCCCTGCAACGCATAGTCCCGTCCCCGTTCGAGACGGTTCTTCCAGCCGAAGGACTCGATGACTTCGATCCAGCGTCTGGCCCACCACTTCTCGGCGAAGGGTGGGGACTTCTTTTTCCGCCGCGGCTGGGGGGGGCGCCGTTTCCCCGGCGGATTCCCTCGCCCCTTGGGCGCTCTTCCCTTCACGGCATTGCGATGCTTTCTCGTTCTTCTTCGTTCCATGCGTCGGTTTCCACCCGTTGTCGATCGAGCACGAGGAGTTCCTGGAGTCGATCGAGGCTCATCTCGGTCAACCACCCTTCGCCACTCGTGACGATGGTATCGAGGAGCGACTTCTTGTGCTCGATCAGTTCATCGATGCGTTCCTCGAGTGTTCCCTGGGTGATCAGTTTGTAGACCATGACGTTGCGCACCTGCCCGATCCGGAAGGTCCGGTCGGTGGCCTGTTCTTCCACGGCGGGGTTCCACCACCGGTCGAAGTGGAAGACGTGGTTGGCGCCGGTCAGGTTGAGACCCGTGCCGCCAGCCTTCAGCGAGAGGATGAAGATCTGCGGCCCCTCGCTCTCTTCGAACGCTTCGATCATCCGGTCCCGTTCCTGCCCCGAGAGGGAGCCGTGGAGGAAGAAGACCTCGAGGCCGAAGACCTCCTCGAGATGGCGTTGGAGGAGGTGACCCATCTCCGTGAACTGCGTGAAGACGAGGGCCCGGTCCCCGGCGCCGAGCGCCCGGTCGAGGAGGGAGACGAGGACCTCGAGTTTTCCGGAGCGGTGAGGCAGGGGTCCCTCCTCCTTCAAGTAGTGGGCCGGATGGTTGCAGATCTGCTTGAGCCGGGTGAGGGTGGCCAGGATCTGCCCCCGCCGTTCGATCCCCTCCGAACGCGCGATCTTTTCGAACTGCTCCCGCGTCACCCGCTCGTAGAGTTCCGCCTGCTCCGGCGTGAGGGTGCAGTAGATCTTCCGTTCGATCTTCTCGGGAAGATCCTTGACGATCTCCGGGTCACGCTTGAGACGACGCAGGATGAAGGGACGGATCAGGCTCTTGAGATAGGCCGCGGTCCGGGCGTCGTGGTAACGTTCGATCGGAATCGCGAAGCGGCGCTGGAACTCGGCCAGCGTGCCGAGGTATCCCGGATTGAGGAAATCCATGATCGACCAGAGTTCGGCCAGGCGGTTCTCCAGCGGGGTTCCGGTGAGCGCGATCCGGTGCCGGGCCTCGAGCCTGCGGACACTCTGCGTCTGCTTGGCCTGGATGTTCTTGATGTTCTGCGCCTCGTCGAGGATGACCGTGTCCCAGGGAACCGCCGTGAGGAGCGCCTCCTCACGGATGAGGAGGGAATAGGTCGTCAGGACGATGTCGTGGGTCTCCACGGCCTCGACGTAGGCGGGCCCGGAAGAGCGTTCCGCCCCGTAATGGACGTAGACGCAGAGCGTCGGGGCAAAACGTTCGAGTTCCCGCCGCCAGTTCCCCAGAACGGATGTGGGACAGACGAGAAGGGTCTTTCCGGTCGGCTCGTCACGCTCCTTGTCATGGAGGAGGAGCGCGATCACCTCGATCGTCTTTCCGAGCCCCATGTCGTCGGCCAGGCACGCGCCCACGTTCCAGCGGCGCAGGAAGGCGAGCCAGGCAAGCCCCCGTTTCTGGTAGGGGCGCAGTTCCCCCTGGAAGGTGGCGGGCGTCGGCACGTCGGAGACCTGATCCCCTTGCATCAGCCGCTGCCAGAACGCCTCGATCCACCCCTCCGGCCGGATGCTCACCACGGGCAGAGGCAGGATCGCATTGTCCCGGATCCAGGCCAGACGCATCAACTGCGCGAGCGTCATCTCCGGTTTCTCCCGGATCCCTTCGCGCATCTTGAGGAAGCGGAAGGCGGCCTTCACCTCCTCGGGACGGATCTCGAGCCATTTCCCCTTGAAGGCGACGAGGGGGGATGGCCCCCGGGTGAGCCGTTCGAGGGTCGCCGGATCGATCGGTTCGTCATCGACCGCAAGGAGCCAGTCGTAATCGACCACGGCGTGGAGACCGAGCCGTCGTCCCCCCCGTCTCCCCTCCTTCGGGGAGATCCGCATCTGGAGACCGAGCCGGTAGCGGGATCCCTCCTCCTCCTGCCACCACTCGGGGAGGATGACGCCGAAACCGCTCTCCCGCAGCAGCGGGGCCGCCTCCCGCAGGAAGATCGCGGCGTTGACCGTCTTGAGGCGACAAAATCGAGGGCGGGCGGTCTTGAGGCTCGATTCGAGAGGGGGGAAGAGCCGGGAGGCCGTGGCCAGGTCGGCGAGCAATCGTTCCTGCGGATGCTCGAAGCGATGCCCCTCGAAGCAAAGCGTTTCCCCCGCCGATTTCCACACCTCTTCCGCCGGCACGAGGAGGTCGGGGTCATCGGTCGCCTGGAGATGATAGTGAAGAACCCACCGCTCCGTGCCGTCCGATTCGAGCACCTCGGGCGCAACGAGCCGGAAGCAGGTCCGGAAACCGGTCGCCTCCCGCGGCCGGATCTGGTCGATCCAGTTCTGCACCCCCTCGTAGAAATCGCCGAGGTTGGCCGGGGGGCGTGCCGCCTCCGGGGGGATCGCCTCCCCCGTGACGAGGGAGCGCAACCACGCCCTCCAGAGTTCCTCCCGCCCCTTCGGCCACATCCCGAGCAGCGGCGTGATCCAGCGGCGGATCATCGCATCCATCGTGGAACGAAGGAAATCGTGCAGCAACCGCTCCGCCGAAGGAATCCCCCCCCCCGGCCGGGGGTTCGAAGCCCGGCAGACGAGGGGCATCGCCCGTGCCAGTTGCGCGAATCGCACCGTATCCTCTTCCCCCTCGATCACGGGGAGCCATCTTCCCTGGTAGGTCACCCCATCCTCACAGACGACCGAAGGGACGAAACGCTGGCGCGCGAGGAGTTCGAGTGCGAACTTCGCAGCCCGGCTCCAGAATCGGGTATCCGCGCCGAGCGTGAGCCATTTCGATATCCTGCGCCGCTCCGGCAGCCAGGCGAGAAAGGGGAGGGCCTGCTCAGGCGTGAGCGCAATTCCCCGCACGATCCGCTCCACCGGCTTCCCCCCGTTTCCCGACTCCGGAGGAAGGAACAACGAAATCGTCCGTTCCTCCCCCTCCCAGCGACCCGGAAGCGCTCGCAGCGCCTCCTCGACGAGCGCCATCGGCGCCTGAAAGGGGAGTTCCCGCGGGTCGCGCCGGGGAGGTTTCTTCTCATGGGCCGGCATCTCCCCCCACAGGAGGAAGAAGGGCTGCTGCGCTCGTATCGACGTGCCATGAAGTAGAATCATCTTTCCACATTCCCATCGCATACACGTTGCGATTCCGACATCTCCACGAGGGGATCCGATCGGCGCCTCCGGAGCGAAATCTCCTGGGATTCCGGAGTTCCGGGAAAATGACGTCCCCCGCGCCCCCTCCCGGAACTCCGGAAGGAGGGGAGGACCGCTCTACGTGTGAAACCGGGGATCGGGTCGCTCCGGCGGGCACGAGGCACCGCCCTTTCGAGGACGCAAGATGCGGTTCTTTCGATCAGCCGGCCGATCGCCGCGACAGGGAGCGCAGGATCGGCCCAAGCCAGCGTGTCGCACGATCGAGGAGCGGCCGGGCGAGGTGCTGGGGCCGAAGCGGGATCATCGGGTCATGGACGACGAGCTTCGCGAGGGCGGCGTAATCGACCCCTCTGATCTTCCCTCCCCCCCCGGTCACGGAGCGGTTCCCGAGCGCTTCCTTCTCCTCGGTGAGGATGAGATCGTTCTTAAGGCACCAGTCGTGAAGGGAAGTCCCGATGATCGGCGTGAAGAAGGCCGGCGAGTAGTGGTCGGGCTCGATCTTCTTCAACGCTTCGACCGTGGCGATGTCGTCTTCGATCTCCCACCCCCACGGACCCGGCGTTCCGAGGATGTAGTTCGCCCAGATCCGCACCCCGATCCGCTTGCAGATCTCGGCGGCCCGGAAGTTCTCCGCCACGGTCGTCCCCTTGTTGAGCCAGCGGAGGACCCGCTCGCTGAACGATTCGAAGCCGATGATGACCATCCGCAGTCCCACGGCGTGCATCTCTTCGAAAAGATCCTCGAAGCGGCAGATCATGTCGGAACGGCAGGAGGCGATCCACTCGATTCCCCGGTCGACGAAGCCCGCCTTCCGCATCGCGCGGCAGAACGCCGCTCCCCACCTGCGGTCGATGATGAACTGGTCGTCGTGAAAGAAGAGGCTCCTCACCCCATAGCGATCGACGAGGAAGGAGATCTCCTCGATCACGTTCTCCACGCTACGGCGGCGGATGAAGGGGCGCCGGTCGCCATTCTTCCCCGGCCGGGTATAGATCGTCTGTTCCCCGGGACCGCAGCAGAAGGCGCACTGCCAGGGGCACCCCCGCGTCGTGATGATCTCGATCATCGGCGTGGGGAAGCGGTAGGTCCGCAGCGCGGAGAGGTCGAAGCTGCAACGCAGCCGGTAGTCGTCCCACAACTCCCGGTCGGGAAAGGGAATCGCGTCGAGATCGGGCGTCTTCCCCCAAAGGAGGGGGGGAAAGGCCCCTGGATCGTGTGCGAGTTCCGGGAAGGAGATCTCCCCCTCCCCCATGAGGACGTGATCCACCACCCCCGTTTCGAGACACTCCTGCGGTTTCAACGTCGGATGGATCCCTCCCGCCACGGTGACGACCCCCGGCGAGATCTTCTTCGCCCGCCGGCACGCCTCGATCGCGAAGGGGAACATCGCGGTCTCCATCGTCACCCCGAGGATGTCGGGGCGCTGCGCCCGGAAGGCCGCGTCGAACGCCTCCCATCCCGACAGACGCCTGAGGTCGATGAGATCGACCCGGTGCCCCTCCGCCTCGAGCGCGGCGGAGAGATACGCCAGCCCGAGATGGATGAAGGTTCCCGCCATCTGGCCATGGCCGATCGGCGCGTTCCAGGTACTGTCCGAAAGGGCTGGATAGACGAGTGAAACGTTTGCCATGCTTCCTGCCTCAGCGTGTCGACGAGCTGGAACGGCTCGCTGCGGCAAGCGTCTCCGCCCGTTTCTTCATCACCTGCACCGCCACCACCCCCCATGTCACGTTCATCGCGTGGAGCATCGTGGGATCCATCTTGAGGAACTGGCGCAACAACCAGCTTGCTTCACTCATGTCTGCGTAGAAGGAGTAGTTCATCAGCGTCTTCCCCTCCGAGAGGGGGAAGAAACGCCACATCCAACGCGCGGTCTTGATATCCCCCCTGTAGGGACGGGTATCGATCGCCTCGATCGGCGTGAGGAAGATCTCCTGATCGAGATCGATTTTGAGGAAGGGCATCCCGAGCACCGTATGGATGATCACGTGGGTGGGGGAGAAGGCCCGAACCCGTTCCACCTTCTTGAACGTGTCGATGAATTCGGGGAATTTCTCGTAGTCGGCCACCACCTCGTAGATCCGCGCCTGCTCGACCGCAACCCGTTCGCAGATCGAGATCTGCTTGAGGGCTCCATCGGGAAACTCCTCGATGAGCGCGACCATCCCCCGGTCGAGGAGCCGATTGAGGAGCGGACGGAGCTTCGGATCGGAGAGATGGGGGAAGGGGCGAAGCGAGATCGGCGCATCGCTACGGCGGGGCAGCGTCTTCCCCTTGAAGGGGGGTTTCCCCTCCGCCCGGTTCTTGATCGCCCGTAGATGGATATAGTTGGCGCCCACGTTGATCCCATGTTCGATGAGGGGCTCGGTGGCCACGATCTTTCGCATGATCCAACCGATCTCGCGAATGTCGCTGTAGTTGGAGAAGAGGACGATCGTCTCGTTCTCCTTCGTCCGCTGGAATTCCCAATGCCATCTTCCCGTCTCGATATCCCCGGAGATCGCCTGAAAATCCGCATGGTGGGGGGGACGGAGGATGACGTGATTCTTCCCCTCCATGTTCGAGAGGGGGACCTCGAGTTCGTAGCGGTAGGAGAAGCCGTTTTCCTCCTGCTCCTCCACCTTCGCCTTCACCACGTTGCGCAGGAAGTCGGGGTACTTCTCGAGATCGACCGTATGCCGGAAGACCTCCTCCGGCGGCGCCGCGACGTGGGCGATGAGCGTGATCTGCTTGAGGGAACGGTCGGCGTTCGACTCGATGAGCGCCAGAACCCCCCGTTCGAGGAAGGGCTGGAGCTTCGTGGCATCGATCCTTTCCGTATCGCTCCAAAGTGGGGTGAGCCGCACGAAGGCCGCACGGGTGGGTATCGGAGCGCGAAGAAGGAAGAGGATGAGCATGCCGCCCAGGGCACAATGCCGGTGTCGTCGTCTTCCGCGCCTTTCGACCCCCCTCATCCGCCCGGTACCCGAATCCGCTCTCCGACTTCGAAGGAAGCCTCCTCCTTTCCCCCCCCTTGCGGCGTTTCGGGGGAGAGGAGTCCCCGTTTCGAGAGATGGGCGAGTACCCGCGCCGTGCATTCGGGAATCCCCATCCGGTCCGTCTCGAGGAGGACCTCCGGTTGCAGCGGTGGCTCGTAGGGGAGGTGGAGTCCCGCGATGTCGCGAATCTCACCCCGGGCGGCCCGGGCGTAGAGCCCCTTGGGGTCACGCGCCTGACACACCGCCAGAGGGCATTTCACATACGCCTCCACGAAGTGTTCGACCCCTGCCCGCGCCCGATCCCGGAACGCCCGCAGGTTCGAGACCGCCGCCACGATCGCGATGATGCCGTTTTCGGCCAGGAGCCGTCCGACGAAGGACAGACGCCTCGTATGTTCGGCGCGTGCCTCGATCGTATAGCCGAGATCGGGACTCAATTCCCGCCGAACGAACTCGGAGTCGAGATAGGCCACCGGAATTCCAGCATCTTTGAGCTGGCGTTCCACCGCGCTCGCAATCGTCGATTTCCCGGAAGCCGGGATCCCTGTAAACCAGATGAGCGCACCGCTTCGCATCTCTTCTGCCATCCTCGTCGTGTGGAACGTCCAGACCCACCCCCATTATCGAGCACTTCGCTGCAACCTCCCGGAATTGTCGCACATCGCCCCGCGCCCTGTCAAGCATCGCCGCAGGCCCGGTGCACGTCACCAAAGTGGAACTTTGGGAGGCGTCTCGTTGCAAGGGAAAGTTTACGAGATGCGTAACTCCCTATCGTTTCAGGGGAAGATGCACGCATCGAGGCCAAGAGAAGGACTCGTTACGGGGGAGCGCTCTTTGCATTCGACGGATACCAAGCAAATGCCAGGAGGGATGAGAAGAGAGGATCCCTTGGCTCCCTGCACGACCTTCCCCGTCGTAGCGCCAGGGAAGCTGGGCATCCTCGAACGAATGCGCTACGACGAATTCCGGGCTGCGGGCCTATGCACCTCGACGGGCGTCGTGGAAGCCGGGTGCAAGACCGCCATCGGAACACGATGCAAACGGGCCGGTATGCATTGGAGCGTAGCCGGGACGCCGTGGAGACCGGCGTCTGTCACCCACAGGGTCGCGGATCTCATCGGGAAATTTCATGCGATGGCCCTGGATCGGGGTTTCGAGCAGGTTGACGGGGATAGGGAGCGAGGATAGAATGATACCGTGTTTCCTCGAGTTTCAATGGAAAGGAAAACATCAATGAAGAGACGATGGATGATCCTGTCGATGCTCCTCCTCACGTTTCTGGTGCTGAGCGCCCAGGGATTGCCGAGTTGTGAGCAAACTTACACGATTCGTTACAACGACGTCACGATCGGAAAGGTGACGGCCTACGACAACCCCGATGGATGGACCTGCCAGCAGAATTACAGTTACTCGAGTGCCTCGGCCCATCCGAAGGAGGGGCCCACCCTCCAGGACTCCGTGGCCCAGTTCTGGCTCTTTCAGGGGAGCAACGGCCTTTGTCTATTTTCGGTCTTCGGCCTCGAGGTCAACTCCTCCCAGGGAACCGCCAAGGTCGATTACCGCTTGAGCGGCAACGGCGCGAACGGCAAGGTGATGCTCTCCGACGACAACGGGGAACTCACCGAGCCGAGCACCGATTTCTTCAAGGGACGATGGGCCTGGGGAGACAATACGGATGGCGGCGTGATCGGTCCGCTTTCGGGGTCGGATTGGGTGATGGAGATCGATGTGATCGAGATGACCGGGAGTCTCAACGCGATCGCGTTCACCTCGGGCAACGGGATTCCGATTCCGATCTCCTTTGGACCGGGAACGATCACGGTCTCTCCTTCGTTTTGATTCCCCCCTCTTCGGATGCCAGCGCCGCCAGGAGGTGTTGGCGGATCTCTCCTTCCCGTTGCGGCCCGCTCACCTTCTTCCCTGTCACTTCCCTCACATAGAAGACATCGACGGCCTGATCCACCTCGGTGGCGATCTTGGCGAGATGAATGTCGAGACCGAGTTCAGCGAGTGCCTGGGTGATCGTGTAGAGGAGGCCGGTGCGGTCCTGGGCGATCACCTCGATCACCGTGAAGATGCGGGAGGTCTCGTTGTCCACGACGACCTCGTTCTTCTTGAGGCGAGAGGCGAGGGGGGGGCGTTTCTCCGGATAGGTGGCGCGTCGTTTCTCGAGCAGGCGTTCCACGTCCAAGGTGCCGGCGAGCACCGGTTCGATCCGTTCACGGAATCGGGCGAAGGCAAGATCGAGGTGATCGTGGGGTTGGAGTTGGAAGAGATCGAGGATCGTTCCATCCTCGCGGGTATTGATCTGGGCGGAGCGGATATGGAGACCACAGGCCGCCATCAGGCCCGTGATGAGGGCCAGCCGTCCGGGGTGATTGCGGGTGTGGACGACGATCTCGTCTTCCCCCCTCCCGGTGTGGCGAAGACGGACGGCTTTTTCCCCCATCTCCGAAAGGATCGTGAAGTGGTCGATCACGCTCTCCGGCTCGTTCAGGAGGAAGTAGCGATCGGAGAGGGAATCGAGGAATGCGCGGATCTCCGCCGGAGGGTGCACGCCCGTTGCCGTAAGACGTTCGAAAACCTCGCGGCGGCGGGCCGCTGCCGCCGCGAGAGGAGACGGAATGCCTCGAGGCTGCGCGATCCACTGGGCGGTTCGTTCGTAGAGTTCGCGCAGGAGGCGCCCCTTCCAGTCGGTGAAGACCCCCGGCCCCACGGAACGCATGTCCGCAGCCGTCAGGAGGGTCAGGAAAGTGAGATTGCGTTGCGAACGAACGCTCCGGGCGAAATCGGCGATCAGGTCGGGATCGTTGAGATCGCGTCGCTGGGAGATGTGGGCCATCCGGAGGTGTTCGGACACGAGGAAGACCAGGAGGTCGATCGCTTCCGGGGACATCCCCAGTCGCTCGCCGATCGTACGCACGATCGTCGCTCCCCGGGAGGCGTGTCCCGGGCCGTCTCCCTTTCCGATGTCGTGCAGGAGGCCAGCCAGGAGGAGGACCGGCCGCATCGTTTCCATTTCGGGTGTCCATCGAACGAAACTCCCCCACTCGTCTCCCCCCCCCGGCAGGAGGCTCAGGAGGTGTTTCACCGTGAAGAGGAGATGCCGATCCACGGTATAGACATGGTAGAGATCGTGTTGCATCTTGCAGACGACCTTGCGGAATTCCGGGATCCACCGGACCAGGATCCCAAGATCGTGCATCTCCTCGAGCACCCGAAAGGCACGAGGGCTTCGGAGGATCTCGAAGAACGCCTCCCGTGCGGCCGGATGGCACTGTACCCCGGAATCGAGCCGGAAGCGGTGGGCCCGGATCATCCCTTTGAGGGTGGGATGGAGGGTCACGTCGGAGCGGGCCATCTCCCGAAAAAGGGTGACGAGGCGCTCGGGGCTCTCCCGTAGGAGTCGGTCATCCTCGAGGGTGAGGCGCCCCTCCATGATCACGAACCCTTCTGCGAGCTGCTTTCTCTCCCTGCGATTCCCCGCGGGGGGGGCGGGGGAATGCCCATCGAGCCAGGTTTCGATCCACCGCCCCGTCTCCCGTTCCACGGTGCGGGCGTGAAGGTAGAAGGTCCGCATGAAGTGTTCGACGGCCAGGGCGCTCTTCGTCTCCCGGAAACCGAGACGATCCGCGATCCGTTCCTGGGCTTCGAAGCGGAGGTGGTCGTTCTTCCTCCGGAAGTGACGGTGCAGGTGATGGCGAACCTTCCAGAGGAACGCGACGGCCCGGGTCAGCGCCTGGAACGATTCCGGTGCCATCTTCCCGGCCGAGGGGAGTTCCTCGAAGGGGAGTCTTGGGAAAAAGAGCGTGGCCAGCCAGCGCAGCAGGTGGTAATCGCGCAGCCCCCCCGCCCCGTCGCGCACGTTCGGTTCGAGGATATAGACCGAGTCGCCGTAGCGTGTCCGGCGGCGTTCTTGTTCCGCGAGCTTGGCCGCCACGAACGCCTCGATCTGGGGGGCATGGACCTCCACCCGCAGCCGGGCGTCGAACGCCTCGAAGCGTTCGGGGTCTCCTCCGACGAAGCGCCGGTCGAGCAACGCCGTCTGGAAGACGAGATCCTCCCGCGCATCGGCGAGGGCGGTCTCGATCGAACGGATGCTGAAGCCGACCGGAAGCCCGAGGTCCCACAACCTCCGGTGCAGGGCTTCGGGGAAGGGGAGCCATCGCGCCTCCCATTCCGTTCCGGTGAGGAAGAGGAGGTCGATGTCGGAGAAGGGCGCCATCTCTTCCCGGCCGTAGCCTCCGAGTGCCACGAGAGCGAAGGGGGGACACCCCTCGATCCTCGTGGATGTCGCTGCTTCCCGGACGAAGGCATCGATTCGGGTGGTATAGGCCTGCTGGGTCCTCCCGGCATCCTCCCCTCGGAGGGGGAGATCGAAACACCGGCGTGCGGCTTCGAGTTCCGCTCTCGCGGCCGCGACGGAGGGTGTCGGCGCACCCGGTCGTTTCATGGCATCCTCGTCTGCGTTTCAGGGGCGTGGCCAGGGGGCGTGCCGGCCATCCCTCATCTCTACCCCCCGCGGGGGGCGAGGAGGGCTTCGGCATTTCCTCCGGCGATCCGTTCGATGCTCTCCAGGGGGAGATGCGCCTTCTTCACGCGGAGGAGTTCGAGTTCCAGGTCGAAGATCGGCGCATTGCTCCCGAAGAGGATCCGCCCTGCCCCGAATTCCCGGGCCATGTCCTCGATGAAGTCCTCCCGGTAGATGCCGGAGGTCTCCATGAGGACGTTGCGGTGCTCGCGGAGCATGACCTCCGCCTCGTAGAGGGCTGCGCCCGAGATGTTGATCTGTCCGCCGCTCGTGGCGATGATCGTCACGGAGGGGAAGCGTCGGGCCACGGCTCCGATCTGCCAGGCAGTGGAGACGCGGACGTGTCCCCCCGAGATCATGACGGGGAGTGCATATTGCGCGGCTTTGGCGAAGATGGGGCGGGCGACGGCGCCCTCGACGGGGAAGTTCTCCTCCCAGGGGTGGAGGAAGATGCCGCAGACCGCTCCCCCTTCGATCGCCGCCTCGAAGCGGTCGATCTCGGCGAGCGCCGCTGCGCCCTGCCATGGATCGACCCGCAGGAAAGCCCGGAACCGGTCGGGATACCGCTGAACCGCGCGCAGCACCCGATCGTTCTCCGGCGAAAGATCGTACCCCTTCGGCTTGAAGGGGATCAGGATCGATCGGTCGATCCTGAGCGCATCCATCCGCCGCAGCAGTTCTTCCTCCGTCAGATGGTGCCCGTAGAGGGAACGTCCGACATGGGTGTGGATATCGATCGTCGTCATCCTTCCGATCCTCGACCGGCCGATGCCGGGAGCGGCTTTCGGGCGGCGATCTGGGCCACGCCTCTGGCTTCTCCCCAACCTTCGCGGTAGAAGAGCACCCAGAAGTCGATGAACCATCGGAGCACCTCGTTTCGATCGACGAGGTAGCGTGGGGGGATCTCATGGCCCGGGTGTCGCCCTGTCACGAGCATCTCCATGACCACGGTTCCGCCCGGCCGGAGGGCCTGCCGGATCCGGGGAACGAGGTCTCGGCAGAGGTAGTGCGCGCAGTGGATCACGTCGAAGGCTTCGTGGGGGAGTTCGTGGGTGGAGAGATCGGCCTGTTCGAAGTGGACTTCGACCCCCTTTTCCTCGGCGAGGCGCCGCCCTTTTTCGAGGGCGACGTCGGAGATGTCGAGACCCACCGTGGAAAGTCCACGGCTGGCCAGATAGACGGCGGCCTGCCCTTCGCCACACGCCAGATCGATCGCCGTTCCTCCTTCGGGCAGGAGGGGTGCGACCTCCAGAAGGAGGGGGGGCGGTTCCGTGCCGTGACGGTAACCGGGCGTCTGATACCGTTCGTTCCATTTCCGCCGTTCATTCATCCGCTTCCTCCCTCGACACCGGACAGGAGGCGTTCGATATTCCCCCCCAGTACCAGGGCCTTCTCCTCCTCGCTCAGGCCTGCGATCTCGATCTTGTCGAGTTCCAGGCGGGGGTCGCACCCCGGGCCGTCGCTGGCGAAGATCACCCGCTCCGGTCCGATCGTATCGACCGCCTTCCGGATCATCGCCGGATAGGGCATCGCCGACGTCTCGAGGTAGAGGTTCGGGCAGGCGCTCGCGCATTCGATCGCGGCTTCCACGTGGAAGTAGCCCCCCATGTGACCCAGGATGATCGATGCTTCCGGACATCTCTCCGCGGCTCGGACGATCTCGAGGGGGCGGGTGAATTCCTCGTCCCCGCAATGGAAGAGCGTCGGTGCGCCGAGTTCCGCCGCCTTTTGGATGAGCGCCAGCGTCTCCGGGGAATCGGGGGGGATCCGATAACCGTAGGGGTGAAGTTTCAGCCCCTTCATCCCCGCCTCCACGATCGCGCGTTCGAGGAGACGGCAGGCTTCCTCCCCCACCGCGGGGGTCAGCCGCGCAAATCCGATCAGCCGGTGCGGATACCGACGGATCGCCTGCGCCACGTAGGCGAGCGGATCCCACAAGCTGCTCGGGGCATCGCCGTACGTCATCACCACCGCCCTCGAAATCCCCGCTTCATCCATCAGCGAGAGAATCGTCTCCGGCGGATCCTGCCAGGGGGAACCGGGACATTCATCGATGTGCGTATGCGCGTCGATGATCATGCGCATGCCGGATCCCCCGCGCACTCCGAATCATTGCAGTCGATGGCGCCGTCGCCGTCGTCGTCCGTGCCATTGTCGCAGATCTCCGCAATGCAATCGGGGAAGATCGCGCACTCCGAATCATTGCAGTCGATGTCGCCGTCGCCGTCGTCGTCCGTGCCATTGTTACAGATCTCCGGCATGCAAGCCGGATCGAAGAAACAGCCCGGATCGAAGCAGTCGGTAAACCCGTCACCGTCGTCGTCCGTTCCGTTGTCGCAGATCTCCGGCACGCAGTTCGGGTTTCCGAAACATTCACTGTCGTCGCAATCGATGAAGGTGTCGCCGTCGTCGTCCGTTCCGTTGTCGCAGATCTCCGGATTGCAGGCCGGGTGGTTCGCGCAGTCGGTATCGTCGCAGTCGATATCGCCGTCGCCGTCGTCGTCCGTGCCATTGTCGCAGAATTCGATCTGACCCGTGCAAGGGGGAAGGCCGATACAGTCGGTGTCGTTGCAGTCGATGTCGCCGTCGCCGTCGTCGTCCGTTCCGTTGTCGCAGATCTCCGGGTTGCAGGCCGGGTCGCCTGCGCAATCGGCGTCGAGGCAATCGATATCGCCGTCGCCGTCGTCGTCCGTTCCGTTGTCACAGATCTCGGTTTGCACGCTACAGGAAGGATCATCGGCGCAATCGGAGTCGAGGCAGTCGATGGCGCCGTCGCCGTCGTCGTCCGTGCCGTTGTCACAGATCTCCGGGTTGCAGGCCGGGTCGCCTGCACAGTCGGAGTCGAGGCAGTCGATATCGCCGTCGTCGTCGTCGTCCGTTCCGTTGTCACAGATCTCGAAGATACAGTTGGGATCCCCGTTGCAGTCGATATCGTCGCAGTCGACGAAGGTGTCGCCGTCGTCGTCCGTTCCGTTGTCACAGATCTCGGTCTGCCCGCTACAGGAAGGATCATCGGCGCAATCGGAGTCGAGGCAGTCGATGTCGCCGTCGCCGTCGTCGTCGGTCCCGTT
>CAZTSL010000024.1:0-41994 GCA_964616915.1 uncultured bacterium
GGAGCGAAGGCGCCGTAGTAGGCAACACGTGGACAGCGGCGTCGGTTCCCCGCCCATCTCACCGGATGCCTGGAGGATTCACGACTTTGCCGAGGCCCTGGCGCCCCCCGGGATGAACCTGTGGCTTCCCGGTCAGTACCACGACACGGAGACGGGGCTTTACAACAACTGGCACCGGTATTACAATCTCGAGATGGGAGGCGCACGATGATCTGCATGACGGGGCGGGAAAGGAACCTCACGCAGCTTCGGGAACGGATATCGAAGCACCCCGAGGCCGATCTGCACGAGGTGCGCCTCGATTTCCTCGACCCTCTCCCCTCCCGGGAAGCGCTCGGAGCGCTTCCGCGACTCGACGACCTCGTCGTGGCCTGCCGTCCCCGCTGGGAGGGGGGGGGATTCGACGGGGAGGAGACACAACGGGTGGAACACCTCGTCGCCGCGGCCCGGGCCGGGGTGCGCTACGTCGATATCGAGTGGCGGGCCGCTCCAGAGATCCGACGCCGCCTCTTTCGCCACCTCCACCCCTACCGGCGTATCCTCTCCTGCCACACCGACGGAGCATCCGCCGTACGTCTCCTTCCGGAGATGGAAGGAGAACCGGTCGGTGGCATCAAACTCGTCGTTCCGGTCGAGGGGGGAGGAGATCTCCTCGAATTGGGGAGATTGCGTTCGGAGAAACTCCTCTTCCTCATGGGATCCGGCGAACTCGGAAGAGTGACCCGCCTGGCCTATCCCCTCTTCGGAAGCCGGGGAACCTTCGTCACGAGCACGGCGGAGGCGGCGACCGACGCCGCGCAACCCTCGGCGCAGGAGATCCTCGACTTCGGGCTGCGGGAGGTCTCCCCCGAAACACGATGGATCGGGATGCTCTGCGGCCGGAGGGCCCGCACTTCCCGCGGGGTACGAATCTACAATCCCCTCCTGCGAGAGAAAGGCTTCGACGTTCGCTACATTCAACTCCCGATCGATGATCTGGAACATTCGGCCGCGCTGTTGCGCAGTGGTCGTTTCCTCGGTGCCAGCGTCACGATCCCCCATAAGGAGCAGATCCTCCCCCTCCTCGATCGGGTGGGGGTGGAAGCGCGCGAAATCGGCGCGGTGAATACGATCGTGGTGGATGGGGAGACGCTGGTCGGGGAGAACACGGATGCGGTGGGGTTTCTCGCCGCCCTTGGGCGCCACTGTGATCCGGCCGGTGCAACCGCGGCAGTCCTCGGCGCCGGAGGGGCAGCGCGTGCGATCGTCCATGCCCTCCTCTCTGCGGGGGCGAACGTGAAACTCTTCAACCGCTCGGAGGCACGGCGCAAGGAACTCTCTCGGGCCTTCGGGGTTGCGGCCGCGCCGTTGGAAGAGGCGAAAGAGGGGGCGTGGAATCTCCTCGTCAGCACGATTCCGGAGAGCGCCGTGGCAGCCTCGCTCCTGCCGGCCTCCCCCTTGACGGACAAGACGGTTTTCGACATCACCCTCTCGGAATGGGAATCCCCCCTCGTTCGAGAGGCCCGGGCGCGGGGCGCCTCGGTGATCCGCGGGATCGAGATGTGGGCCTTCCAGGGACGCGAACAGCTCCGGCGCTGGCTCGGCTTCACCCCACCGGCGGATCTCCTGATCGAGCGCGCCGAGACGATCTATGGGGAACGCCGGGGATGAAGGGGAACAATCTCCTCCTCATCGGACTGCGCGGCGCGGGAAAATCGACCGTGGCGCGCCATCTTGCCGGGACGCTGGGATTTACGCTCGTCGATACGGACGAGGAGATCGAACGGCTCGCAGGAAAGAGCATTCCCGAGATCTTCGCAACGGAGGGGGAAGCCCACTTCCGCCTCCTCGAAGCGGTGACCCTCCTGCGCTTCGGGCATGCCTGTGGCTGCGTCATCGCAGTCGGCAGCGGCGCCCTCACCATCCCGGAGAATGTGCCGACGATCGAGGCGCTCGGCTTCGTCGTCTGGCTCGAGGTCGATCCGAAGACGGCCCTCTCCCGGATCCGGGGCAGTGACCGTCCACGACTCACCTCGCGCCCCCTCGCCGAGGAGATCGAGGCCCTCGCCCGTGAGCGGGAGCCCTCCTACGAGGAGGCCGCCGACGCGATCGTCGTCACCTCCCATGCCTCCCCGGAGAAGATTGCAACGAAGATCGTCCAGGCTTACCGCCAACAATATGCGAGGATGTGAATGGAAGTCATCGAGAGCCGGATCGATCCCGGCAGTGAGACGTTTCGGCGAAACCGGGAGGCGAATCTTCGCCTCGTGGCGGAACTGAAGGAACGACTCCGGCACGCAGCAGAGGACCGTTCGGAGCGCGCCAGACGGCGGCATGCCGAACAGAAGAAACTGCCCGTGCGTGAGCGGATCGAGCGGATCCTCGATCCGGGAACCCCCTTCCTCGAACTCTCCCCCCTTGCGGCCTACGGGATGTACGACGGCCGGGTCCATGGCGCAGGGATCGTCTCCGGCATCGGCATCGTTCATGGGCGGGAGTTCCTCGTCTCGGGGAACGACGCGATGGTCAAGGGAGGATCGGTCTTCCCGATGACGCTCCAGAAGAGCCTTCGCGAGCAGGAGATCGTCATGGAGAACCATCTCCCCTCGATCATCCTCGTCGATTCGGGGGGGGCCTATCTTCCGCTCCAGGACGAGATCTTCGTGCTCGGGGGACGGGTCTTCTACAACCAGGCGCTCATCTCGAAGATGGGGTTGCCCCAGATCTGCGCGGTGATGGGGCAGTGTACCGCCGGAGGCGCCTACATTCCGGCGATGTCCACCTACACGGTGATCGTGAAGGGGACAGGGGGGATCTTCCTCGGCGGACCTCCCCTGGTGCGGGCCGCCACCGGAGAGGTCGTCACGAGCGACGAACTGGGGGGCGCAGACGTCCATTGCAGCATCTCCGGTGTGGCGGACTACTACGCGGAGGACGAGATCCACGCGCTCGAAACGGTGCGGACCCTGGCTGGGACGATCGCGCCGGTGGAGAAGACGCGGATCCGCACCCGTGAGCCCAAACCCCCACGCTACGACCCGGAGGAACTCTACGGGATCGTGCCGGAGGATATCCGACAACCCTACGACGTCCGGGAGGTGATCGCCCGGATCGTCGATGGAAGCGAATTCCAGGAGTTCAAGGCCCGCTGGGGCACGACGCTCGTCACCGGGTTCGCCTACATCCACGGCTACCAGGTCGGCATCCTCGCGAACAACGGGGTCCTCTTCTCCGAATCGGCGCTCAAGGCCACGCAGTTCATCCAGATCTGCAACCAGCAACGCATCCCCCTCGTCTTCCTCCAGAACATCATGGGTTTCATCATCGGGAAGGAGTACGAGCATCGAGGGATCACGAAGGATGGGCACAAGATGGTTGCAGCGGTCTCCTGCTCGACCGTCCCCAAGTTCACCGTCATCATCGGGGGGTCCTTCGGGGCCGGGAACTATGCGATGTGCGGGCGGGCCTTCTCTCCGCGCTTTCTCTGGACCTGGCCCAACGCGCGGATCTCGGTGATGGGGGGGGCGCAGGCCGCCGATGTCCTCGTCTCGGTGAAGCGGGACCAGATGCTCCGGGAGGGGGAGGGGGAGATGAGCGAGGAGGTCGAACGCTTCATCCGGGAGCCGGTCATCGAGACCTACGAGAAGGAGGGGAGCCCCTACAATCACACGGCCCGACTCCGCGACGACGGGATCATCGATCCCGTGAAGACACGTGATTACCTGGGGCTGGCGATCTCGGTCTCCCTCAACGCGCCGATCCCGAAGCCGGGGTACGGCGTCTTCCGGATGTAGGGGGGAAGATGAAGATTCTCGTGGCAAACCGGGGAGAGATTGCGGTCCGGATCATGCGGACCTGCCGGGAGATGGGAATCCCCTCCGTAGCGGTTTACTCCGAGGCGGATGCCGGGGCTCTGCATGTCTTGACCGCGGACGAGACCGTTGCGATCGGACCGGCGGAACCGGCACGCAGTTACCTCGACATCGACCGGATCCTCGCGGCAGCGAAGGAGACGGGGGCCACCGCGATCCATCCCGGCTACGGCTTCCTGGCGGAGAATCCCACTTTTGCGGCGCGCTGCGCCGAGGCCGGGATCACCTTCATCGGGCCCCCGGCCAGGGTGATCGAGGATCTGGGCAACAAGGTGACCGCCCGGGCGATCATGACCGCAGCCGGGATCCCCGTCGTGCCGGGAGGAATGGCTTCCGCGGAAGAGACCCCCCCTCCCCTCGCGGAGGGACTCGACTTCCCCCTCCTCATCAAGGCCGCCGCGGGCGGAGGGGGGAAGGGGATGCGGATCGTAGAGCGCCCCGAAGCGTTCCCCCACGCCTGGCAGAGCGCCCGCCGGGAAGCAGCCCAGGCATTCGGCGATCCGACGCTCTACGTGGAGCGTTTCTTCGCCCGCCCCCGTCACATCGAGGTTCAGATCCTCGCCGACACGCATGGCAACACGATCCACCTCTTCGAGCGGGAGTGTTCGATCCAGCGCCGGCACCAGAAGATCGTGGAGGAGACCCCGGCCCCGAACCTTTCGCCGGCGCTTCGCGATCGGATCCTCGAGGCCGCGGTCGCCGTGGCCCGGGCCTCGGGTTACGTCAACGCCGGCACCGTGGAGTTTCTGGTCGCGGAGACGGGGGAATTCTACTTCCTCGAGGTCAACACGCGGCTCCAGGTCGAGCATCCGATCACGGAGGCGACGACCGGCATCGACCTCGTGCGCCAGCAGATCGAGATCGCGCAAGGGAAGCCGCTCCGCTACCGGCAAGAGCATATCGGCCGCCGCGGCCATGCGATCGAGTGCCGGATCTACGCCGAGGATCCCGCGGAGGACTTCATCCCCTCGCCGGGACGGATTCTCGCCTTCGCGGAGCCGACGGGGCCGGGTCTCCGCAACGACTGCGGCGTGCGTGCCGGCTGCGAAGTGCCGATCCACTACGATCCGATCCTCTCCAAGCTCATCGCCTTCGCCGAAGATCGTGGGTGCGCCATCGACCGGATGATCGCAGCGCTCGAACGCTACGTCGTGCTCGGGGTGAGGACGCCGATCCCCTTCCTCATCGATCTCCTGCGGCTTCCCACCTTCCGGGAGGGGAAGCTCCATACCGGCTTCATCGAGGCGGAACTGCCCGGATGGCGGCAAGAGGACCGGGACGCGGAGATCGCCCTGCTGGCCTGTGCCCTCGACCGATCGACCCGCCCACGCCGGGAGACTCCGGCCGCGGAGCATCGCTCCCTGATCACCCCCTGGGACAGACTGGGCCGGTGGCGGGGGTGAGCCTCCGATGCTGTCAACGGAATGGAAAGGACGCCGACGGATGCATCATTACGGCGCGCTCGATGCGCAATTCCGCGATCCCCGGACCGCACGGATCGTCATCCTCTCTGCGGGGTACGAACGGACGGTCAGCTACGGGAAAGGAACGGCCCGCGGGCCGGCGGCAATCCTCGAGGCTTCGGCCTACCTCGAACTCTACGACGAGGAACTCGATTTCGAGGTCTTTCGCCAGGGGATCCATACCGCGCCGGACCTGGCGGAGATCGGATCGCTCGATCCGCCTCGGATGGTCGAGGCGGTCCGGGAGAGTGTGGGGAAATATGTCGATGCGGGGAAGTTCGTCGTCCTCCTCGGGGGCGAGCACGCCGTGAGCGTGGGAGAGATTGCGGCCTATCAGGAGCGCTTCCCCCGCTTCTCGGTCCTTCAGCTCGACGCGCACACTGATCTTCGCGACACCTACGAGGGGAATCCCCTCTCCCATGCCTGTGTCATGCGGCGGGTTGTGGAGGGGGGGGGAGGGATCGTCGCCGTGGGGATTCGGAGCATGAGCCGGGAGGAGCGCATCTTCATCCGCGAGCATGAGATTCCGGTCTTCTTCGCGCACGAGATCATGGACCCGGCGCTCCGCGCGTCGTCCTCTCCCCCCTGGATGGAAGCGGCGATCGAGCATCTCGACGAGGACGTCTTCGTGACGATCGATATCGATGTCTTCGACCCGAGCGAGGTTCCTGCCACGGGAACGCCGGAACCGGGGGGACTCCACTGGTACGACGTGACGCGTTTCCTCAAGCTGCTCACCCGCCGCAGACGAGTCATCGGCTTCGACCTGACGGAACTGGCCCCCCGCCCCGAGAGCCCCCATGCCGACTTTCTCTGCGCCAAGCTGATCTACAAGCTGCTCGGTTACGTCTTCCGTCCTGGTCAGCCGTGAGGGAGATCTTGACACCTCTGCCCCGCTTCTCTATCCTCGAAGGAGAGCGGGTGAACGCTCGCTGCGCTCTCCTCCGGCAAGAAGGCCGGTTTCGCAACCACCTTCGAGCCTCGCCCGCGAATCGGCTGCACACTCCACCCTTGGGTAAGGAAACCGACGATGCGTATGAATGTCTCCATCCCTCTCCCCCCTCTGTTGAAAAGCGTGCTCCTCTGGGGGCTGCTCTGCCCTCTTCTCATGGGCCAGTCGTTTTGCAGCGACTACGACGGCGTCTGCGACGAGGATCCGGACGATGACGGGATCTGCACGGAATCGAGCGTCATCCCTCCGGGAGACGACAACTGCCCCGATACGCCCAATCCGGAACAGACCGACACCGACGACGACGGCGTCGGTGATCTCTGCGATGCCTGTCCCCTGAACGGCAATCCCTTCTGTGCGAAGACCTATGACGGCCGTTTCGAGATCTCCTACTTCGATCCCGACTTTCCCGACGATCCCTTCATCTATCCGATGACGATCGAGTACATCGACGAATCGACGATCGAGATCGTCGTGGACTACTCCACCGACGGGATTCCCCAGCAGGAGAAGGGGCAGATCCCGGCCGACGAGGACGGTGTCTTCTACGCGGAACTCCGTTCCGGCCGGATCCTCGACATCATCGTCACGGGGACGAACCTCGACAACCAGGAGACGGTGTTCGACGAGTTCACCGGGAAAGCCACGACCCTCTCCGGGGACTATGCCTGGCTCTTCGTGGAAGACGGTCAGGAGGAGATCACCCAGGAAGGAACGTACCAGGCGGTCCGTACCGGCGACCTCTGAGCGGGCGTGTCTCTTCCCCCTTCCTTTCCTCCTCCCCCGATCCTTCAGAGACCCTTCAGCCGTTCGAGTTGCTCCCGCAGCAAGGGGGAGCCCGTGGCCGCGATGCCTGCCTCGAGTGCCCTCCTTGCACCTTCCCGATCCCCCTTTTCGAAGAGCGCCTCCCCCTTGAGCCGATAGGGATAGGGGTGCTTCGGGTCGAGCGCGATCGCCCGGTCGAGATGGTGGAGCGCCTTGTCGAAATCACGTATGCCGAGCGCCGTCTCGGCGATCGAGACGTGGAGGAAGGGGTAATCCGGGTCGATGGCCAGGGCGCGGGCAAAGAGCGCGTCCCGTTTCCCGGCGTCTCCGGTCCGATCGACGAGACGGGCGAGATCGGTGAGGAGTTGCACATCCTGGGGATAGTCGGCGAGCAACGCCTCGAGCCGGCGGATGCCCCCCACGAGATCACCCTGCGCGCTTTCGATCAGGGAGAGGAGGCGGACCGCTTCACGATCCGTCGGTTTGAGGTTCACTGCCGAGGTCGCAGCCTCCTGCGCAAGGGGAAGATCATCCTTCTGAAAGGCGGTTCTGGCCAGTTCGAGGTGCAGGGGGAAGAAATCGGGGCGCTTCCCGATCGCCTTGCGCAGCAGCGAGATCGCCTCCTCGAAACGGCCGGTATTGCGTTCGGCGATCGCGAGGTTGAGCATCGCGAAGATGTTGTCCGGGTCGAGCCGGTAGGCCTCCCGAAAGGCGGCAAGGGCTTCCTCGTTTCTTCCCATCTTTCCGTAGGCCGTGCCCAGCGTATCGAAGAGGGGCGCGTAGTAGGGGGCCACCTCGATCGCCGCCCGCAACGCCTCGATCGCCTTCTCGTACTCTCCGGCCCGCAGGTGCGTCTTGCCGACGAAGTAGAGCTTCTGGGCGTAGAGTTTCCCCGTAGGCGCCGCCTCCTCCCCGGAGATGGCCTGCTGGAACGTCTCCTTGGACCAGCGAACGTCTCCGAGCAGGCCACTCTCCACGATCACCCGTCCGATCTCCATGGCGATCCGTTTGTGAGCGGCGACCGAAGGGTGCATCGTGTCGATGAAGAAGCCTTCTCCGATCAAACCGCCGGGATATTCGCCACTCACGATCGCATCGAGATCACAGAGGAGCACCCCTGCCATCGAACGGATCACGCCGTTCATCTCCGGAAGGATGCGCTGGGGATAGAGATCGTGCGAGAGCGACGTGAGGAGGGCCTCCCGTGCCGCACCGAGATCCCCCCTTTCGTAACGGCATCGGCCGATACGAAACCAGAGTTCCGCGCTGTCGGGTTGTTCCGCTGCAAGCCGTTCGAAGATCGGGAGGGCCGCTTCGCACTTCCCCTCCTCCTGAAGCCGCCGGGCACGCTCGAAGAGCACGCGATTCGCCACCGGCACCGAACGGGTCGGGCCGGTCCAGAGGAGATTGACCGGAAGCGTGCAGACGAGGATCTTGCTCCCCGCCGCCTCTGCGATCGAACGGATCGCTTCCAGGTTCTCGGCGAAGAAACGGATGATCTCCGCCCGCTCCTTGCGGTCGCGATACCCCTCCGGATCATGGCGGACCGGCAGATCGAGGGGATGAAGGAGACTCGTGAAGGGGTCGTCCGGTTGCGGCGTGGTGTGGGGGGCGAGGAGATCGTAGAGGAGGGTATAGGTGCGCAGATGGTGGAGCGCCCCCCGCATCTCGGGAAGACGTCGTGCCCGCTCCCCGATCTCCCGATAGAAACGTTTCTCCAGGAATTCGTTGTTGCCCATGTAGAGGACGAAGAGATCGGGAGAGAACGCGGCAGCCTCCCTGGCAAGCCGACGAATCCGCCAACTCGCGTAGCTCCCCGCCCCCAGGTTGTGGACCTCGATCTGCCGGCCGGGTGCAAGGGCCTGGAGTCCCTTTTCGAGCCAGGCGGGGAATGCCTGCGCGTCCCCCATCGGCCATCCCCACACCGTCGATCCCCCGAAGACGAAAATCCGAAAAACCCCCTTCGGCTTGGGATGGGTGAAGGAGACCTTCCGGAAGGCTCCATGGCGCGGATCGATCTCCACACGGCCATTCTCGATCCGAAAGAGCCTGGATGTATCGGAAAAACCGAGAAAAGGATCGCTGCGTTCGGAAAGGGGGACGACTCCGAAACACCACGCCCCGACCTCCACGAGCGCGAAGAAGAGGAGGAGGACGGCCAGGCTCATCCCGATCGTCTTTCTCACGGTCCCGGATTTCGACATCTCGATCTTCATCCGATCGCTCCATACTCGATCTCGAGGGGGGAGGGGAAGAACCCACCCTCCCTCCTCGTGCCTCGATGACGCGCATCGAGACCATCATACCACATGCTCTCCGATCGACGATTCCCCTTCCATTCATGGGGTTCAGCGCGGTATGGCGCGTATCCCGGAAATGGTGAATCCTTCGGCCGGTCCGACAGAGATCGGAAGGGCAAACGCTCGATCGCGTTGGAGAGGGAGGCCCGTACCCCTCAGATCGTCTGCGCGGTAATGACTTCGCCGCCATTGAAACGGCAAATGGTACGGCAGGCCTCGTCGAGGAAATCGCTCAACTCGGAGAGGGAGAGGCTCGCCGGTGCGTAGGCCACGAGGATGAGGCTCGAGGTGGAGAACTGGATCCGTGTTCGTTCCGCGTCGTAGACGGGGGAGCCGAAGGCGCCCCGTTCATCCGCGGCGACGCACAAGCCGGGGATCCGGATCTCCCGCCCCCCTACTGCCCGGAACCGCTCCAGGGCATGCCCCCGCCGGAAGCGGATCGTCCTCCCGGAGATCCCCCGCGGATCGTAGAGCCCGATCGGAAGATGGGCGGTGAGGACGAGGAGGTTTCCCGTGTCGACGACGGAGTTTACGGAAGGGAGGTGACGGTCGAGCAGAACCCGCCGCAGGATCGCTTCACTGGAGGGACGGATCCTTGCCGGATCGAGGCCGAGTGCCTTGAAGGTTTTGCGCATCCTGGCGATCCGCTCGATTTCTCCGAGCGGCTTTCCGATGTAGGCGCCAAGCTGTTTCCCCACACGCCTCGAGATCTCCTCTTTGAGTTCCGGCGGGGAGGCCTCGACGCCGATCCCATCGATCTCGGCCACGGCGAAACGGAAGAGGGAACGCAACAGCGGCTCGACTTCGTACTCCATCCTTCACCCTTCCCCTTGGTTGGGGCCTTTCCGGCCGGCTCGATGGGACGTCCGGGGAACGCGCGGATTGCGGTACCCGGACGCCTCG
Source organism: uncultured bacterium (assembly GCA_964616915.1). Classification (GTDB taxonomy): domain Bacteria; phylum Myxococcota_A; class CAZTSL01; order CAZTSL01; family CAZTSL01; genus CAZTSL01. The sequence goes on from CAZTSL010000024.1 coordinate 10,235, forward strand.
ACCTCGTACTTCTCCCCCACCGCCGGATCGAAAGGCGCGTGGGAGGGATTCCTCTCGACATTTCGGTATACCGCATGACAGCGGTAACAGATCGTGATCTCCGGCAGGAGGTGGTAGAGGAGATAATCGGCGAAGACGGCGATGATGAGACTGAGCCCCCGGGTAGGATAGCTGAGCGCCACCGCCACGAGGATGACGAGGCACCCCAGCCTGCGATCGAAATCGCGCTGGACGTAGAGATCGGGCGCACCGCAGACGAGACAGCGGGAGAGGAATCCGGTCTCCCGAAACGCGTCGATGCCCTCGAGGGGGTGGACCGTTTCGCAGTGCGCACAGGCGAGTGCCGTGCTTTCCCCCCCCGGGTCCACTTCCCGGTAGAGGTTCTCCGCGCCACAGGTGGGGCAGATGAAGTCGAGTTTCGGAACGCCCGCCATGCGAATTCCCTCCCCCCATTCCTCAGAGGGGGAGTCCGGTCGAGATGAACAGATACTTCGAGATCAACTCCCCGATCACGACGAGGACCACCGCGGCATAGAGGATCCCCGTGGCCGACTGTGTGGCCCGCAGCCGCACCGAGGCCCACACCATGTACCAGAGGAGGAAGGGCGCCGCGATTCCGAAGAGGAGCCGTACCCCCAGAAGCATCCCCTGATCCCAGAAGGAGAGAAGGCGTCCCAGGGCAAGCGCCACCGAGCGATCGGTGGAGACCGAGGCGCCAAGGAGCACCACGCCGACCAGAAGGGTGCGCAACGTCAGGGCGACGAGCAACCCCCACGTGAGATCACGCAGCGGCCGGATCGAAAGGTTCGGAATGTTCAGGTACCAGTGCCCCAGGATCATCGCGAGGTTGACCGCACCGAGGAGCAGCGCCGAGACGAGGGCCACGAAGGGAACGATCCATCCCAACGAACCCCCTCCCCCCACGGCATCGGCCACGATGAGGACCGTCCCGCAAAGCGTCGATCCCACACAGATCCGGGTATAGGCCGCCCCCTCCCGCCGCAGCAGGATCGTTCCCATCCCTGCGACGAAGAGGAGCAACATCCCATCCGTGAATCCCTCGACCAGACCCCTCGGAACCCATCCGGCACGGTCGTAGAAGCGGGCGGCGCCCGCAAGGAGCGCAAGGAGGAGCGCAAAGAGGGCGTTGTACTTGTAGAAGGGCTTTCCCACCTTCTTGAAGGGGATGAGCGGCATCCATGCGATCAGGCCGACGGCGAAGTCGATCGAAAAGAGAAAGAGGATCCGGGGAATCTGCAAAATCTCCTCCCTCCTGTGACGAAATTGGGACTATTGTAAGGCGCCCGCTCCACATGTCAAGACGCCGAACGATCGTGGCACTTGACGTCACGACCCCTCCGTGTCAGGATCATGGGGAGGAAGGAGACCCCTTCCTGGATGCTTTCGTCTCGAACTGTATTCGACGGCACGAACGCCTCGAAGCGTTTCGATAGGAGTCGAAGATGGCAACTTTCCATGAACTGCTCGAACATGCCAAGAGTGAGATCCGTGAGATCGGGGTCGAGGAGGCCCGGCGGGAACTCGAGACCCGGCGCGAGGGGATCGTTCTCCTCGACGTGCGGGAGCGGGAGGAACAGGAAGAGGGTTACATCGATGGCGCCCTCCTCCTGCCCCGTGGCTTCCTCGAACTCAAGATCGAGGGGATGTTGCCGGACAAGTCGCGGCCGATCATCGTCTACTGCGCGGGGGGGGTTCGCTCGGCCCTGGCCGCCCAGGCGCTCCTCCGGCTCGGTTACCGGGACGTCCGCTCCCTTGCGGGAGGATTCTCCGCCTGGAAGAGGGCCGGGTTCCCCTTCCGGCAACCCCGTTTCCTCAACGCGGAGGACCGGCGGCGCTACAGCCGGCATCTCTTGATCCCCGAGGTCGGCGAAGCGGGGCAGATCCGGATGCTCGAATCGAAGGTCCTCCTCATCGGAGCGGGGGGGCTCGGGTCGCCGGCCGCCTATTACCTCGCCGCGGCCGGTATCGGCACGATCGGCATCGTGGACGACGACGTCGTCGACGAGAGCAACCTCCAACGCCAGATCCTCCACGATACGAAGCGGGTGGGGCGCCCCAAGACGGACTCCGCCCGGGAGACCCTCCTTGCGCTCAATCCCGGCATCGAGGTGAAGACCTACCCGCTGCGCCTCGGCGCGGAGAACGTTCTCGAAATCTTCGAGGAGTACGACGTCATCGTCGATGGGTCCGACAACTTCCAGACGCGCTACCTGGTCAACGATGCCTGTGTCATGCTCGGGAAGCCGAACGTGCATGGCAGCATCTTCCGCTTCGAGGGGCAGATCACGGTCTTCGTGCCAGGAGAGGGGCCCTGCTACCGCTGCCTCTACCCCGAACCGCCGCCGCCGGAACTGGCCCCTTCGTGCCAGGAGGCAGGGGTTCTCGGCGTCCTTCCGGGGGTGATCGGCGTCCTCCAGGCGATCGAGACGATCAAGCTCGTGCTCGGCATCGGGGAGACGCTCAACGGCCGTCTCCTCCTCTTCGACGCCCTCCATACCCACTTCCGGGAGGTGATCCTCCGCCACGACCCCCACTGTGCGATCTGTGGCACGAATCCCACGATCACCGATTTCCAGGAGTACGCCGGTTACTGTCGGGTCAACTGAGCGCGCTCGCTGCCGGGGAGGAAACGATGGCCAGATACATCTGTGCAGGGTGCGGCAAGGGGGTGGGGGGGATCGTTGCCACGAGCAACGCCTACATCTGCACGAACCCCGCCTGCGGGAAGATCTGGTGCTACGACTGCGCCCGGGGGATGTTCAAGAAGAAATGCCCTTCCTGTGGGCACCTCACCCGCAAGGAATGGGGGATCTCCCCTCCAGCGGAGAATCCTGCTCAGCCGAGGTAGCGCCGTCGTTTCTCCGGATCCTCCATACATTGCGGACAGATCACCAGGTCATGCGGATCGCGCAGCCGAAAGAAGGCGTAGGTCCGTTCCTCGACGCTCTGTTCGATCCGTTCGAGTTCCCCGGTCATCGCCTTGTAGTGACCAACGACGTAGCCCTCACGGGTGTGGCGCGTGGGGGCGACGGGACGGGCACAGAAATCACACTGCCTCATGGTTCCTTCTTCCTGAATGTGGCCGAGCGGGATCCGTTGGGCCGTCTTCTTTTCCTTTCGACGTTTCTTGACCCGTTCGATCTGTAATCTGGGTGCCCGATAGTCGGGTTTGAGTTCGAGGGCACGCTCCCAGTACCCGATGGCACGGTCGAAATTGCCACGCCGCTCTTCGACCTGGCCGAGACGGAAGTTTGCGTAGGCCTGCCACTTCTTCTCCGGCCCGGTGGCCAGGAAGAGTTCGAGGTACTGCTGGGCGCGGTCGAGCAACTGTCGCCGGTCGCGCGGCGTTCGTTGGAAGAGGTAGCAGCGCCCGATGTAGTAGAGGGCGCGGGTCTGACCGGCATCGATGCGGAGGAGGTCCTGGAACTCCCGGATCGCCTGCGTGTATCGGCGGGATTCCATGTAGATGCGGCCAAGGAGCATCCGGATCATGACGTTTTCGGGGTATTTGTCGCGCAGGGGGCGAATCAATCCGATCCCCCGGGCCGGCTTGCGTTCGTTGAGATAGATGAGGGCCAGGCTCACCTTCGAGATGTCGGTGAGGAGGCTTCCCTTTTCGATCGCGATCTCGATCTCCCGGATCCCCTCCGCCCGCCGGTCGGAGAAGGGGATGAGCCACGATTTTCGTCCGAGCACGCTCTTGGCGTAGAGGTAGATCCCGGTGCCGAGCCGCGCGTCGAAGAATTCGGGGTCGCGTTCGAGCCCCTTTTCGAGGGCATCGATGGCGGTGAGTCCCTCGCGCAGGGCGGAGAGCCATTTCTCCTGGCGGACCTTGAAGAGCCCCTCGACCCCATGGATGGCGGCCTTCTGGAAGTGGTACCATGCCGTGACGGGGGCCCGCTTCTCGAGGAGGTGGAGCGCACGGTCGCGGGCCTCCTCGTACGCCTTCGTGAAGCGGAAGTGGTTCCCCTCGTACATCCGGGCCTGATGGATCAGGCTCTCGCCGATCGGAGCGATGATCGCGTAGGGATGCTTCCGGCCGTAGGCCTGGAAGAGTGCCATCGCCTCCTCGTAGCGGCGGTGGAGGATGAGGTCGAGCCCCTTCTCGAGGACGGCGATCTCCTCGGGGGGAGCCCCGAATCGTGAATGGGCAGGGAGAGGGGCCTTGGGAGCGAGCAACCCGAGTGAGAGGGAGAGGAAGCCCACCGCTGCGAGAGATCGTCTCATCTGGGGAACCCTCATCCTCCCTCCTTCAGGGTGGCGCGCCGCAGTCGGCCGGAACGTTCCGCCAGGAGGTCGGCGGAGAGTTCATGGTGCTGGGCATCGATGAAGGCGCGAAACCAGAGTTCGAGCGTGACGAGGGCATAGCGTTGCCGGTCGAATGCCCCCCGGCTGTTCTCCTCGTGGATCGTCACGTTGCGGTTCCGCAGCGCGGCGAGATGCGCCTCGGCCCAGGCGCGCAGGTCGTGGTGGAGCCACCGGTGGAAAGGGACGACGAGCCCCTTCTTGTCCTTACGCTGTCGTACCACCTCCGGCACGAGCCCCCGGGCGGCCTTCCGGAGGATCGACTTCGTCTCGAAATCGGACGAAACCTTGAGTTCCGGCGGAAGCCGGAAGGCGAACTCCACGATCCGATGGTCGAGAAAAGGGCTTCGATTCTCGAGACCGACGGCCGCCGCGCCCCGGTCGTTCATCGTGATGAGGGAGGGGAGCGTGGTCTGGATGTCACAGTAGCCCATCTGATCGATCCGGTGCGTGAAGGGGGCGAAGAAGGCCTTGACGCGGTCGAGCCCCGCATCCGTCGCATGGGTGCGCCGGATGAGATGGAAGTAGCGTTCGGCCGGATCCTTGAACATCTCGGGAGACCAGAAGTAGCGCATCAGGGGCTGGTAGCTCTCGAGCTGTGCCATCTTCGCCAGCCGCTCCTCCTCGAGCATGAGGAGATAGCGGATGTACCCCCCGAAGAGTTCGTCCGCCCCCTGTCCGCCGAGCACCACGGTGACGTGCTCCCGCGCTGTTCTCGCCAGGGTGAACTCCGCGATCGAGGAGGCCGTGGCCACCGGCTGATCGAGGTGCCAGACGATCTGGGGGTAGAGGCGGCGGAAGTCCTCCGGCGTGGGGGTCACCACATGGTGTTCGGCCCCGATGAATCGCGCGATCTTCTCGGCATAGGCGAATTCGTCGAAGGCGGGTCCCAGCGGAAAGCGGCAGGAGAAGACCTTCTCCGGACGGGCCACGCCTGCGATCACCGCGGAATCGAGCCCACCGCTCAGAAAGAGGCCCACCGGCACGTCGGCGATCAGGCGGAGCCGGACGGCATCCTCGATGAGTTCCCGCAGTTCATCGACATAGAAGCGCTCCGGTTTCCGCTTCCCCTCCGGTTCGATCTCGGTGATACTCCAGTAGCACGATTTCTCGATCGTCGTGCCGTCGAAGGTGAGGAGATGACCGGGCGGGAGTTCATGGACTCCCGCAAATGGGGTGGCCTCCTCGATCGCCGCGTCGAAGGTGAAGAAACTCTCCGGAAGCGCCGGTTTCGCCTCGATCTGGGTGAGGATCGCCTTGATCTCGGAAGCAAAGAGGAAACGCCCCCCCTCCCACGCGTAGTAGAGGGGCTTCTCTCCCATCCGGTCGCGCATGAGGTAGAGCTTGTGGCCGTCCCAGAGGGCGATCGCGAACATGCCGTTGAAGTGGCGCACGCACGCAGGTCCGTACTCCTCGAAGGCATGCACGATCACTTCGGTGTCGCTGCGGGTGTAGAAGTGGTGACGGGGTTCCAGGGTGGCGCGCAGGTCGCGGTAGTTGAAGATCGCACCGTTGAAGACGACCCAGATCGTCTCGTCCTCGTTGTGGATCGGCTGATGCCCCGTTTCGAGGTCGATGACGGCGAGCCGGCGTGAGCCGAGCTGGAGGGAGCCCTCCCGGTAGATCCCTGCGTCGTCGGGTCCCCGATGGATGAGGACGCTCAACATCCGCTCGATATCTCCTTCCCCCCACAGGCCGGCGATCCCACACATCTCAGCGTTCCCCCCCCGCATGCGCTTCCTCGGCCTCTTCCCCCCCCCTTACGGCCTCGAGACGCCTGCGCTGGAACCGGTATTCCCAGAGTGCGATCGGAATGTCGTGGAGCGCCTCGAGGGAGAAACGGAGCGGCGCCTGGATGAAGGAGGCGCCCGCATGGCGCTTCTCGAAGACGATCGGGACCTGCCGGATCGAGAAGCCGTGGGCGTGCGCCGCAATCGTGATGAAATGCTGAAAATGCCGATAATTCCCTCGATAGGCGAGGATCGTCTCGAAACAGGGACGGCGGTAGAGGATGAACCCCGATTTGATGTCTTTGAGCTTCATCCCGAAAAGGAGATTGAGGAGGTGGCTGAGACCGACGCTGAGAACGATACGCAGGCGGTTGCCCTCCCGGTGTTCCCTGCGCCACCCCTGCACGAGATCGGCGCCCGTCTCGATGGCGGTCCGGTAGAGGGTGGGGATATCCTCGGGACGGTACTGGAGATCCGCATCGGTGGTCAGGACGAAACGCCCCCTGGCGGCCGCGAGGCCGGTGCGCCACCCTGCCACGATGCCGCGGTTGCGTTCGTGGCGGCAGGCAACGACGTGGGGATCGACGCGCGCTGCGGCCTCGATCCGTTCCCCGGTGCGGTCCGTGCTCCCGTCGTCGACGAGGATGATCTCGTAGGCGTGCCCCTCCCCTTCGAAATCGGCCAGAGCCGCCTCGATCCGTTCGAGGAGGGGGGGGATGTTCTCTTCTTCGTCGTAGCAGGGGACGATGATGCTCAGTTCCAAGACGTTCCACTCCATCGGTCACGGAGACCGTCAGCGAGGTATGTATCCGAGTCGGACGAGTTGTTCGCGCAATGCCGCCTCTTCCTCCGGATCGAGCCCCCCATGGCCGGCAGCAGGGGGGCAGAGGGATTCCCCGGAGGGAAGCGAGGCCCCGAGAATCGGGAGGATCCGGCCATCCATCCCCGAAGGGACGCGACACCCCAGAAGGTGGAGGATCGTCGGGGCGAGATCCTCGATCGAGACGGAGAGGGGGATCCCTCCGTTTTTGTCATGGGGAGTCAGGAGGCCGAAGATCCCCGCCATCCGGTGGGTCCCTGTCCAGCGCCCCGGATCCGACGTATACGCCTCCGAGAGGTCGTCCACGGCGATCGTGCGCATCCCGTCGATCATGCAGAGGATGTCGGGGGCGCGATCGACATAGGGGCCGTGGTAACGGGCCTCCCGTGGTTCGAGTCGGGTGAAGTGGGGGGGGGATCCCCCCCAGACCCGGGGATCGATGCGGCGGTCGAGATCGCCCAGGTCGGCGAGGAGGGCGGCGCGGGTCTCCTCATAGGCGGACCAGGGGACGATCCCCTCCGGCTCCCGTCCCTCCATGTTGAGGTAGATTCCCATCTCCGTCTCGCTCCCGGCAAAGGCGCGGGTACGCGACCAATCGATCCTGCGGGGGGGAGAGGAGGGGAGTGCTGGGGATGCCGGAGCATCCGCAGGTACGATCGACAGGTTCGCCCATCCCCCCGGGGTGTGGGCGGGATCCCCATCACTTTCGAGGTGGAGGAGGAGGGTCACCGCCATACCGCCGAAGGGGGTGAGCGGAAGGGAGAACTCGAACCAGCGCCGATCCTCTGCCCGCCGGGCCGGGAAGAGTTCCTGGCAGAAAACCTCGTATTCCGCCTCCTCCACCACGACCTCGATCCGGAAGCGGACTGGGGATCGGCTCCGCTCCCAGGCAGAGGGAGCCAGCGCGCAGGCCCCCCGCAGGAGGGGATCGGGGGGGAGCGAAACCCGTAAGCGGATCTCACCGGGAGGATGCTGGTGGAGGATCCGTCGTGGATCCCCGAAGATGTCGAGGACGCCGCAGTTCCCATCCCGGTTCTCCCCGCAGGGATTCCCGCTTCGCACCACCTGCCGGGGGATTGCAAGGAGATCGATCCCCCTCGCCGGCGGGGGGAGGAGGCCGATCGCGGGAACGGTCACCAGATAGCCGAGTTCCTCGAGGACCCGGTTGAGGTGGAGCTTGCGCCAGAGGGGACCTCCCCCATGGTCGGAGAGGAGGAGGAAGGAGGTCTGCGCATCCCCCATCGCCAGGATTCGGCCGAGGATCTCGTCGAGGGCGCGGTAGTGGTCCTCGATCGCCTGGGGGAAGCGCCCCCCCGCAGGCGCTGCCGGATGGGTCGGGTCGTGGTGGTGCCAGAGGAAGTGCTGCAAGCGGTCGCACTCGGTGAAAACGACCACGAGGAGATCCCACTCGGTCTCCCGGGCCACGCGATGGAGCACGTTCCACCGGTTGCGCAGGGAAGTGGCCGCGGCCGCGATGAGCGAGGCCGGAGAATCGGCCTCCTCCCAGGGAAGATCGAAGTGGAACGCCCCCTCCGTCTCGAGGATCCGCCGGGAGAGGTCCGGCGGGTGGGTGAAGACCTCCCCCGCCGGGGCAGGAAAACCGCTGACGAGACACCCCTCGACCGTCGGGGGGGGATAGGTCATCGGCACCCCTACGATCACCACCCGTTTCCCCTGATGCCCGGCGATCTCCCAGAAGGTGGGCCCCGAAATCGAGCGAAAGGAGGCCAGGGGGCGTATGCTTCGCGGCGTGGGACGGCACTCCCGGAAGTCGAAGAGGCCGTGTTTCCCTGGGTTTTTCCCCGTCATGAAGGTGGCCCAGGCCGGGGCGGAGATGGGGGGGAAGGTCGATCGAAGGGGGCCAAGATGGCCGCGTGCGGCGAAACGAGCGAAGTGGGGGAGTTCTCCCCGTGCGAGCATGGGGCCGATCACGGAGAGCGTCGCCCCATCGATGCCGACAACGATACACCGCCGTCGTTTCATCCCGCACCCCCTCCCCCTTCGGAATGTCGCCAATGGCAGGGCAGAGGCACGAGCCCCCCTCCTTCCCTGCGCTCACTTTCGACCTCGATCGGGATCTCCGTGCGTTCGTCGAGGACGATGCGTGCCACCGCGGAGCGGAACTCGTCGGGCGTGACCGAAACGCTCACGAAGTAGCGCCCGGCCAGGAGGGGGAGATGGGGAAAAGTCACCTCCAGGATACCGGAACCCGAGAGGGTGCCAAGATCGATCCCGTGCCGGTAGGTGTTCGTGCCGGCCACGAAGAGTCCATCGCGCCGGTGGAACTGGACGCGAAAGAGGGGGTTCGACACCGGGGTTCTGGCATGGTACTCCATCCGTATCGTGAGGGTCTCGTTCGTCCGGAAGGTGGAACGCTCGCTTCCCCCGCCGTCGAGGAGCGCGACACGGGTGAGGGAGAAGGCCCCCCCAGGGAGCGAAGGGGCATCGGAGGCCTCCCCTGCGCGTTCCTGTGCCTCCATCTCCCGGCTCTCGGTGAGGTAGCGGGCGATCCCCTCCTCGGCCGGACCGTGGAAACGGCATCTCCCCCCCTCGAGCCAGAGGACCCGATCGCAGAGCGCCCCGATGAGGTCGAGGGCGTGGGAGGCGAGAACGATCGTTCGTCCCTCGGCCTGGAGAGCGCGCAGCTTGCGCAGGCATTTCTGCCGGAAGGCGGCATCCCCCACGGCGAAGACTTCATCGATGACGAGGATCTCGCTGGCCGGGTCGAGGAGGGTGGCCGTGGAAAAACCAAGACGGAGTTGCATCCCCGCGGAGTATAGACGCATCGGCATGTCGAAAAAATCGCCCAGGCCGCTGAAATCGAGGATATCGGTGATCCGTGCCGCCACGACCGGATCGGGGATGCCACGAAGCGCCCCATTGACCCGGACGTTCTCCCGTCCCGTGAAGTCGGGATGGAAGCCGATCTGCAGATCGAAAAGGGCGCTCACGCGTCCCGAGATCCGGATCGCTCCTCGGCTTGGCCGGGAGATTCCGGCCACGATCTTGAGCAGCGTCGTCTTGCCTGCTCCGTTGGGGCCGATGATGCCGAAGGTCTCTCCCCGATGGACCTCGAAGTCGATCCCCTGGAGCGCCGGAAAGGTGTCCGTGGGCTTCCCCAAGGCGAGCAGGGCCTTCCACCGTTCGCGGGGGTGGGAGAGGATCGGATAGTGTTTCTCCACTTTCCTCACGGAAAGGGCGCAGGTCTCCGTCATGAGGTCTCTCGCGGCGGTGCACGACAGTGTCCGCAAGGCGTTCATGCCGAAGCGGAGAAGGCCCGCGTGCAGAACATGCAGAAACGCGCGGGATCCGGATTGCGCCCACCGCAGAAGGAACAGGCCTTCCCCCCCGTGAATCCCTTGCAGCGCAGGGCACGGATCGCCTGGCGGAACATCTCCATGTCGGGGAAGCGGAAATCGAGATCGCGCGCCATGGCGGTCAGGAGGATGGAACGGACCGCCTCGGGGATCTCGCTCTCCCGGAAGTGCCGCGGCGCGTCTCCCGTGAGCATGTGGTACATCGTGGCGCCGAGGGAGTAGACGTCGGTGCGCGCATCGACCCGTTTCGCGTTCTTCATCTGCTCGGGGGAGGCGTACTCCCAGGTGCCGATCGCGGTTCCCGAGATCGTGATCCCCTCCCGCAGCCGGGAGCGGCTCTCCCCCACCGGATCGAGGATCTTGGCCAACCCGAAGTCGATCAGTTTGGGTACCCCCCACCGGTCGAGGAGGATGTTGGAAGGCTTGATGTCCCGATGGACCACCCCCTCCGCGTGGATTGCGCTCAGCCCGTCGGCGATCTCCTCGATGAGGGAGAGCGTCTCTTCGAGGGGGATGCGCCCCTTGCGGGTGATCAGCCGGAAGAGGGAGGGGCCCTCGATGAACTCCATCACGATGCAGGGGTCGTCCTCGAACTCGATGATGTCGTAGATCTGGACGACGTTCTTGTGACGCAGACGTGCGATCGACTTCGCCTCGGTGAGGAAGCGCCGCATCGTGTTGGGTTTCGTCCGGATGATGGGGAGGGTCCGTTTGATCGCCACGGGGCGTTCGAGTTTCGTGTCGAAGGCCTCATAGACCTCTCCCATCCCCCCCTCGCCCAGGATTCGTTTGATCTGGTAGCGGGCCTGGATCCGGTCCCCGACGCGCCACTTCACCCCGCGCTCCTCCCCGGGGGGGGTCCGAACCGGCACCCGGCTGAAATCGGGAAGGGGCAGATCGTGGATCCGTTCGAGGTGCCGGGCGGGGGAACGTTGCGTCAGGGGAACGTTGCCCCGCAGGCGGATCTTGCACCTCGGGCAGACCTCCGAGCGGCTCGGGATGAACTGGCAGCAGTTGGGACACTTCATCGGTATGGGGGAACCTTCAGAGGGCTCGGGCGATCCTGCGCGTTTTCCGTCTGAGGCGCCGGATCCGTTTGCGCAGGAGGAGTGCACGTCTGGGATTCTCGATCTTTCCCCGTTCCTCCTGCAGGACCTTGATCCGACGTTTCAATTCCCGGATACTGGGCGTCTTCTTCCTGCGCGTCTTGCGCTGGAGTTCCTCGATATCATAGACCTTTCCCAACGCATCGAGGAGTTCCTGGCGGTTCATCCCATGGGGGTTGGCGATCTTGTCATGTTTCGCAGCTTCTTCCCGGAGTTCCTTGATCTTCATTCCTCGCAACGTTTCGGCATCCATGGTCTGGCTATCCACGGTCTGGAATCCTCCCTGGCATCTTCACGGGAGCATCTCGCTCCCCCTTTCGAGCAAATGGGGAAGACCCCGAGGTCTCCCCCCCATCTTGGCGTTCTATCGAGATCCCGATGACTCGGATCGAGATGCCGATGACTCGGGACGATCACAAGAGAAGAGTATATCACAATCCCCCGGCAAGCTCAAGAGAATCCCGCGACTGGGTGCACGTCACCAGAGTGGAACTTTGCGCCAGGAAAGCAGGGCATCCTCTCCGCTCTGTCCAAGGAGCCGGTTCGTTGCAAAGAATGCAACTTTTCATTTCCGGGTCGGTGAACCGGGGGTCCCTTTCACCGGATTTCGGAGAGGATGTCGAGGGTGTCGAGGCGGAAGACCGTAAGCGCGTTGCCCCCCTGGTTGACGACGATCCCAAAGGTCTCCTCGGGGTCTACGATCGCCTGAACGGGCAGGAGTCCGATCTCCACGGCACGGAAGCCGGCGAAGGTGGAGAAGGAGAAGTGGTCGCCGTCAGAGGTGTTCGACACCCCCGAGGGACTCGGCTCGAAGATGACGCGCGTGGTCAGTTCCCCCTTGCTCGTCGTGTAGAAGCCCCCATTGGGATTCTCTGCCACTTCCTGGGGGGAGACCTCCGGGAGACGGTGGGGCTGGGCACGGCGATTCTCGATCCCGCTGCCGAGCGGACGGGAGAAGACGAGGTAACTCCCCTGCACCGTCCCATTCTCGTCCACGAACTGGTCGAAGATGAAGTCCCAATCGAGGGAGGGGGTGACGCAGGTGTCGAGGATGATGAAATCGATGTGCGGACCGGAGTGGACCCCGAGATCGGTGAATACGGGACAGCGAGGGTCGGCCCGAATGATGTTGTCCTGCGATTCGAGCGTAATCCCCCCCGCGGCCTCCCCTCCGTCACAGCGAACCTCCGGGAGGAGGAGTTCGAGGGCATCCCCACCCGAAAGGGGCTCATCCTCCCGCGGCACGTCGATCTGCACCACGCGGTTCTGATCCGTGGTGACGAAGAGCGTGTCCTGCTGCGTTGCCTCATCCGTGAGCACGAGCCCTGAGAGGGGAAGGGAACAGAGCGTGATCTTCTGCCGCAGGAGGGTGGGAGGATCGGGGGCGAGATCGAAGATCGAAACGCGATGCGCCCCGAAGGGGAGGACGAAGAGGCGACGAAGATCGTTCGAGACGATGAAGTCACGGCTCGCCGTCGGCAAAGGGACGTCGCGCACGATCCGTTCCGGCCGCAGGGGGGGGGAGGGCTCCTCGACCAGCGTGAACTTCTGCTGCGCCGCGTTGGCCACGAAAAAGACCCCCTCCCCCCCCTTCGGGAGGATCGGCGTAGGGAGGCGCCGGATCCGGCCGGGCGCCCCTCCGATATGGACGATCCCTGCTTCCGGTGCGTTCGCCGCCACACGGCGGTCCCCCCCTGAGATGCGCACCCCCGTCTCGCTTCGCGTCACCTCGAAGATGAGGAGGTCCCCGTGGGCCTGATCGGAGAGGTAGAGTCTGGAGGGGTGGGATTCCCCCGACCCTCCGGCGGGGAGAACCGCAATCCCCGAAGGCAGACCGGGCAGACCAAGGAACTGTAGCGTCTCTTCCGACGACCCCCTCACCCGCACGAAGTCGATCTTGCGATGCGTCTCGATGTCGATGACGTGGAGGGCCGGAGGGGAGGTCGTCACGACGTAGCAGAGCTTGAGCGTCGTGTCGATCGCGGCGTCTTCGAGGAAGCCGCCGACCGGAATCTCGTTCGTGACATCCCCCTGTGCGTCGGGATTCTCGATCGAAACGATGCTCGACGCCAGGGTTCCCCGGCCGGTATAGGACATCTCGAGGACATCGATGACACCCTCGCCGTTACGCCGGTTGAGGACGTAGACGATGAAATCCGAAGGGAGGGAGGATTCCCCCGTTCCGGCACTCTCCTGCGCCGTCTCCTCCACGGGATCCACGCTTTCGATCAGCGCCTTTGGGAAGGAGACGATTCCGATCGGCTGCTCGAAGAGGGGAAGGGGGGTCGAGAAGATCTGCGTGGGAGATGCGCAGGCGCTCATCAGGCTCCATCCGGGAAGCGCAACGAGGAGTGCCAGCGCACGGAACTGGGCCAGCTTCGTCATCACCCATCCCCCTGCGCAGGCGTCAATCGCCAGTGGAAGGTGATCGCGTCCGCCACCGCGGAGCGTTCGCGTTCATAGGCCACGAGCGGCATGAATCCCTCCCGGGGGACGGAGACCGGAGGAAAGGCCAGCGTGGCGATCACGATCGCCTCGTTGGAACCATCCGGAAGCTCGGTGAAACCGATCGTCTGGAAGAGGGGAGGGGAGATCTCCGTATCCCCCGGCGCCCCGTAGTACCCCACCCCTTCGAGGAGCGAGGGGGGCTGCGTGGCATCCTCCTCCGTAAGATCGGACTGGGGCAGGAAGGTCACCCGCAAGGGGATCTGCACGACGCTCCCCCCCTCCGCGGCGATGTCGTAGTCCTCCGAGACGACGCAATCCGCCGGTCGTTCGGGGATCGGACGGGAACGATCGCAAAGCTCGATCTTGAGCCCCTCCGGATCGGGGATCCGCTGGATCACCCGGTTCACCGTGGCATCGACGACCGAAATCGAAGGCTCGAGGAAATTCGTCACGTAGATCCATCGTCCCCCCGGCGCGATCTCGACCGTATAAGCGCCCGTCTCGAGCGGAACGATATCGACCATTCGGCGGGTTTCCGTGTCGATGACGTAGAGATCCGCGGAGGTCGTGTTCGCCACGTAGAGGCGCTCCCCCGAAAGGGCCAGTCCTCCTGGATCGGTGCCGGCCGGGAGGATGTCGATGATCGCGTCCTCGGCGCGTGCCTCCGAGGTTCGCAGGAGGGGGAGGAGTTCGAGCGGCGGGATGTCGGTCACCTTGAGGGGATCGAAGACCGCCACAGAGCCGGGAACCCGCAGCGCCACGTAGAGCCGGGGGGCACCGGTGGCCGTCTTCCCTGCCACCATGCCCCGTGCCTCCGTGGTTCCGAAGCGGCCGACCGATCCGACCGAGAGACCGATCGTCTTCTCCGGCCCGGTCAGGGTGTAGCTCCCATCCTCACGCCGCGAGGGGATGCTCCCGACGAAGACCTGGTTGAGCACGAAGTCGCTCACGAACATCCGCTCGATCCCGGGAAGGACAACGATCGCGTTCGTGCCGCGCAGGAAGCGCTGTACTGCCAGCTCGTCCTCGGCCACGTCCGGATCGGTGATCCGAACGAGCGCCTCGCTGGGATCGAGCCGTTCCGGATCGAAGGTCGCAAGATCGACCGCAAAGACCTCCCCCGTCTCGAGTCCGGTCACGAAGAGGAAGGGGCGCGTTGGATCACGGGGATCGTGGGAGAGCGTCATCGCAAAGGGGAGGACGTCGGCGCTCTCCTCCGTCGTCGCAGTGGGATTGAGACGGATGGTGCCGAGATGAGCTGGGGTTCCGACGTGGAGTTCGTCCTTCTGGCGGCTCCCCGTGAAACGTTCCGCTCCACCCGTTCCGTTTCGCTCGGGATCGGGGGAACAGACCGCCTCTGCAATTCCGGAGAGATCGAGGATTTGAAGCGCATCGCCGACCCGGTCCGCGACGAAGGCATAGCGCTCGTCCGGCGAGATCGCCAGATCCCCGAGAAGAAAGCGCATCCGGACCTCGTCGCCGAGAAAGCCGGGTTTGTTGAAGCGCACCCCGGCGGCGGGATCGGTGCAGATCGTGGAGACGAACCCCCGTCCTCCCCCCAGTCTGCGGAAGTTGCCGTTCGTCACGAGCGCGAATCGCCCCGAGGGCGCAACGCGCACGGCGACCGGCTCGACGAACGTGACATCGCTGCTCAGTTCTTTCGCCCGCCCGATACAGCCGGGGAGGAGGAGGGAGAGGAGCAGCGACAGGCCGCAGGAGAGGATCGAGCGCCAACCATCGAGTCGGGGATCTCGGGCCACGGTCTTCCTCCCGCCCTCCGCGGGCCGTGATCGTGCGCGGCCCGCGGGTGAATCTCCTTCAATGCCTTCCACCACCACTCTCCTTGATCGCGGCCTGGGCCGCGGCGAGCCGCGCGATCGGGAGCCGGAAGGGGGAGCAGCTCACGTAGTCGAGCCCGAGGTGATGACACCGTTGCACGGAGGCGGGATCCCCCCCATGTTCGCCGCAGATCCCGAGCTTGAGACCGGGCCGACGCTTCCTTCCGCCCTCGATTGCGATCTCCATGAGGCGTCCGACGCCGGCGGCATCGATCGAGGCGAAGGGATCCTCCGGATAGACCTTCTCCTCGATGTAGTAGGGGAGGAAGGTGCCGGCGTCGTCCCGGGAGAGGCCGAAGGTCGTCTGCGTGAGGTCGTTCGTGCCGAAGCTGAAGAACTCGGCCACCCTGGCGATTTCCTCTGCCGTGAGGGCGGCCCGGGGGATCTCGATCATCGTGCCGAGGAGGTAATCGACCCCGATCTTGCCTGCCATGACCTCCGAGGCGACGTGCCGGACGACTTTGGCCTGACGCTCGAGTTCATGGACGTGACCGACGAGGGGGATCATGATCTCGGGCAGGACCTCGATCCCTTCGCGCTTGACCGCCACGGCCGCCTCGATGATCGCCCGGGTCTGCATCTCGGTGATCTCTTCGTGGGTGAGGCCGAGCCGGCAGCCTCGGTGGCCGAGCATCGGGTTCGCCTCCCGCAGCGCCGCGATCCGTTCGATCACCGCCTTGCGTTCGATCCCGAGGTCACGGGCGAGCGCATCGATCTCCGGGCCCTCCGTCTCGTGGGGGAGGAACTCGTGCAGGGGGGGATCGAGGGTGCGGATCGTCACGGGACGTCCTGCCATCGCCCGGAAGATTCCGATGAAGTCCTCCCGCTGCATCGGCAGGAGCCGGTCGAGCGCCGCGGCATAGGGGCGCCCCTCTCCGGCGAGGGAACGAAGCGTTTCGAGTTGCCCGGAAAGGGCCTCACGCCGGGCGCCATCTGCCTGTTCCGCCAGCGTGGCGACCCGGCCGAGCCACGTGTCGAGGCGTGCCTCGAACCCCTCGAAGGGGGGCGTCTCGGAGACGCCGGGGAGGCGTTCCTCGAGCTTCTTCAGGGTTGCGCGGAACTTCCGGAAGGCCTCGGCGGCGAGGATCATCTGGCGCACGAAGTGGATGCGGTTCTCCTCGAAGAACATGTGCTCCGTGCGGCAGAGCCCGATCCCCTGGGCCTTGAAGGCGATCGCCTGAGCGGCCTGGTTCGGCTGGTCGGCGTTCGCCCGGACCTGGAGCCGGCGGGCCGCGTCCGCCCACCCCATCAATTTTTCATAATTCCGGTAGATCCGGGAGTCTTCGGGCTTCAGGGTCTTCTTGAGCAGGACCGCTTCGATCTCGGAGGGACGGGTTTCGATCTCGCCGAGGAAGACTTCGCCGGTGAAGCCATCGATCGAGATGAGGTCGTCGTCGCGGATGACGTGTCCGGAGACGCGAATCTCTCCCGCCTGGTAGTCGATCTTGAGGGCTTCGGTGCCGACCACGCAGACCTTCCCCATCTGGCGCCCCACGAGGGCGGCGTGGGAGGTGAGTCCACCCCGGGCGGTGAGGATCCCCTCTGCGGCGTTCATCCCCTTGATATCCTCGGGAGAGGTCTCCTCGCGGACGAGGATGAGGGGTTTCGTGGGATTTTCCCGCTTTCGCGTCTCGGCATCCTCGGCGTTGAGGACGACATGCCCGCAGGCCGCACCCGGCCCTGCCGCGAGTCCCCTGGCCACGCAGCGCGCTTCGGCGACCGCTTTCCGCTTGCTCTCGGGGTCGAAGATGGGGCGCAGGAGATGGTTGAGCTGATCGGGCTCGACGAGGAGGATCGCCTCACGCTCCGGGATGAGTCCCTCTTCGACCATCTCCGTGGCGATCCGTACGGCGGCGATCCCGGTTCGTTTCCCCGAGCGGGTCTGGAGCATCCAGAGTTTCCCCTCCTGGATCGTGAACTCGACGTCCTGCATGTTGCGGTAGTGCGCCTCGAGGATCCGGCAGATCTGGAGGAGTTCCCGGTGGGCCTGGGGCATGACCTCGGCGAGTTCCTCGATGGGACGTGCATTGCGGATACCGGCCACGACGTCCTCCCCCTGGGCGTTTATGAGGAATTCTCCGGTGAGCTTCTTCTCACCGGTGGAGGGGTCGCGGGTGAAGGCCACCCCTGTTGCGCTCGTATCCCCCATGTTGCCGTAGACCATGGCCACGACGTTGACCGCGGTGCCCCACTCGTCGGGGATCTTGTTCAAGCGGCGGTAGGTGATCGCCCGATCGTTGTTCCAGGAACCGAAGACCGCCCCGATCGCGCCCCAGAGTTGCTCGTGCGGATCCTCCGGGAAGTCGTGGCCGGTCCTCCGCTTGATCTCCGCCTTGAATTCGTGCACGAGGGCCTCGAAGTCCTCGGCGGTGAGATCGGTGTCGCTCGTGACGCCACGTTCGTGTTTCCGCGCGTCGATCAGGACCTCGAAGGGGTCGCGTTCCTTCTTGTCCGTCGGTTTGAGCCCGAGAACCACGTCGCCGTACATCTGGACGAAGCGCCGGTAGGTATCCCAGGCGAAACGCGGGTTGTTCGTCTTGGCGATGAGGCCTTGAAGGGTGACCTCGTTGAGCCCGAGGTTGAGGACGGTGTCCATCATCCCCGGCATCGACTGCCGGGCGCCGGAACGGACGGAGACGAGGAGGGGATTCTTCGGATCGCCGAAACGGGCACCCATCGTCTCCTCGACCTTGGCCAGGGCGGCTGTGACCTGCGCCTCGAGTTCGGGGGGATAGGCGTGATCGTGCGCGTAGAAGTAGGTGCAGACCTCCGTCGAGATCGTGAACCCGGCCGGAACGGGGAGGCCGAGCCTGGCCATCTCCGCGAGATTGGCGCCCTTGCCGCCCAGGAGGTCCTTCATCGCCGCGCGGCCTTCCGCCTTCCCTGCACCGAAGGAATAGACATATTTCATGATTGCCTCCAGATGTTCACGTCACCATGATTTTGGAGATGTCCGCAACGCTGCACAAGACCGAAGCGACCCGGGCAAGGAGGGTGAGGCGGTTGTGACGGATCCGCTCATCCTCGACATTGACCATGACGGCATCGAAGAAGTCGTCGATCGGCGTCTTGAGGCGTGCCAGACGTTCGAGCGCCGCCTCTGGGGAGAGCGATGTGATCTGTGCCTCGGTCTCCCGCACTGCGTCGAAGAGCCGTCGTTCCGCATCGTCTTCGAACCGTTCGGGATCGACCCCTTCCTCGGGGTGAAAATCGCCGAGGATGCCCAGGGTCCTTTTCACTGCGACCACGAGCGCCTGGAAGTCGGGGGCGCCCTTGAACCGTTCGAGCGCCGCGATCCGTTCCTGGGTGTCGGGGAGGTTTCCCCAGGAGACGGCGAGTGCTGCGGCCACGACATCGGATGGATGCCCTTCTCGTTCCACGAGATGGTTGCGGAGTCGTTCCTCGAGGAAATGGAGGAGGGCGCGTTTCGTCTCCGCCACAGGCCGGGTGATCCGGTCGGAGAGGAGATCGAGCGCGTCGGCCACGATCGTCTCGAGGGGGACGTGGAGTCTCGACTCGAGAAGGATGCGGATCATCCCGATCGCGGCGCGTCGCAACCCGAAGGGATCGCGGGTTCCGGTCGGTTCCTCGCCGATGCCGAAGATCCCCGCAAGGGTATCCCCTTTGTCCGCCAGGGCCAGGATCGCTCCCTCGAGGGAGGCGGGGATTGGCCCATACGCCTGCACCGGGAGGTAGTGTTCCCGGATCGCCTGCGCCACCCGGGGATCTTCGCCGTCGTGGCGCGCGTAGACGCTCCCCATGAAGCCCTGAAGGTTGGGGAACTCCCCCACCATCTCGGTGCGCAGGTCCGCCTTGGAGAGCCAGGCTGCCCGCAGGACGCGCGACTTGAACGCCTCGTCCACCTCGTTGCGCTCCTCTGCGACCCGTTCGGTGATCCGAAGGGCCAGCTTCTGGATCCGTTGGACCTTGTCGAAGAGGGTACCCAACTGGGCCTGGAAGACGACCCGTTCCAGGGAATGGACCCGTTCTTCGAGGGGGGTGCGCACATCCTGCTTGAAGAAGAAGGCCGCGTCGGTCAGCCGCGCGGCGAGTACCCGCTCGTTTCCCTTGCGCACGATCGAGAGATCCTGGGCGAGCGTATTGTTCACCGTGATGAAGCAGGGCAGCAGCGCGCCCGTTTCGCGATGCTCCACGGAGAAATAGCGCTGATGAGAGCGCATCGAGGAGATGAGCACCTCGCGGGGGAGTTCGAGGAATTTCGGATCGAAGTGCCCGAGCACGGCGGAGGGGTACTCGGTCAGGTAGCAGACCTCGTCGAGGAGGGGGGGATCCTCGACGACGTCTCCGCCCGCCTCGGCGGCAAGGGCCGAGATCCGTTCCTCGATGATCCGCTTGCGCTCCGCGGCATCGAGGACCACCGAGGCTCTGGCGACCTTCTCCCGGTAGTCGGAAAAACCCGAGACTGCCATCCGTTTCACCCTGGAGAAGCGGTGTCCGAAAGTCTCGTTCCCGCTTTCGATCCCGGCGAAGGTGAAGGGAACGACTTTCCCCTCGAAGAGGCAGAGGATCCAATGGACGGGGCGGACGAAACGGATGTCGAGGTCTCCCCAGCGCATCGCCTTGGGGATCGGGAGCGAGAGGAGAAGGCGGGGGAGTTCTTCGGCCACGATCTGTGGGGTCGGCGCGCCCCTTTCGAGCCGCTCCACGTAGAGGCACTCTCCCCTGGGGGTGTCCCGGATTTGCAGTTCCTCCACCGCCACTCCCTGGCTGCGGGCGAATCCGAGCGCCGCCTTCGTGGGTGCGCCCTGCTCGTCGAAGGCGATCCGTCTGGCGGGGCCGAACTTCTCGATCCTCCGGTCTGCGGCACGAGGCGCCATCCCTTCGGCCACGAGAAGGAGACGGCGGGGGGTTGCGAAGGCTTCCACCCGTTCGAGCGGGACATGGCAGCCGGCCATCGCCTCCCGGAAGCGGGCGGCAAGCGTCGTCGTGATCCCGGCCAGAAAGTCGTAGGGCATCTCCTCGAGCCCGATCTCGAAGAGCAACTCACCCTGCATCGCGCACCTCCCGAAGGAGCGGGAAGCCGAGCCGCTCCCGCGACGCGAGGTACGCCTCGGCGCAGCGGCGCGTCAGATTGCGTACCCGCAGGATATAGCCCATCCGCTCCGTCACGCTGATCGCCCCTCGCGCATCGAGGAGGTTGAAGACGTGCGAGCACTTGAGACAGTAGTCGTAGGCCGGCAGGATCAACTCGCGGTCGCAGAGCCGCCCCGCCTCCTTCTCGTAGAGGTCGAAGAGCGTCGAGAGGAATTCGGGGTCCGAGACGTCGAAGTTGTAGCGGGACTGCTCCACCTCGTTCTGGTGGAAGACGTCGCCGTAGGTGATCCCTTCCACCCAGGTCAGGGCGAAGACGTCGTCCACGCCCTGGAGGTACATCGCCAGCCGTTCGAGGCCGTAGGTGATCTCCACGGCGACCGGCTTGACATCGAGGCCCCCTGCCTGCTGGAAATAGGTGAACTGGGTGATCTCCATCCCGTCGAGCCAGACCTCCCAGCCGATCCCCCACGCTCCGAGGGTGGGCGACTCCCAGTTGTCTTCCACGAAGCGGATGTCGTGGTGTCCTGGATCGATCCCGATCCCTTGAAGACTTTCGAGGTAGATCTCCTGGATCTCGAGGGGGGAGGGCTTCATGATGACCTGGTACTGATAGTAATGTTGAAGCCGGTTCGGATTCTCCCCGTAACGTCCATCGACGGGGCGCCGCGAGGGCTGGACGTACGCCACGTTCCACGGTTCCGGCCCCAGCACGCGCAGGAAGGTCGCCGGGCTCATCGTCCCGGCCCCCACTTCGAGGTCGTAGGGTTGCATGACGATGCACCCCTGGTCTCCCCAGAAGCGCTCCAACGCAAAGATCAATTCCTGGAAGTTCATCGCGGTTCCTGTCCTCGGCCGATCGTTCCCGACTCCTTTCCGGCCCGAAAAGCGTCCCTATCATTCCCGAGCGAATGCAAGATGTCAAGAGGGTTTCGTCGCAAGGGCCGAGGGGGCCTGGAACTTCGATGCGACCGGGCTCGGATGCAGGTGAAGAAAAGGAATTGTAGGGAGGGTGTGAAATGTGCTAAGATGGGGACCTTATCCGAACGTCAACCTCAATGGGTAGGATTCGAGGGTCATGATGAACGAAACATTCATCGACAGCCTCGTGCTCACGAACACGACGAAGATGGTCTTTCTCGTGCTCGATGGGCTCGGGGGATATCCTTTCGACGAAACGGGACGCACGGAACTCGAGGCAGCGGATACGCCGAACCTCGATGCCCTTACGCGGGCGTCGATCTGCGGCATGCTCGATCCGATCGCGCCGGGCGTGACACCGGGGAGTGGTCCCTCGCAGCTGGCCCTCCTCGGCTACGACCCCTTCCAGCACCAGATCGGGCGGGGGCTCCTCTCCGCGCTGGGGATCGACTTTCCGCTCACGGAATGGGATCTTGCCGCGCGCGCCAACTTCGCCACGGTCGATGAGGAGGGGGTGCTCATCGATCGCCGGGCGGGACGGCTCACCACCGAGGAGAACCGCCGGTTGGCGGAAAAGATCCAGAAGTCGGTGAAGTTGCCCGTGGAATTCTTCTTCCTCACGGAGAGCGATCACCGGGCGGTCTTCATCCTGCGGGGGGAGCATCTCTCCCCCGAGATCCAGGAGACCGATCCCCAGGTGATCGGGGAGAAACCCCTTCCTCCTCAGGCGCTCACGGCGAAAGGGGAACGGACCGCGGAACTCGTCACCGATTTCCTGATCCAGGTCCGCAACCTCCTGAGAAACGAGAAGAAGGCCAACTTCCTCCTCCTGCGCGGCTTCGACAAGTGCCAGAAGATCCCGAGCATTGGCGACCGTTTCAAACTCAAGGCCCTCACGATCGCCCAGTATCCGATGTATCGGGGCCTTTCCCGCCTCCTCGGGATGGACGTGTCCCGTATCCCCCGAAATCTCGACGAGAAGATCGACATCTTTCTCGAGGAGTACGAAAACTACGATCTCTTCCACATCCTCTTCAAGCAGACCGATACCTTCGGGGAGGATCGGGACGTGGCAGGGAAGATTGCGGCGATCGAGGCGGTGGACCGGGTGATCCCCCGGATCCGGGAACGATCTCCGGACGTGATCGTCGTCACCGGGGACCACTCCACTCCTGCGGCCATGGGCACGCACAGTTGGCATCCCGTCCCCCTGCTCCTCCACAGCCGCTGGTGCCGCCCCGACGGCGTCACGGAATTCCACGAACGTGCCTGTATCCATGGAGGGCTCGGCAGAATGCCGATGGTTCACGTCATGCCGTTGGCGCTGGCCAATGCCCGGCGACTGCGGAAATATCGCGCCTGAAGGAAGGGAAGGCTCTCGCCACATCGTCCCCCGGATGATGGAATCCCGCCGCATCCGGCATCAGCGTCGAGGATCGGCCCATGGCGCCAGCTGCTCTGTCCGGTACTTCCAGCATTCCCAACCGAATCGGACCCTACGAGGTGATCGAAGAGATCGCTCTGGGTGCCACTGCGGCCGTGTACCGGGGAAGGGGGAAGGAGGGGGAGGTCGCCCTCAAGGTGCTCCTTCCCCATCTTGCCGCCGATGCCGTGGTGCGCGAGCGCTTCCGCCGGGAGGTCGCCATCGTTCGGAACCTGCGACACCCGAACATCGTGCCGGTCTATGATCTCGTCACCGATCGGGAGCGCCTGGCGATCGTGATGGCCTACTGCCCCGGCGGGAACCTCGAAGCGTGGCACCCAGAGGGGGAAGCGGAGGTGATCGAGACCACGGCCGCGATCTGCCGGGCCCTGACCCATGCCCATCGCAAGGGGATCATCCACCGGGACCTCAAACCGCAGAATCTGTTGCGGGACGCGGCGGGGAAGGTGCTTCTCTGTGACTTCGGTTCCGCCCGTTTCCAGGGGGTGGTGGGACTCACCACGACGAGTATGGTCGTGGGAACTCCGGAGTATATCGCACCCGAACTGGTCCGGGGCTTCCCTCCCGAACCGAGGAGTGACCTCTTCTCCCTCGGCGTCCTCCTCTATCGGGCCCTCTGCGGCCGGCTGCCCTTTTCCGGCTTCTCCCGGCTCTTCGGGGAGCGTGAGGCCTCCCCCCCCGATCCCCGGAAGGATCGTCCCGATCTCTCGCCATGGCTCGCGGAGTTGATCGTACGCCTCCTTGGACCGATCGAGGATCGTCCCCCCACCGCGGAGGCCGTATCGTCGATCCTCGCCCGCAAGGCCGTGCCCGAACGCCCCTCCATGAAACGTTGCCTCTTTTGCAACGAACCGATGCCTGAAACGTTCACGATCTGTTTCTCCTGCGGAGAGCGGGATATCGTCTTCGATCCGGCGGGAGGGGGGGACTACCGGATCATCCTGCGCAAGATCCCCGAAGAGATGGAGGTGATGGAACGGTTCACGGCGGTGGTCCGCAACCTCTCGGGGAACCCGGAGAAAGAACTCGATATCCTCACGGGCGACATCCGCCTCTACTCCAAGGAGGAACGGCGGCGCGGGCGGCGGTTGCCGACCCCCCTCATCGAAGGGATCGGGATCGAGCCTGCCGCTCGCCTCAACGCCCTCCTCAGGAAAATTGGGGTCGTCACCCATGTCGAGCGGAGACGACCCCGGTGGCTCCGGCGTTCGTCGAAGTCGATGACCCCGGTGATCGAGCGGATTCACCGCGCGACCTTCTCCCTCCCCAGCGAAGCACTCCAGCAACGGCTCGGCGGGAGGGTGATGGCGACCCGTACCCCGAATTTGAAGGAGATCCTCGTTTCGGTGATCCGCGCCGTCGATCGTCTCTCCCTCCACTTCCCCCCCGAAAAGGAATCTCGAAGGGATCACTTCGACGAACTCACCCGTACGCTGCACATCGTGATCTCCGAGATCGAAGAGATGAGCGCCTTCCTCGCCGGCGTCAGGCTCGGGGAGGTCTATGGGCGGATCAAACGCCTCGAACGGCGGATCGAAGAAGAGACCGATCCCGATACGCTCGAAACACTGATCGCAGAACGGAAACGGGAGGAGGGCCTCTTCGAGAAATTCCGCCGCATCGAGATCGAGCGGAGCCGACTCCTTGCCCTCCTCCTGCGCACCGAGCGCCGTTTCGCGGAGCTGGCCGAAAAAGCCGAGGCTTCCTCCCATTGCGCCGTGGAAGAGACAGGAGAGGAATTCTCCCGCATTCTCATGGAACTCGAAGCCGAACTCGACGACGACACGAATCGTTCGGAAGACGACGTTGCAATCTCGAAAGGAACACGATGAACCGAACCCAGCAGATCATCGAGAAGACGGAAAAGTGGAGTGCCCGGAACTATCATCCCCTCGAGGTGGTGATCGAACGGGCGCAGGGGGTATGGGTCTGGGACGTCGAGGGGAAGAAGTACCTCGACTGTCTGGCGGCTTACTCCGCGTTGAACCAGGGACACGTCCACCCCCGGATCGTGGCGGCGGCCAGGGAACAGCTCGATCGGGTCACCCTCACGAGCCGCGCCTTTCACAACGACCGCCTCGGCGATTTCCTCGAAAAGCTCTGCCGGCTTGCGGGGCAGCCCAAGGCCCTGCCGATGAACTCCGGCGCCGAGGGGGTGGAGACCGCGATCAAGGCTGCGCGCAAGTGGGGATACGAAGTGAAGGGCGTGGAAGCGGATCGGGCGGAGATCATCGCCTGTACGAACAACTTCCACGGTCGCACGACCACGATCGTCGGTTTCTCCACGGAGGAACAGTACCGCCGTGGTTTTGGTCCCTTCACCCCCGGCTTCAAGATCGTCCCCTACGGCGATGCAGAGGCCCTGCGGGAGGCGATCACGCCGAACACCGTGGCCTTCCTCGTCGAGCCGGTCCAGGGGGAGGGGGGGGTCATCGTTCCGCCGCAAGGGTATCTGCGCGCATGCTTCGAGATCTGCCGCGCGCACGACGTCCTCTTCGTGGCGGACGAGATCCAGACCGGTTTCGGTCGGACGGGACGGATGTTCGCCTGTGACCACGAGGGGGTGCGCCCCGATCTCCTCGTCGTGGGCAAGGCGCTCGGGGGGGGGCTTTATCCCGTCTCCGCCCTCCTCGGCCGCCAGGATGTCCTCGGTGTCTTCCGTCCCGGGGATCACGGCTCCACCTTCGGAGGGAACCCGCTCGCTTCGGCGATCGGGATCGCGGCACTCGCCGTCGTCGAGGAGGAGCATCTGCCCCAGCGTTCCTTCGAGCTTGGGCACTACTTCCTCGAGGCGCTGCGCAAGATCGACAGTCCCCACATCGAGGAGGTCCGGGGAAAGGGGCTCTTCATCGGCGTCGAGATCAAGGCGGCATCGGGGTCGGCCCGTCCCTTCTGCGAGCGGCTCTTTTCCGAGGGGATCCTCGCCAAGGAGACGCATGAACAGGTGATCCGTTTTTCGCCCCCCCTCGTGATCGAGAAGGCCGACATCGATTGGGCGCTCCCCCGCATCCGGAAGGTCCTCCAGGGGTGAAGAGGGGTGTGCCCCCCCCCTCCCCGAGAGGAAATCAGGGGGAGCGCAGGGAGACGACGAACTGGAAAAGGGGAAGATGCGGGGAACAAACCGCTTCCCCACTACCCTGGAAAGGGGGGAGAAGATGCATGCGATGCAGCTCGAACGGGTCGGGGAACCGCTCGTTCTGCGCGAAGTGCCCGAACCGCGTCCCGGTCCGGAGGATCTCTTGATCCGCGTCGAAGCGTGCGCGGTATGCCGTACCGATCTCCACATCCGCGACGGCGAACTCGTTGCTCCGAGATTCCCGTTGATTCTGGGCCACGAGATCGTGGGGAAGGTCGTGGAGCGGGGGGAAGGGGTCGAGGATCCCCCCGTGGGGATGCGGGTCGGGGTCCCCTGGCTGGCCGGGACGTGCGGGGTCTGCTCCTTTTGTCGCAGCGGCCGGGAAAACCTCTGCGATCGGGCCACCTTCACCGGCTATCACCGGGACGGCGGTTTTGCGGAGTACACCGTTGCAGATGCGCGCTATACCTTTCCGATCCCCGCCGGTTTCTCCGGAATCCATGCCGCGCCCCTGCTGTGCGCGGGACTGATCGGGTACCGCGCCTACCGGATGACGCAGGGGCGGGAGCGTCTTGGTCTCTACGGTTTCGGTGCGGCGGCCCACATCATCGCCCAGGTTGCCCTCTTCGAAGGGCGCCGTCTCTTTGCCTTCACCCGTCCCGGGGACCGGGAGGGGCAGGCGTTCGCGCGGGAACTGGGCGCGGAGTGGGCAGGAGGATCGGATGAAACGCCTCCGGAATCCCTCGATGCCGCGATCATCTTCGCGCCCGTCGGAGAACTCGTCCCGCGGGCACTCGCCGCGGTGACGAAGGGGGGGGTCGTCGTGTGCGCCGGGATCCACATGAGCGACATTCCGGCCTTCCCTTACCGACGCCTCTGGGAGGAACGAATCCTCCGATCGGTGGCGAACCTGACCCGCCACGACGGAAGCGAGTTCTTCAAGGTCGCGCCGCTGGTGCCGGTTCGGACCGATGTGACGACCTTCCCCCTCGAGGAAGCGAACCTCGCCCTCGATCGACTCGCCGCGGGCCAGATCCGTGGCGCGGCCGTCCTGACGATCGGCCACACCGCCTGACGCGGTTTCGCGGACGCATCGCCTCCAGGCTTCCGGAGCCGCCACCTTCCGGATCGTCCCGTAGAAGGTCCAGGCAGGAGAGAGACGTGAAACCGATGGATGAAGAAAGGGGGGAAGACGTGATCACGGTCTATACGGATGGAGCATCCTCCGGAAATCCAGGACCGGCAGGGCTTGGCGTCGTCTTGCTCTACCGGGCCCACCGCAAGGAGATCTCGCGCGCGCTGGGGGTCGCCACGAACAACGTGGCGGAACTCACCGCCGTCAAGGTCGCCCTCGAGACGATCCGAAACCGCAAGCTCCCCGTCCGGATCCACACGGACAGTACCTATGTGATCGGTGTTCTGGCCGGTGGCTGGAAGGCGAAGGAAAACCTCGATCTGATTGCGGAGATCCGCTCGCTGATCGCGGATTTCGCCTCCGTGGAATTCGTCAAGGTGCCGGCCCATGCCGGCGTGACGGAGAATGAACGCGCCGACGAACTGGCGCGGCTTGGCGCGGCGCAGAGCGCCGCCTGAGCCAAAGAGGGAAGATCCTGCAACCAAACGAACCCAAACCGAAAAGGAGCCTCATCGTGGGAGAAGGGAAATCGAGAATCGAAGCCCTCCTTCAGGAAAACCGCCGCTTCGCGCCGAGTGAGGCGTTCCGGAAAAGGGCGAACGTGAAGGATCCCGGGATCTATGAGGCGGCACGACGGGATCCGGAAGGATGGTGGGCCGCACAGGCGGAGAACTTCACCTGGTTCCGGAAATGGGACCGGGTCCTCGACTGGGATCCCCCCCATGCGAAATGGTTCGTCCATGCCACGACGAACATCACGGTCAACTGCCTCGACCGGCATCTTTCCTCGTGGCGGCGCAACAAGGCCGCCTTCCTCTGGGAAGGGGAACCGGGGGACACGCGGGTGCTCACCTACGGCGATCTCCACCGCGAGGTCTGCAAGTTCGCCAACGTCCTCAAGGCACAGGGGGTGAAACGGGGCGACCGCGTCACGATCTATCTCGGGATGATCCCCGAACTGCCGATCGCGATGCTCGCCTGCGCGCGAATCGGAGCCCCCCACAGCGTTGTCTTCGGGGGATTCAGTGCCGAAAGTCTCGCCGACCGCATCGCCGACTGCCAGGGGAAGATCGTCGTGACGGCCGACGGGGCCTGGCGGCGGGGCAAGATCGTTCCCCTCAAGGAGAACACGGACGAGGCCCTCTCGCGGACCTCGGGGGTGGAACGGGTGATCGTCGTGAAGCGAACCGGCCAGGAGGTCCCGATGACGCCGGGACGGGATCTCTGGTGGCATACGCTGATGGCCGACGCATCCGCACACTGCGAGCCGGAACCCCTCGATTCCGAAGCGATGCTCTACCTCCTCTATACGAGCGGCACGACGGGAAAACCGAAGGGGATCATCCACACGACCGGCGGCTACATGGTCGGCACCGCCACGACGCACCGGATGATCTTCGACATCAAGGAGGAGGACGTCTACTGGTGTGCCGCCGATATCGGCTGGGTCACCGGGCACAGCTACATCGTCTATGGTCCCCTGGCCAACGGCACCACGGGCGTCATGTACGAAGGGGCGCCCGACTTTCCCGATTGGGACCGTCTCTGGCAGATCGTCGAGAAGTATCGCGTCAACATCTTCTATACCGCCCCCACCGCGATCCGCGCCTTCATGCGGATGGGAACGGAATATCCGAAACGCCACGATCTCTCTTCCCTCCGGTTACTGGGAACCGTAGGTGAACCGATCAATCCAGAAGCATGGATGTGGTACCACGAACATATCGGAGGTGGAAAATGTCCGATCGTAGACACCTGGTGGCAGACCGAGACCGGGGCGATCATGATCTCCCCGCTCCCCGGGATCACCGAGACGAAACCGGGTTCGGCGACCTTTCCCTTCCCCACGATCGAGGCCAGGGTCGTCGATGACGCCGGGAATCCCATCCCCAAGGGGGAAGGGGCAGGCTACCTCGTGATCGAACGCCCATGGCCCTCGATGCTGCGCGGGATCTACGGAGATCCGGATCGCTACGTGGCCCAATACTGGCAACGTTTCCCGGGGCGCTACTTCACGGGAGACGGGTGCAAACAGGACGAGGAGGGCTACTTCTGGCTTCTGGGGCGGGTCGATGACGTCATGAACATCTCCGGACACCGTCTGAGCACGATGGAGGTGGAATCCGCCCTCGTCGATCACCCTGACGTGGCCGAGGCCGCGGTCGTGGGGAGAACCCATGACCTCAAAGGGGAGGCGATCGCCGCCTTCGTGACGCTCAAGGAGGGTATCGAACCCACCCCGCAAGAAGCGGAACGCCTCAAGGCGCACGTCACCCGCAAGATCGGCGCCATCGCCCGCCCCGACGACCTCATCTTCACGGCCGAACTCCCCAAGACCCGCAGCGGCAAGATCATGCGCCGTCTGCTCCGGGAGATCGCGGAAGGGAAGGCGCTCGGCGATACGACGACACTTGCCGACCCTTCCGTGGTGGAGGCGCTTCGCCGGCGGTACGAAGGAGCGGAGTCCTGATCCGGGTTGCGCTGCTCGTGGCCTTTCTCCATCACCGCCGTGCCGGCTCGTGGCGCTATGCCCATGAAATGGCCCGGCACCTGGCCGGGCGGGGCGACATCTCCCTTCTTCTCATCGATGAGGAGGGCTCGGAGGGATTCTCCGACCTTCCCTGTGAGCGCTATCACCTTCCCCGGCCGATGGGGCGTCTGGGGAAGTTCATTCTCCCGAATCTCCTCCTTCCCCGTGCGCTCTCCGAACGGATCGGAGCGGAACTCCTCCACGTCGTGACGCCGTACGGCTGTGCGTTTCCCACCCTTCCGGTCCCGCAGGTCGTGACGATCCACGATCTTTCCCCCTTGACGTTTCCGCAGGGGAGTTCCTGGATGCAGCGGGCCCACTTCCATCGTCTCCTCCCCCTGATCCTGCGGCGCAGCCGGGCGATCGTGACGCACACCACCCGGGTGGCCGGAGCGCTTTCCCGGCGCTTTCCCGGGATCGGGGGAAGGGTTCACGTGATCCCCCCGGGGATTCCCTCGCTGCCGATCCCCGCTGGCGCGGTGCCCGCCGGGCGTCCCTTCGCGCTACACGTTGGGACGACGGAACCCCGTAAGGGGCTGGAGATCCTCCTCGATGCCTTCCGCGAATTTCCCCTCGATCTCTACCTCGTTGGGGAGATCCTCGATCGGGCGGAACTCGAACGGGAGATCGAGCGTCGCGGTCTTGGCGGACGGGTGCGTCTTCTCGGATTCCTCCCCGACGCGCAGCTTGCCCGCCTCTACCGGGCGGCCACCTTTCTCGTCGTCGCCTCTCGTTGCGAGGGCTTCGGCTTCCCCCCGCTCGAAGCGATGCGTGCCGGGCTTCCCGTGGTGGCTTCCCCCGCATCCGCGGCGCTTCGGGAGGTGCTGGGGCCGGCCGTGCTCTGGGCACCGGGAAGCGATGCTGCAGCACTCCAGGAAGGGATGCGCCGGATGCTCCAGAGCCGCGAGACCCGGGAGCACTTCATCGCCGCTGGAAAGGCATGGGCCGACCGGTACGGATGGGAGCGCTTCTGCGACCGGATCGAACGGCTCTACCACGCGGTCGTCTCCGGGCCACCCCGGGGGCAGAGGAGCAGCGCCCCGATGCGTCTTAGCCAGCGTCCCGATGCGCCTCAGAAGGAAACCCCGAGGAAGAGGGAGATCGGGACCGCATAGTGGGATTCCCCCTCGTCCTCGAGCTTTCCGAAGGGAAGATCGACCCGGACCTCGAGGGTGAGGTGGGCCTCGTAGAGGCGAAGGAACTCGATCCCCCCGGCGAGATACGCACCGATCCCCGCGGTCGTATCGGAGAACTTGTCGTCGTTGCTCCGGAGATCCGCGCTCTTTACGGTCAGGAGATGCCCGAACATCCCCCCCCCGACGAAGGGGGTGATGTTGCGCCGGGTGAAGAAGTAGCGTCCCCCCAGGCTCCAGTTGAGGTAGAGGAGTGCATTGTCGCCCGGAATCCCCCCGAAGCGGAAGTTCGTACCCAACCCGAAATCGGGCGTTTCGTAGAACCAATGCGCATCGATGGCCGGGGCGCCGACGACGCCGGTTCCCGGTACCGTGATCACGCCGAGCCCCATCCCCTTGAGAGCGTGGCCGCTCTTCTGCTTGAACGTATCCGTCTCTTCCCCGACGAGTTCCCCCACCTCCTCGGTCTTGGCCAGCGATTTTCCCGTCACGAGCGCCTCCGCGAGCCTGGGGGCCACGGTGGGCACCTCTTCGATGCCGCGCAACTGGATCCGCTCCGACTTCACCGTCCTTCCGACAGGGGACTCATAGGCAAAGGTCAGGATGAGCGAAGTGCCCAGCCGCTCCAGTGTGGAGCGGTACGCGCTCGTAGCCGAACCCGCCGCCGTCACGGGCTGTCCCACCGCGACCTTGCGCGCGCGCAGTTCGTCGCACAGGATCCTTGCGGTCGTCCGGGCATCCGAATCGGAGATGCCGGGATGCTCACCGATGAGACAGGCCGCCGATTCCTCCCCATTGTCCGCCACGATCCAGGCGAGAGGGCGCGATCCTCCCGGCAAGAGCGTGTTCGGGGGAAGCCCCCCAAACGCTGCGGGAGGCAAGAG
>CAZTSL010000025.1:0-41931 GCA_964616915.1 uncultured bacterium
AGGGAGCCGGGGCGGGCCGGGGCGGGGGTGCCGGCTCCTCCCTCCCGGTCCCTTCCGGTGTGGCATCGATCTTCCGTCTCTCCCTCGCCGGGGTCTGGGATCTTTCCGCGGGCGCCGAGGAGATCCGGGAGCGCATGGGGGGGGATTGCTGTGGCTGGGCATGGAGGCCCGTGCGCTGCCCGGAGGGTCTTCGGCGCTTCGGAGGAGGAGGAGCGGAAGTTCCCCCTCCTTCGTTCTGGCGGGGTGGAGGGGCGAACTTCGCACGGATCTTCCGGCCGAACGCCTCTTCGTAGATCCGCTCGAAGGTGGCGGCCGTCTCCTCGTCCCAGGCGATCTTCAACTGTGCGGTGTATTCGGGGGGACAGGTGAGGTGGATCGCCCCCTCCTCGAGCTTCCGGATCAAGGCATGCTCGAGGAAGGCGGCCAGCCGTCCGAAGCGTCGTTTCTCCGCCACCGTGGCGATCCGCTCGATCAGTTCCATCCCCTCTGCCCGGGGAGGGGAGGGGGGGGCCTCGTGGGCGGCTTGCCGATCCGGCGCGTTTCCTCCCCTTTCCGGAGCGCGTCCCCCCGGCACCACGGTCAGTGCGGGTTTCGATGGCTGGGGAGGAGGCGTCCCCTCTCCCGTGGCGCCTCGAGGTGAAGCGATCCGCTGCTCGAGCTGACGCACGTAGCCCAGGATCTCGCGGATCGGCACGAGATCCTCCAGGGTGGCGAGACGGACCACGGTCATCTCGAGTACGATCCTCGGATGTTCGGAGCGTTGGACCTGTTCGTCGCCCGCCAGCGCAAGGGCGAACATCTGTTCCAACGTCGGCAGGCTCACCCCCGCCACCCGCTCTTCGAGCCGCCGGATCGTCTCTTCGTCGAGTTCCACGAGTGCCCGCGGCGCCTCCACGAGCCGGATGACCGTCAGGTTCCGGATCCAGGAGACGAGATGGGCGGAGAACTGCTTGAAGTCGTATCCAGCCTCGTGGGCCCGTCCGATGATCTGGAGCGCGGTGCCGGGCGCGCGGTCGAGGATCGCGCAGACGAGATCGAGAAGGATCTGGCGATCGACCTCGCCGAGAAAGGCACGCACCGCGTCCCCCGAGATCGTGAGCCGCTCGGCGCCGGGATCTTGTCCCGCCCCCCAGGCGATGATCTGGTCGAGGATCGAGAGCGCATCGCGCAGGCTCCCTTCCGCCGCGCGGGCGATCGCT
Organism: uncultured bacterium; assembly: GCA_964616915.1. Taxonomy (GTDB): domain Bacteria; phylum Myxococcota_A; class CAZTSL01; order CAZTSL01; family CAZTSL01; genus CAZTSL01. The sequence continues at coordinate 1,200 of CAZTSL010000025.1, forward strand.
TCGATGCCGTCCCGTTCGATCGCGATCCCTTCGGCTGCGAGGATCTTTTCGAGCCGGGCCACGATCTTCGGCGTGGGAACCCGCTTGAAGTCGAACCGCTGGCAGCGGGAGGGCACCGTATCCGGAATTTTGTGGGGCTCGGTCGTCGCAAAGATGAAGACCACGTGCTTGGGGGGTTCCTCCAGCGTCTTGAGCAGCGCGTTGAAGGCGCTGTTGGAGAGCATGTGGACTTCATCGATGATGTAGATCTTGTAGGCACCGTGCGAGGGGAGGTACTTGATGTTCTCCTTGAGGGCGCGCACGTCGTCCACGCTCGTGTTCGAGGCACCGTCGATCTCGAAGACGTCGGCGGAGTTGCCCGCCATGATCTCCCGGCACGAGACACACGCATCACACGGTTTCCGGCCGGAACCGCGGCAATTGAGCACCTTGGCGAAGATTCTGGCGACCGTCGTCTTCCCGACCCCGCGAACCCCGGTGAAGAGGTAGGCGTGGGCGACTCGATCTTGCAGGATTGCGTTGTGAAGGGTCTTCGTGACGTGTTCCTGGCCGACGACATCCTCGAAGGTCTGAGGGCGCCACTTCCGGGCAAGGACGAGATAGGACACGGAATGTTCTCCATGCGCTCGATGCGCGTAGCGTTCCTCTTCCGGTTGGGCGGTCCCCCGCTTCGGAGGTGGATCGGATTCGATCCACCCCGGCGAGGGCGAAAGGGGCTGGCCGTGCACCCCATGTCGGCGATCCCGCTCCGGATCACCCGACGCTTACATCAGAAAACCCACGGCACACGGATGAGTTACTTACTGCTGCTTCCTTCCGGACCTGACAGGGTTCGTAACCATGCCGTTGCGTGAGATCCGACAACGCCGGGGACCGTCGCATGGAAAGCCTCGATGGGGAATTCGGCCCCGCTTGGGTTCAGGACGCGCGACTGCCCCGCTTAGCACGACCAAATCGAAGAACGGAGAGACAGGGATTCGAACCCTGGATACCCTTGCGGGTATACATGATTTCCAGTCATGTGCCTTCAGCCGCTCGGCCATCTCTCCCTACGGAAATTTTTGATGATGTCGGGGCCACCGCTTCGCGGCACTCCCTTCCTTTGCGGCTGCGTCCCGATCTGGAAAACCGCAGCCGGAAGCGGAGAGAGAGGGATTCGAACCCCCGGTACGGTTGCCCGTACATCAGATTTCGAATCTGACGCCTTCGACCAACTCGGCCATCTCTCCTTGTCGTATCGAGGTATCGCAGGATACCCACGACCGTGTGAACGACCCGAGGAGCCCCCTCCTTTTCCTGACGTCCTGAATCGACGATCTTGGACATATGTGAACGTTCGAAGGTTCCCTGGGCCATTCGTACCCGTCGTTCGTAGCATATTCAGGGCGTATTGTCAAGGGGGACGCCGAGGGATCGTGCCCTGACGATCGGAAACCCAACCAGCCTCCTTTTCGAATCCCTTCACTCAGGAGGACGGGGCAGAGCCCTTGCAATCGTGCATCGGAAAGGAAAAAAATCCGGGTTCTCCCATCGTGGTCTTACGGAATCGGTTCCCTGGAAGCGGAGAGAGAGGGATTCGAACCCCCGGTGCGGTCGCCCGCACAACAGATTTCAAATCTGCCGCCTTCGACCTCTCGGCCATCTCTCCAAAGACGTTTCTCTCTTCGGCGCTGCTGGAAGAAGCTCCGCAGGAGATCTCCGCATCCCCCTTCGAGGACACCTCCGAGCGTTGGGATCTGGTGATTGAGGGCGGGATTGTCCGTCAGTCGGAATACGCTCCCGGCCGCGCCCCCCTTCGGATCCCAGGCCCCGAAGATCAGCCTCGAGACTCTCGCCAGCACGAGGGCGCCTGCGCACATGCTGCACGGCTCCAACGTGACGTAGACCGTGATATCGTGCAGCCGCCAGCGCCCGAGGCTCCGGGAAGCCTTCTGGAGCAGGAGAATCTCCGCGTGTGCGGTCGGGTCGTGGAGGCCTTCCCGGGCATTGTGGGCCCGCGCGATGATCCGGTCCCCCCGCACCGCCACCGCTCCCACGGGGATCTCGCCGCAACGCGCCGCCTTGTGCGCTTCCGAGAGCGCACACCGCATGAAGTGAACATCTCGTGTCATGGATGGAGAACGCGCCCGGCAGGAATCGAACCTGCAACCTCTTGATTCGTAGTCAAGCACTCTATCCAGTTGAGCTACGGGCGCAACGCCTTCTTCTTGGAGAGCGGAGAGACAGGGATTCGAACCCTGGATACCCTTTACAGGTATACATGATTAGCAATCATGCGCCTTCAACCACTCGGCCATCTCTCCGAAGGAAGGACCGGGAGGGAATCGTTGCCTCTGCTTCCCATGGATCCCACCGGCGTGGTGCGCACTCCTCGCCGTGGATCCCGCCGGCATGGCGGGGAACCCTCCGGCGACGATCCGCACGCCAGCGTTCGACCACGGAAAAGAATTATACTTCCTCCCTTTCGAGAAGTCAAGCCCGAAACCGCCGGAATCGCAGGAACTCGGGAAAGTCCTGGAATCCCGGCCCATCCGCTGGAATCGCACCGACACGAACGTCCTTCGACTTTCCCCGTCTCCCCAATCCGGCCCTCAGAATTTGAAGTCGAGCATGAGGTAACCGAAGCTGGAAGCATCGCTGCCCCGGTTCGCCTTGGCGAACGATCCTGGGAGGAAGACCGAATAGCCGAGGAGCGTGGAGAACTTCGGCTTGCTCTTGTAGATCAACGTGAAATCGATTTCATCGCCGAGGTATTTGCTCCCCGACCGGGAGGCATCCGCTCCGACGATCGTCTTCCCCCCTGCGTTCGACCAGCGCCCCTTGACCTCCATCAGGGCCAGGTTGTGGTAGTCGAGCCGCAGATTCAGCCGTTCCATCGGATGCAGGCCGACCGTGGCGTGGATATCCTGCATGTTGCGCCAGCCGATGTAATCGATGAAGCCGTAGTGGCCGTGGTTCGTGGGGAAGAAGTTGTCGAATTCCTTCGACTTCGCGTCCGTGGGATCGTCGTCTCCGCTTGCCATGTCGTATTCGATCCTGGCATAGGGGGAAGTGGCAGCAGGAAGGGTGTACCCCAACACGACGGCGAGCGCGTAGGCGGAATGGTCCATCCCACGGTCGTCTCCGAACTGCGTCGCCCCTTCCAGGGTATAGCTGAAGCCCTTGATCTTCCCATTCACCCGCAACCCGGGACTCGAGATCTGACGGGTCTGGTCCGTCGTTTCGTTCGTCCCGTCCGCACGGTGGAAGAAGTAGAGTTCGAGATCCGTGTGCGGCAGAAAGCCGAGCGTGGCATAGGCACCGAGGAGGGCATCGTAGGTGAGAGGGTCGCTCCGAGGATTCCCCTGATCGTCTGTGACGGGGTTTCCCGATGCATCCAGGAACGCGACGTTTTTGCGACGGCCGTATTGCGCCGCAAAGAGATCGAGCTTCACCTTCTCCGGCGCGAAACGGACGAGCAGCGCATCGAAGGTGCGCCCCCCGTTCGACCAGTTGAACGCCCCCACGAGACGCTCATTGCCATACTTGAGTTCCTGCCGGCCGATCCGGACGGTCATGTGACCCGGAAGATCGAAGAGTTCGAGATACCCCTCGTAAAGATCGACGTTCTTCTCGTTCGAGCCCGGTTTCGCCTCCTCTCCCCAGTTGCGGACGTCCTGGATCTGGAGCACCCCGCGGTAGTGCCCCTTGAACGTGGCGGACACGCCAAGCCGTGTCCGTTGTCCGACGAAAAAATCGGTGTCATCGATATCCGAGTTGAAATCGGCGTTGTCGCGCCCCTCGGGCCGGATGCGGACCTCTCCGGAGAACTTCACGCCATCTTCGGGCTCTCCTGCCTTCCCTTTGCCGGGGCAAAGCAGGCTGAGCAGGAAGATCCACCCAAAGGCCACAATGATTCTCTTCGAGACATGTTTCTCCATCGTCTCCTCCACGAATCTGAAAATCGCTTCCCCGCCTGGGCCACCCCGTACTCCTGAACCGTCTCACGAAATCCTCCTCCCGGTACGGTCGCGTGGGCGCAGAGCAAGAGAGGTGCCAAAAAAAGACCATCAGGTCGCCAATTTGCATCTCGCCGTTTTGAAAGAGAAAAATGAAAAATGTCTTGAAAGGGTGTGGGGAGGGGAGACACGAAAGTGTGTGAAAAAACACAATCCCGTCGTTTCATTTCACGCAGGTCGAAGGGAAACCCGTCGAACGGCGAATCTACCGGAATTCCACGACGTTGCCGGGCCCCTCTCCGCGGAGGCGCCCGATTGACAGAATGCCTTCGCCTTGCCTATACTCCCGCCAGATCTTTTCCCTCTTTCCCGGAAACGCTCTCCCCTTTCCGTTGTCTAACCGCTACGAGGCGGGACCGCCAGGTGGAGGAAACGAAACGATGAACAGCCAACGAACAGGAGCCAAGGTGATGCGGAAAAGAGCACTTCTCACGGTAGCGGGATTCCTCCTTTCGGCAACGTACCTGGGTGCTTGCGCAGGGGGACGGAGCGTGACCCGCGTCAGCCAGACGGAACGCATCGATCTCTCCGGCAACTGGAACGACACGGACGCCAACCTCGTGGCCAAGGAGATGATCGAGCAGTGTCTCTCCTCCCCCTGGCTGGAACGCTGGAAACGGGAACATGGGAACAAGAAACCGGTGATCCGGTTCTATCCGATCCGCAACAAGACCTCCGAACACATCAACGACGAGTTCTTCACGAAACAGGTCGAAAGCGCCCTCGTCAACTCGGGAGAGGTGATCGTCGTCGCCTCCCGTACCGAATCCGCCGACACGCGCGGCGAAAAGGAGGATCAGGCGCAATACGCCAGTGACGAGACCGCGAAATCCCAGGGGAACGAAACGGGCGCCGACTTCATCCTCAACGGCTGGATCATCTCCCAGAACGATGCCGTCGAAGGCAAACAGGTCCGCGCCTACATCACCACGATGGAACTCATCGAGGTCGAAACGAACGCCAAGGCCTGGATCGGTGAGAAGGCGATCAAGAAATACGTGCAGCAGTCGAAGGTCGGTTGGTGAGCGTCGGCTCCTGCCAGGATCGACACCATGATTCCCACGCCCCCTCGCGATCCGCTTCCACGTTCCTGCTTCCGACAGGGAGGCTGCATCCTCGTGCTCTTCCTCCTCCTTTCGGGGTGCCAACACGGGATGATGACCAACTACGCCAAGGCGCGGCGCTACATGCTCGCCGGAGACTTCGCCGCCGCCGCCAAGGTCGTGGAGGCGGGGAAGGGCAGCGACTATGCCGAGCGGGACATGGTCGTCTACTACATGAACAAGGGGCTCCTCGAACGCTACGCAGCGGCGTACCAGGAGAGCATCGAATCCCTGTCCAGGGCGGAAGCCCGCATCGAGGAACTCTACACGATCAGCCTCTCCCGGCAGGCGGCCTCCCTCCTGACGAGCGACGTCGTCACCGATTATGCGGGGGAAGACTTCGAGAAGGTGCTCCTCAACGTCTACAACGCGATGAACTACCTCTCCCTCGACAACCTCGAGGACGCCCTCGTCGAGATCCGGCGGGTGAACGAAAAACTCGCCCTCTTCAACACGCGCTACGAGGAGCACAAGAACCGTTACGAGCAGGATGCCTTCGCCCACTGGTTCTCCGGGCTCCTCTTCGAGATGGAGGGGATTGACGCCTATGACGACGCGCTGATCTCCTACAAGAAGAGCTACGAAGCTTACCAGGAGGCTTACGAACCCCTCTTTGGCACCCCCCCACCCCCCTTCCTGCGGGAGGACATCCTTCGTGCCGCGGCACTGGCCGGCTTCGAGGACGAAGTGGCGCATTTCTCCCATGCCTTTGGAATCCCTCCCCCCGATCTCGAAACGATCCGGAAGACGGGAGAGATCGTACTGATCCACGAGAATGGCGAATCTCCTCAGAAGACCGACCTCTTCGTCACCTGTTACGCGGCCAGGGGGCTCCCCGTCCCCCTCTGCTCGGTGGACTGGTCCGAGCAGGGGATGACGCCCAAACGGATCGTTCCGCCGATCGGGGGGCGCGTCTTCCAGGTCGCATTCCCGAAGTACAGGCGCGTCCCCTATCAGATCCGCAGCTCCGCCCTCCACATCGCAGGACGACGCGCCCCCACCCGCCTCATGGAGGATATCGCCGCGATCGCGGAACAGACCCTCAACGACCGGATGGGACGGATCTTCGCCAAGACCGTGGCCCGCGCCGCCACGAAATTCGCCGCCGGCTACGCGCTCGAAAAGGGGGTCAAACGGGCGGTGGGGAAGAGAGAGGGTGAACTGGCCGGGGCCGCAGTCAAGATCTTTGCCGGCCTCGTCAACCAGGCCACGGAGGAGGCGGACAAACGGAGTTGGCTCACCCTCCCCGCGGAGATCCGCGTGGCCCGTATGCGCCTCCCCCCCGGCACCTACGACGGCACGATCGAATTCTTCGATCAATACGGCAACCTCCTCCTCACGCGGGAGGTCACCGATCTGCACGTCGAAGCGGGGCGCGCCACCGTGGTCACCTATCGGACGCTCAGATAGCCAGTGCCCTGCGTGGGATGGATCGTTCGATCCCTTCCCCGTGGGCTCTGAAACAGGGAGTTTCCCATGAAACGTGAAACGATCCTTCTCCTCGTCACCTTCCTCCTCGCGCCCGCGGGATGTGCGAGCAGACCCCAGCCGACCTTCGACGAAGGGGAGGCGGAAGCAGTGCGCCAGCACGCCGAAGATGCCTTCGCGGGCAGGTCCTCCGGCCGGGAAGCTCCCGCGCATCCGGTCCCCTCCGATCCGCAAGGGACAGCAGCAGCCCCGAAGGAGACGTCAGGCGGGAAACCACCCGCCTGGGTCGAGGGGAACGACCCCAACTATCCCCAGGCCCGTTACCTCACCGGCGTCGGCATCGGCTCGACCCGCGCCCAGGCCGAGGAACAGGCCTATACCGCCATCTCCCGGATCTTCTCCGCGAAGATCGAGAGCACCCACCTCGATCAGCAGCGTTTCTTCGACCGCTTCGGTGAGGATGGCAAGCGCCTCACGCAAGAGGCACAATCGGTCGAGGAGATCACCCGGGTCACCACCGACAAACTCCTCTCCGGCGTCCAGATCGGAGCGGTCTGGCACGACGAGAAGGAAGGACGCTACTATGCCCTGGCCCTCCTCGACCGGCAGACCGCCGCCCGTAGCCTTCTCGATCACCTCTCCCGCCTCGATGCGAGCATCGAGACCCTCGTCACGCAGGGGGAGGAGAGCCCCAGCCTCTTCGGCAGGTTCGCGGCCTATGCCGAGGCGCTCGACAAGTTCCATCTGCGCACCTCCCTGAACGCCGAGCTTCGCCTCATCGACCCCACCGGCGCCGGCCTGCGTCCCCCGGTCGAAATCGAAACGCTCGTCTCCCGTTTCCTCGAAACGCGCGACCAGCTCAAGATCGGGATCACCGTCGAGGGCAACGAAAGCGACGAAGTCGGGATGTGCCTTCTTGACGCCCTCACCGACAAGGGGATGAAAGTCTCCCTCGTCTCCCCGGAACAAATGCGCCGGCTCCATGTCTTGATCCGGTGTTCCACCGAATTTGCGCGCGCCGGTGAGATCCATGGTTCCCAGATGGTCGATGCCCGCCTGAACGTCCAACTCCTCGACGTGCAACGTAACCAGGTGGTCCGCAATATCCGAAAGAAGCGGAAGGTCGGCCGCAACACCCTCGAACGTTCGATCTCGCTCGGTGTCGCCAAACTCTGTAACGAGGTCGTGCCGGAGGTCGTGAACGAATTGACCCGTTTCTCGACCGACAGCTGAAGATCCAACGCCATCTGAGACGGACAACGGTTTTTCCCATGTTTCATCCAACAGGAGACCACATGCCAGCATCGAAGGAAGGCAACCCCAGATACTGGTTTCCAGCAAAGAAGTATGGGTGGGGTTGGGGATTCCCTTCGACATGGGAAGGTTGGGTAACTTTGTTCTTGTATGGTGCTGCCCTCTCCTTGGTCACGTATCTCTTTCCGCCCCGGGAGAAAACGATTGCCTTCACGCTGCTGAGCCTGCTCCTTACGCTCTTCCTGATCGCGATCGCCTGGGCCAAAGGCGAGCCCCCAACATGGCGCTGGGGGAAGAAATAGATGTTGGCCGACAACCCCTTTCATCAGGCTCCGGGGCGATCGCTGCACAGGACATTTGGACAACGTGCCGCCTGACGAGGACATACGCCGGAGGGGCGTCCCCCGCCGGTGATGCCCAAGCCGAGAAAAAAGGAGAAGATCATGAAACGCATCGGATTCGTCGTCGCCCTCTGCCTCATGCTCCCCCCGCTTTCGGGATGTGCCTCGAAGCAGAAGGGGATCAGCTCGGAAGTCTATCAGGATTTCAAGGACGCTCCCGATTGGTTCCGGGAGGATTGCAACGCCTATCTCAAGAAGGGGAAGGATGAAATCATCTGCGGGGTCGGAATCTTCAAGGGGAGCCGGAACATCGCACTGGCCAAGAGCGCCGCGGAGAATCGGGCCCGTACGAACATCGCCCGCGCCCTCCAGACCCAGATCAAGGCGATGTTCAAGGACTACCAGTCCACCACCACCGGTGGGGAGGAATTCGGTCAGGCCGCCGCGGACGAGCAGTACGTCGAGGACGTCTCCAAACAGATCACCGACATGACCCTCTCCGGCACCCGCCTCGAGAAGTGGTGGGTCTCCAAGTCGGGCGTCACCTACGTTCTCATGGTTCTCGACATGGAGAACTTCGGAGCGCAACTCTCCCGGATGAAGAACCTCAACGACCAGATCCGCCGGCAGATCATCGACCGGGCGGACAAGGCATTCCGGGAACTCGACCGGGAGACGGATGACATCTGACGGCATGAGACGCTCATGCCCTTCCCGACAAGGAGCGCACGATGAAACGGTATCTCTTTCCCGCGCTCATCGCGATCCTTCTCGCTGCCCCCCCCCTCTCCGCGCAGATGATCGACTACCGGGCGCTCTACCGGCAGAGCGCGCCCGCCGTCGTCCTCATCCTCGGTTTTCCGAAGGGGGAGGGGAGCGGATCGAAAGGGAGCGGCTCGTTCGTGCGGCAAGACGGCCTCATCGTCACGAACGCCCACGTCGTGATCGACCCTCGAACGAAGCGACCGTGGCCCGATCTCACCGTCTATCTCAAACCGGAGCGCGTCACCGGAAACGACGAGAACGACCTCAAATACCCCTATCCGGCAGAAGTCCTCGCCTATGACCGGGACCTCGATCTCGCCCTGCTCCGCACGAAGAAGGTTCCGCCCCACGTCTCTACGCTCATCGTGGGGGATACCGAGGGGATCGAGGTGGGAGAGCCGACCCTTGCGATCGGGCACCCGGAACAGGGCGCCCTCTGGACGCTCACGACCGGACAGATCAGCGGTACGATCGAGAACTTCGACGGGATCCCGGGCAAGCACGTCTTCCAGATGGAGACGAGCATCAACCGCGGCAACTCGGGCGGTCCCCTCATCGATGGTCATGGCTTCATGATCGGCGTCAACACCGTCATGGCGCGCCAGGCCCGGGATGGCCTGGCGATCACGGACGTCAATTTCGCGGTTCGCGCCGACGTGGTTCGCAAGTTCGTCAACGACCATGCCGAGCAGATCCCCCCCGTTCCGATGGAGGTGGCGCGGGGAGAGAAGGTTCCAGCCCCCCCCCCTTCGCCTCCTGGCGGGGCGCCCCGGGCAACGCCTCCGGAGATGACGTCGGCCCCCCCACCGAGCGGGCGTCCAGGGCATACGCGAAAGGGGGAGCCGGCGCCCCCGTCGGGGGTGGCGGTCGTGGCGCCTCCCCCGCAAAAGGGGGAGCCACCGGCGCAACCCGGTTTCCTCCAACCGATCCCCGGGGTTTCCGCCGATGCCCCGCCGGCTGGGGTGGCCCCCTCCGCGCAAGACTCCCGTGATCTCCTTCCGAAACCGCGCCCCTTCCACCGCCGCCACTTCCGCTCGCCCTATCCACCGGGCACGGTGCTCACGGGGGAGGCCCTCTACGAAGCGGTCCGCAGCCACGCCGAGGACGCCTTCGAGGAACTCGAACGGGAGACGTCCCACTGATTGCGGCGGATCCTTCCCCCTCTTCCTTTTCCGGCAAAGCGCCGAAGGAAATTACCTTCCCGTGGGTGGCTCCTCGATTTCGATGCGGCGATCGACCCGCGTCTGGGCCGTCAGTTCGGTGACCCGTCCACTCGGCCATCGCACCGAGATCCGATCGACGCTCGTTTCCTCCCCGAGACCGAAGTGGAGTGTGAGATCCTGGCCCGAACCCGGCGCACCGGCGGGCGTGACGAGTCGGACCTGGCGGTGGCCACCGGCCTCCACGGTGACGAGGGCGCCGATCCCATCGCGGTTGGAGCCCTCCGAACCCCTTCCCACGAGGTCGATATCGAGCCAGTGGTGATCCCCCGCCTCGAAACGATAGAGCGTGGCCCAATCGTCGTAGCCGCCACTCACCGTGTAGTCGAGATCGCCATCCCGGTCGAAGTCGCCGGTGGCCACCCCCCGTCCCTGCGTGACCGCTTCATCCACCCCGGCATCCATGATCTGCTCGAAGGTGCCGTCTCCGAGGTTCCGGAAGAGACAGTCCTGCTGGGAGGCCTGGTCGAACTCCCCGAAGATCGTCCCCGCCACCGAGAGGAGATCGAGAAGGCCGTCACTGTCGTAGTCGAAGAACCGAACCCCCCAGTTCACCCGGGGGAGGTCCATTTCCGACGGAGCGCGACAACCGACCCCGGCCTGCGCCGTCACTTCGACGAAGCCCGCCCCATCGTTGCGGTAGAGCCAGTTGTGGAACATGTCGGAGAGGTAGAGGTCGAGATCGCCGTCACCGTCGTAATCCCCCACCGTGGCCCCCATCGTCGAGCGACGTGGCTCCAGGAGCCCCAGCGCCGCGGTCTCGTCTCGGAAGATCGGCATCCCCCCTTCATCCGTTCCAGCGTTGACGTAGAAGGTGTCGGGCGTGAAGCAGAGTCCCCCGTCGTTCCCCACGAAGAGATCGAGATCCCCGTCATCGTCGGCGTCGAAGAAGACCGAAGCCCACGTACATCCAGCGTCGTCGATGCCCAGGAGGGGCGCGATATCGGTGAAGGTGCCATCCCCCTCGTTGTGATAGAGCGCATTCTCGATCCCGAGACGATCGGCGTCGTCATGCCAGAAGTCGTTCACGTAGAGATCGAGCCACCCATCCCGATCGACGTCCACGGCCACCGCGCCGGTGGAAAAACCACACCCCTCCTCGAAACAGTGCGTGGTCCCGGAACTTCCGGTCAGGTCGGTGAAGGCCAGTTCCCCCCGTTCGACCCGTTCGTTGCGCAGCAGATGATTCGGACCGTCCGAGGTGATGTAGAGGTCAGGGTCGCCGTCGTTGTCCATGTCGAAGAAGAGGGCGCCGTGCGAACGCTCGTCTGGGAAGGTCAGACCGAGTCGCGGCGCGGCATCGACGAAGCGCCAGGGGGCCTTCTGGAGGTAGAGGGCGTTTGCCCCATCCCCCTGGGGGAAGAAGATGTCGAGATCGCCGTCGAGATCGACATCGGCAACCGCGACCCCTCCCCCACCGCTGCCGTCGAGATCCTCTCCTGGAACGGTGTAGAAGAAGGTGACTCCGGCCTCCTGGGAAACCTCTTCGAAGACGTTCACCGGACCCTCATCGACGAAGGGACAACTCGGTGCTCCACACATGCCGGCCACGAACCATACCCATGCCCAACGGATGCTTCTCGTCCGCAACGTCGCCATGACGCCTCCTCCCACCGGGTCGAAGCGCCTCAGCCATCGGAGGCGCCGATCGCCCATTCTCTCGAAATTCGCGACAAAGCCTGGGAATGTCGATCTCCTCACGGATGCGACCGCCCGGCAGTGGCGGTCCGCCGGGAGGGAAGGATCCCGCTCTCGAGTCTACCGGAGTGCCCTGTGAGAATCAAGCGATTTCGTCGTCCCGGAAGGATCGATCCGTGAAAACCGCCAGGAACTTTTTCGAAGTTCACCGGCCTGCGCCGGCGCCTGCCTGCGCGTCGCACGCAGACAGGCGGCAGGGAGACGGGGTGGAGGAGAGGAGGGAGGAGAATGGTCCGCGATGGATTCAGGGATCCGGCTCAACGAGTCTCCGCCGCGGAAGGGCAGCCATCCTTTCCAGGGACGCCGGCCGCCTCCCCCCCCCGCCGTAGCCCCCCTGCCCGGCGTCGCCGGGCTTCGAGGTAGAAGTGGAAAGTCTCGAGACTCGTCTTCTCGGGACGGTAACCGAATTCCTCCTTGAGCCGCCGATTGGAGAGAACAGGGCGGTAGCGGAGGAAATCGACCTGCTCCGGGCCATAGGGGGTCCACCCCACCTTCCGGAGGAGGAAGAGTCCCCCCCGCACACTCCAGACGGGGAGGGGAAGGTAGGGACGGCCGACGATTCCGGCGATCTGGCGCATCGTCACGACCCCGTCCCCGGCAAGGTTGTAGATGCCGGTCCGATCCGTCGTGATCCCCAGCAGGAGACAGGAGACGACATCGTGGTCCCAGATGAAGACGAAGGGCGTATCACTCCCCCGGATCCCAAGGATGATCGGTCCCTCGAAGAGCGCCGTGATCTGGTTGTCCGTCTCCGCACCGAGGACCGTGCCGGGCCGGAAGACGAGTTGCTCGAGCTGCGGCGCCTTTTCCCGGTACTCCGCCAGGATCTCCTCGTTGATCCGCTTGTGGTCCGCATAGGCGAACTCGGGGTGACCCCGCAGGGGGGCATCCTCCTCGAGCCATGCCCTATTGTCGGGGTGGTAGCCGTAGGCCGCACCACTGCTCGTCACGATCAGCTTGCGCACCCCGGCGGCGAGCGCGGCTTCCGCCACGTTTCGGGTCCCGAGCACATCGACGCTGTAGGCAAAGGCCCGGTCCCGCTCCGGCGCGACGATCGAAGCGAGATGAACGACGATATCGACCGAATAACGTCGAAAGACCTCCCGAAGCTCCGGAGAACGGATATCCATCGCAAGGGCATGTACTCCCGCTTCGGGAAAGAGTTCGGGGCGGGCCGCCACGTCGAGCGCCACGAGGTGTTTGAGACGGTACTCCCGCGCCAGCCTCCGAACCGTCTGGCGGCCGATATAGCCTGCCGCCCCCGTGACGAGCACGGAGAGATCGGAACGATCCTTTCGGGTCATCACTTACTTCCCCCGTGGTTCCTCGTGCATCTTCTTGAAGTGGATGAGCGAAGGGGCCCACATGTGCTTGACCGGATCGACATCGAGGTGAAGAACGGCCGGGCGCTTCTGGGCAATCGAGGTCTGGAGCGCTCCGGGGAGCGCCTTGGGGTCCTCGATTCGCATCCCGAAGGCCCCCATCGCCTCCGCGACCCTGGCGAAATCGATCTCCACGAAATCGGTGTTGATCGTCTCCTCGGGGGAGAGGGATTTCCGAAGCATCGTCTTGATCGGCTTGAGCGCGAACTGCTGATTCATCTTCACCATGCCCCACTGTCGGTCACAGACGACGAGGTAGACGACCGCAAGATCGTGTCGCACCGCCGTCTCGATCTCCTGGAGGGCGAATCCCATGGCGCCATCTCCGATGATGCAGTAGACCTGCCGGTCGGGCGCGGCGACCCTGGCGCCGAGCGCCTGGCTCACCCCGGCGCCGAGCATCCCCATCTTCGGCGTCCCCAGCCCCGAACCGGGAGCAGTACAACGGTGGAAAAACTGGGCCCACACCGTCGTATTCCCACCGTCGAAGACCGCGATCGCGTCCTTCTCGAAGATCTCCTTGCAAACGTGCGCCACATGGGCGGTGTTCATCGGGACCGAGAAGTCCGCGAGGTGCTCGTCGAGCTTTCGGCGGTGACGCGCCTTCTTCTCGGTGAAGCGGGCAACGATCTCCCGGCGTTGCGGGACCGGCATCGCTTCGGCGACCTCCTCGAGTTCCTCGTGGAGGCGACGGAGGAAGACCTTGCAGTCGGCGAGGATGTTCAGGGTCGCGGGACGGTTTCGTCCGAGCACGTCCTCGTCGATATCGACCTGGATCGTCTGCTGGCGTGCCGGATCCCCCCAGTAGGGCGGCTTCCCCCACCAGTCGGTCTCCCCGATCCGGGACCCGAGCACGAGGATGAGATCGGCCTCCCGGCGAATCTCGCTCGTCAGTTCGACGTGGATCATCGGGATCGCCAGCGCGTTCTCCTCGCAGAGCGCGCCCCGGGCCCCCCAACTCGTGAGAACCGGCGCGTGAAGCCGCTCGGCCACGGCACGGAGTTCCTCGAAGGCGCGCGCATGGACGACGCCACTCCCCGCATGGATCACGGGGAAGCGTGCCCTGGCCAGAAGCCGCGCGACCTCGGTGACCCGGACGGGATCGGGAGGGATCGGATCGACGCTTCGATAGCGCGCCGGTGCCACGAAGTCCCCCTCGTCGAAGTTCCCCTTCGTGTTCATGATGTCCTCCGGGACATCGACGTGGACGACGCCCGGGCGCCCCCGATACGCCCGCCGGAACGCCTGGCGCATGATCTCGACGATCCTGCCGTGGCTACGGACCGGCGCGCTGTACTTCGACATCGCACCGATCACCCCCACCTGGTCGAAGCACTGGAAGCTCCCCCCCCGGTCGGGATCGATGATATCGACGCGCCGGGAACTCGTGACGAGCAGGACGCGGTTGCCCTCGGTCTGCTCCACGGCCACCCCGGGCAGGGCATTGGCCACACCCGGACCGTTGCTCGCGATGCAGACCCCGAGTCTCCCCGTGATCCGCGCATAGGCACCCGCCATATGGACCGCGCTGCTCTCGTGGCGCGGTGTGATGAGTTCGATGCCGTACTTCTTCAGATTGCCATAGAGGCCGAAATAGGTGCCATCGATGATCCCGAAGACCTTCTCGACCCCTTCTTCCTTCAACATCCTGGCGATCGCCTCGCCCCCTGTCATGTTCATCTCGCATCCCTTCTCCGGTCGATGCGGACCGGCTGTTGCCCTCGATGTTCGTTCCTCCCCATGATCGCCGATATGCTATAGTGGGTCATGAACCGAGGTTAAGGATTTTCGACTTTCATCCGGGACGATGAAATATCCGCACGTCTACACGATCTTCAGGGGGCTGGCCGATATCCCTCCCGAGGCATGGCGTTCCTTCGAGGCGCTCCTTCACCCCCGTACGATCGGGAAGGGGGACTGCTTCGTGCGCGCCGGCGACCGTCACCACGAGATCGGGATCATCCTCTCCGGACTCGTGAAGATCTACGCGATCGACCTCAAGGGGCGGGAGTTCATCAAGGCCTTCCGCAAGGAGAACGAATTGGCCGCGGCCTACGCGGATCTCCTCGAGGGACGACCGGCACGCCAGACGATCGAGGCACTCGAGGAGACCTTCCTCCTGGCCTTCCCCTACGAACGCTTCTGCGCGCTCTACGACGAGCATCCCTGCTGGCAGGTCGCGGCACGCAAGATCGCGGAGGAGCACTACGTCAAGAAGAACCGCCGGGAGTTCGAGTTCATGCAGCTCTCCGCCGATTCCCGCTACGAGGCCTTCCTCGAAGCGCACGCCGATCTGCTGCCCCGCCTCTCCCAGTATCACATCGCCGCTTATCTCGGGATCACCCCGGTGGCGCTCAGCCGGATCCGACGGCGACGACGAATGCGGCGGAAAGGGTCAGGGTGACACGCTCCCCGTCTCGAGGAGGAAACGCGCGAATGCGAGATCCTCGAGCGTCGTGATCTTGAGATTCTGAAGGCTTCCCGGCACGATCCGGACCTCGGCACCGAGGGCGCGCACGAGCGTGGCGTCGTCCGTGGCGAAAGAAGGACGATGCCGCGCCGCTTCATGGGCCCGGCGCAAGAGGTCGTACCGGAAGACCTGCGGGGTCTGGAGGCGCACGAGGCGCTCCCGGTCGGGAATCGCCAGAATCGAGTCCCCCCCCACGACGGCAACGGTATCGGCAAGCGAAAGGGCCGGAACCGCGGCGCCCTCCTCCCGCGCGGCCTCGATCGCCGCGCGGATCATCCCTCGGGGGGGGAAGGGGCGGACCGCATCGTGGACGAGGACGAGACAGGGGGGGGCAATTTTCCGAAGCCCCTGAAAGACCGAGGCCTGCCGCGTCCCCCCCCCCGCCACGAAGGTCACCGGCCGGCCGACCCCTGTCACGGCCCGGCGAAAGGCGTTCTCCTGCCGTGGCGGGAAGACCACGACGAAGGCATCGGCGACCTCCGCCAGCCGTTCTAGCGCGTGGACGAGGACCGGTTTCTCCCCGAGACGCACGAGGGGTTTCGGCAGCCGCAGGCCCCCTCCCCCCTGGAAGCGGCGCCCCTGCCCCCCGCCCACCACCAATGCCACGATCCGCTCAGCGCTTTCCTCCATGATCGGCCTCTCGATCCGCATCCCCCGGGGGCGAACGCTTCCCCCGGCGATCACCACCCGCCGGGTGTTTCCGCGAGAATGGGGAGGATCGCCCCTTCGATTTCGGCGGCGACGACATCGGGAGGGGATTCGGCATCGATGCGGATCCACCCCGCCGATCGTTCGCACTCCTCCCGGTAGAGACGCCGGCATGTCGCAAGGAGAGGGAGATTTCGCTCGTAACGGTCGCGGGCGGTACGTTTCCGCCGCCGCGCGGTCTCCGGGGATAGATCGAGGAAGAAGACGAAATCGGGCGCAGGAAGCTCCGCCTCGAGGGCTTCGAGCCATCCGCGCGGCAAGCCGTGCGCCATTCCGTACACGATCCCGGAGGCGCTGTAGCGGTCGATCAGCACGATCGTTCCTTCTGCGACGCTCCGCTCGATCTGCGCCTTGAACTCATAGCGGTTCGCGGCGTAGAGGAGATGGCGGACATGAAGGGGGATCTCCACCCCGCCGGAAAGGAAGGCTCCGATCTCCCGTCCGATCGGCGTCTCGTAGGCAGGAAAGGCAAGCCGCAGGGTGGCGTATCCCCGCGCCTCGAGGAGGGCGGCCAGCCGCTCCGTCTGGGTGGCCTTGCCCGCCTGATCGATCCCCTCGAATACCACGATCTTCCCCTGCGCCATGCGACCGCACGCTCCTCCCTGTCTCCAGCCGTCTCCCAAGCGAGAACGCCACTGGAAATTCCAGTTTCCCATACCGCGCCCAATGTATCATCTTCTCCCGCTCGCGTCAATTCGGATCCTCCGGCCTGCGGCCTCGACGAAGTCGTCGCGTTCCGGTGGATTCGCTGAGATCGAGCCGGCCCTGACGCCACGCGTCCTCTTGACGACACACAATCGTGGAGTTGCATGACTATCCGGCGTTGATGATGCAGGGGAGCCTCGGTGCTTTGCTGGCCGGACGTGTTCTCGAACGGGCCGTCTCTCGACAAGAGGAGATGGAAGAGGATCGCCGGGAACGGAACCTCGCCTGGCTCGAAAGATGGTGCCTGCCGGGAAAGGTGGAGTGGATGAACTGGCAAAGACGCGGTGAAAGAGGTATCCTCTGCCAGGAGGGAGGGCCGAGCCGTGGCCAAGGCGCCCTCGACTGCGGATTCCACCAGCGGCAGCAGGAGGGCCAAGGCGCTCGAGGACCCATCCCGCTGCCATCCGAAGCGCCTTCCTGCAACGGGAGATACGAGCGAGGAACGAATGAGCGAGGAACAGACGAAGAAGAAAGGATTCTTTCAGCGACTCAAACAGGGTTTGAGCAAGACCCAGGAGAGCCTGGTCGGGCGGGTCGATGCGTTGATCAAACGGGGAACGGTCGGCGAGGCGTTCTTCGAGGAACTCGAGGAGATCCTCTACCTGGCCGATCTCGGACCGAAGACGACGACCGCCATCATCGAGAACATCCGGGACCGAACCGAACGGGGAGACACCGAGGAGGACGTGATCGCCGGCCTCAAGGAGGAGATCCGCCTCCTCCTCCAGGAGGAACCGGCGCCCCTCGACATCGAAGGGCACAAACCCTACATCGTGATGGTCACGGGGGTCAACGGCGTGGGGAAGACGACCACGATCGGAAAACTGGGTGCCCACTTCCGGGAGGCGGGGAAATCGGTGCTCTTCGTGGCCGCCGACACCTTCCGCGCCGCCGCGATCGAACAGCTCGTCGCATGGGGGGAACGGGTCGAATGTGACGTGATCAAGCAGAAACAGGGCGCCGACCCCGCCGCCGTCGCCTACGACGGCGTCACCGCAGCCGTGGCGCGCAAGGTCGATGTCGCCCTGATCGACACCGCAGGGCGACTCCACACGAAGGACAACCTCATGGAGGAACTCAAGAAGATCCGGCGTGTGATCGGAAAGGCATTGCCCGGCGCACCGCACGAGTCTCTCCTCGTCCTCGACGCCACCACGGGCCAGAACGCCTTCCAACAGGTCCGTCTCTTCAAGGAGGCGGTCGAGATCTCCGGCCTCATCCTCACGAAGCTCGACAGCACCGCCAAGGGGGGCTGTGTGATCGGCGTCTACGACGAATTCGAGATTCCGATCCGCTACATCGGGATCGGGGAGAAGATCGAGGACCTTCGCCCCTTCTCCCCCGACGACTTCGTGGAGGCGATCTTCTGAGGGGAAGGGAGGGGGCACGTCCCACGCGGGGGGGAAAGGGAACGCTCGACAGGCCCCCTCACACGTTGAATCGGAAGTGGACGATATCGCCGTCCTGGACGATGTACTCCTTCCCTTCGAGGGAGAGTTTGCCCAGTTCCTTCGCTCGCTTGAGGTCTCCGATCCCGATGAAGGTCTCGTAGGGGATCACCTCTGCGCGGATGAAACCCCGTTCGATGTCGGAGTGGATCTTGCCGGCGGCCTTGAGCGCGGGGAGTCCCCGCTCGATCGTCCAGGCCCGGACTTCGTCCTCCCCGACGGTGAGGAAGGAGACGAGGTTGAGCATCCGATAGGCCGCCCGGATGAAGCGGTCGCGGGCAGGGGCCGAGAGCCCGAGATCCTCGAGGAACTCACGCTGTTCCTCCGGTTCGAGGGCGGCGATCTCCGCTTCGAGCGTGCCGCAGAGCGCGAGGGTCTCGAGGCCGAAGCGTTCCATCCCTGCCAGGATCGGGGAGGGATCGGAAATGTCTTCCTCTCCGATGTTGACGAGGAGGAGCGCCGGCTTCCCGCTCAGGAACTGGAAGCCCTGGATCGCCTTCGCTTCCGCCTCGGAGAGTTCGAGCCGCCGCAGGGGGGTCTCCCCTTCGAGGGTGGCCTGGGCGCGGGTGAGCACGTCGCGCTCGATGCTCTTCGTCCCCGCCTTCACGAGACGGGAGAGGCGTTTCTCCACGACGATCATGTCCGCCAGGATCAACTCGGTCTCGATCGCCTCGGCCGCTGCGGCGGGATCCCCGCCCCCCCATCCCTGGAGGACGAAGACGAGCGCATCGACCGCACGCATCTGGGCGGTCGCCTGGGGGGAGAAGGCGGTTCCGCTCCGCTCTGCGGTGACCCCTGCGAAATCGACGAACTCGATCTCCGCGTAGGTGACCTTCTTCGGCTTGAAGATCGCGGCGAGACGATCGACCCGTTCATCCGGCACCTTGATGACGCCAAGATGCCACTCCGTACGTTTCCCCGTCCCTACGGTGACCTGGGAACCGGTCAGGGCGTTGAAGACCGTCGTCTTCCCCGACCCGGCAAGCCCGATGAGTCCTACTTTCATCTCCGTCGGTCCTCCTGATCGCTCGATCCCCCCTTATACACGTTTTTTGCGCGAGGGGCAAACCCTCGACGCCTTCAGCGCGCACCTCACCGGCGTGAGGCGGCGGGCGCTGGATGGTGGCCGAGCATCCTGCCCCGCTCAGCCCCCCGATTTCAGAGGGAAGCTCCGGCTACTGCGGAAGGACGACGTAGAGGAGAACCGCAAAGAAATGGAGGGTACTCCCGAGAAGAACGCAGAGGTGCCAGAGGGCGTGGTGGTAGGGAATCCGTTCGCCGACGTAGAAGATGATCCCAAAGGTGTAGGCGAGTCCGCCAAGAACGAGCAGCCACATCCCCCCCCCGGAGAGACTGGCGGAAAGCGGCTTGATCGCCACGACCACCGCCCATCCCATCACGATGTAGAGCCCCAGCATCAGCGCGTTCTTCCGTGTGATGCTCAGAAACTGACAGACGAGACCCACGACCGCCAGCCCCCAGATCACCCCGAAGAGCGACCATCCCCACGGCCCACGCAGCGAAACGAGCGTGAAAGGGGTGTAGGTCCCTGCGATCAGGAGAAAAATCGCCCCATGATCGAGAACCTGAAAGATCTCCTTCGCCCGCGAGGGGGGAATCGCGTGGTAGAGGGTGGAGGCCGTGTAGAGGAGGATCAGGGTGACCGCGTAGATGCTGCAACTCACGATATGCCAGGCATCCCCATAGAGACTCGAAAAGCCGGAGAGCACGCCGAGCGCTGCGAGCCCCAGGAGGATCCCGGCCCCATGGGTGAGGCTGTTGAAGAGTTCCTCCCGGGGGGTGTAGAAGCTCCGTTCCCTTTCCCGATCCTCCATTTCCCCTCCTAGAAATCCACCTTTCTTTCCGGGGCAGCATCCTTCCCCCTCATTATGCCCGATTTCAGGAGGGATCGCAATGGTCTTCCTGGCTTGCGCCCCCCTTGACGCTGTCGGGGAAATTCTATAGGCTTTTGCCCATGCAGACGATGCTTTCCAGAGATCAGGTCGTCCTGCTCACCCTCGGGATCCAGCTCGGGATGATGGCTTCCTTGGCGACGATCATGATCCAGTTTCGTTCCTTCGACCGGATCGTGCTCAAGGACCGCAAGGACCTCAACGACACGTTCAACATCATCGGGATCACAGGGGTGCTCTTCGGGTTGGGGGTGGCGGCGCGGATCTTTGCCCGCTACGAGGCGTTCGACGTGAGCCTCCCCGGCACCCTCTTGATCGGCCTGGCGGCGGGCCCGATCGCGGGGATCGGGGTGGGGACCCTCGCCTCCTTTCCCGCGCTGCTCAACGGCGAATACCTCACCCTGGGGATGAATGTGATCGCCGGGATCGCTGGAGGGATCCTCTACCTCGTCCAGCCTTCGCAACGGAAGCGAATGGACTTCTCGCCGATCATCTTCGTCCAGCTCTACCGTTTCTCCCGGGACTGGATCAAGTCGCGGGAACTCAACTGGAGCATCATCCCCCTTTCGGTTTGTATGATCCTCGAGGCGACCCGCCTCTATCTCACGCACGAGTTTGGCCACCGGCGGATCTTCGGGTTGCAGACGGAGAGCATCTTCGTCAACTTCTGCATCATCGCCGCCTCGGCGGGGTGTCTCGGAATCCCGCTCAAGATCTGGAACAACCGGTGGATGGAGCAAGAGTTGCGGGTCAAGGAGTATCTCCTGACGAAGGCGCAACTCAATGCGCTCAAGAACCAGATCAACCCCCACTTTCTCTTCAACACGCTCAACACGATCGCTGCCTCGATCCGGCGCGATCCAGAGCAGGCGCGTGCCGTGGTCTTCCAACTCTCCCTCATCCTCCGCTCCCTCCTCGAACGGACCGAGGCGTTCGAACGGCTCGAGAACGAGATGGCCTTCATCAAGTCCTACCTTGCGATCGAGGAGATCCGTTTCGGCAAGGAGCGGTTGCGGGTGATCTTCTCGATCGACCCGGCGACGCTCCCGATCGAGATCCCCTCGATGCTCCTCCAGCCGATCGTGGAGAACGCCCTTCGCCACGGGATCTCCCCCAAGGTAGAGGCCGGAACGATCCGGATCACGACCCGAAAACTCGGCCCTCATCTCCAGATCATCGTGGAGGACGACGGCGTGGGGATCCCCCCCGGAAGGATCCGGACAGTCAAGGAGACCGGCATCGGCCTCTCCAACATCGAGAAACGCCTTCAGGTCCTCTACGGTGAGGACTACAAGTTCATCATCGAGAGCCGCCCCCATCACGGCACGCGGGTGATGATCGTCATCCCCGAAACCCCGGCGGTGGTCGAGGAAGCGACCGGAAACGACGAGGGGATCGCGGTATGAAAGACGCGAAAAACGTACCGATCCGCACGCTCATCGTCGATGACGAACCCCTGGCACGCGACGAGTTGCGCTACCAGCTCGAGGAGATGTCCGACATCGAGGTGATCGGGGAAGCGGAAAACGGCATCGAGGCCCTCAAAGAGATCGTGGCCACGCACCCCGATCTCGTCTTCCTCGACATCCAGATGCCCGGCCTCGACGGCCTCGAAGTCGCCCGAAGCCTCCTGAGGGAGTCGTACCGCCCTGTCATCGTCTTCCTCACCGCGTACAGCGAACATGCCATCAGCGCCTTTCAGGTCCACGCGATCGACTACCTCCTCAAACCGGTCGAGCCCGACCGGCTCGCCGAGGCGATCGAGAAGGCCCGCCACGTCCAGGAACGGGAAGCGGCCTGGCGGAACCTCAAGAAGCTCCTTGCGATCGAGGAGCGCGCATTGCAGGCGGGGGGGGCCTCGGAGGGGCGGGAGAAGGCGCCCCGTTATCTCCGGAAAATCTCGGTCAAGGAGCGGGATCGCATCCTCGTGCTCGACACCACAGAGGTCCTCTACATCATGATCGAGGACGGGATCGTATTCGCCGTCACCCCTGCGGGCAAGTTCCCCACGACCTTTCGCAGTCTCGACGACATCGAGCGGGAACTCGACCCCGAAGTCTTCTGGCGCACCCACCGCAGCTACATCGCCAACCTCAACGCGATCGTGGAGATCATTCCCCTATTCTCCGGAAACTTCGAGATCCATCTCGGCAAGGAGAAGACGCATACGATCCCCCTTTCCCGTGCCCAGGGGAAACGGCTGCGAAAACGCCTCAAATTCTGAAACTCCCCCCTCAATCCACGATCCGGGAGGCATTCCCCATCGTCTTGAGGAAGACGAAGCTCTCCGTGGTCTCCCGGATCCGCTGGCAGAGCGCCTGGACAAAGGCACGGTAGATCTTGAGGGCAAGGGCATCGTCCTTCTCGAGGAGGCGCTGGAAGTCGTCCCGTTTGATCTCGAGCATCCGGCACGCTTCGTTCGCCACGACCGTGGCGGAACGGGGTTGGTGATCGATGAGGGCGATCTCGCCAAAATGGTCGCCCACGTAGAGCGTGTTGATCACCTCCTCCTCCTTGCTCAGTTCCGTCTTGTACACCCGGACCGAACCGGCCAGGATGAGGAAGAGGGAATCCCCCATGTCGTCTTCCCGGATGATCTCGGTATCCTTCTCGAAGGTCCGCTCCCGCCCGATCGCGGCCACACGGGCCAGTTCCTCTTCCGTCAGTTCCTCGAAGAGAAGGGAATCGCGAAGATAATCGATGGAATCCATGGCATCCTTTCCAGGTGATCTCCGAGAAGGAGAGCGCGTCATACCTTTCCCGCGGGCTCTCCTGCGCTTCGGATCGCAGCCGCCCTACCCTGGCGCCGGATCGAGTCGTTTATAGCACACTTTCCCCTGAAAGGCCAACGTTCTGCTTCCCATGCCACGATCGATCCATGAAACCCAGCCGGAACTTTTTTCGCACTTCACCGGCTTGCGCCAGCGCGGCAGGGAGGGCGTGGAGGGAGGGAGGGAGGAGAAAGGAGGAAGGAGGAAGGAGGAAGGAGGCCGATCGAGGGTCTTTCATGGATCGCTCCTGCCTTGAAGGCCGGACAGGTTGCCAGATCATGGCCCGTGGGGTAGAATCGGAGCCAGTCGAGGTTTCCGGAACCGAACGGAGCAATCCGATGATCCATCTCAAGCATCCAACCGCTCCGGCCTGGGTCGAGGCGGTGTTGGACGATTTCGATGCCTTTCTTCTCGATCACGCGGCCTGTGAACGGAAGGCCTCTGCCACGGCGATGAGCTTCGTGGCCCATTACCCCGACCGACCTGAACTCGTCGATGGGATGATCACGCTGGCGCGAGAAGAACTCGAGCATTTTCACGAGGTGTACCGCAGGATCGCGGCGCGGGGCCTCGTCCTGCCTCCCGACACGCGGGATCCTTACATTCGTGCGCTTCTTGCGCTGGTTCGGCGGGATTCCGAGGTCTACCTGCTCGACCGCCTCCTCGTCTTCGGCCTGGTCGAGGCACGCGGCTGTGAGCGCTTCGCCCTTCTGGCCGAGGCCCTCGAACCGGGAGAACTCCAGACGTTCTACGCCGACCTGAGCCGCTCGGAGGCCCGCCACCGGGCTCTCTTCCTCCGGCTCGCCCGTTGCTACTACGACGAAGAGGTGGTGGGCACCCGGGCCGAGGCCCTCAGCGAAGCGGAAGCCCACATCGTGGCGGAACTCCCCTTGCGTCCCGCCGTTCATTGACCTGACGGGGAGGAGGACTTCTCCTTCTGGTCCTGGAGTTGTCGGGCAAAGATGGCGGGATCGGTCGTGGGGAGTTCACAGCGTCCCGCTTCGCACACATAAGCGGTCACCTTCCCCTCCTGCGCGATCTTCCCCTCCACGAGGGGAACCGTCGCAGCCAGTGCATCGAGGGGCTTTCCCTCCCGGACGGCGACGAGGATCCGATTCGGAAGGAAGTACGAGCGGAGCCGCGCGAGGAAGGGATCGAGTTTGCCCCCCCCGGCCGGTTCGACCAGGACGATCTCCTTGGCCCGGTCGAGGAGGAAGTCGAGCCCGCAGAGTGCCCGGGGAAGACTCGTGGGACTCTGCTCGAGCGTCCCGGAGAGGAAGCCGAGCGTCTCCTCCGCCCGCTGCCGGTAGCGGTCCTCCGTCGTGAACTCGTAGAACCGCAACAGGTTGAGGACGATGGCGGAGTTTCCGGAAGGGATCGCCCCATCGTAGGCCGGCTTCTCCCGGAAGAGGAGCGATTCGTGCTCGTCTGAGGTGAGGAACCACCCCCCCCCCTTGGCGTCGCGAAAATGCGCCTCGAGCACCTCCTGGAGCGCGATCGCCTTCGTGAGCCAGACGGGCTCGAAGGTGACCTCGTAGAGATCGAGGAACGCCTCGGCGACGAAGACGTAGTCGTTGAGGAACCCCGCCTGTTTCGCCGCTCCATCCTTGAAGCTGCGCATCAGCCGCCCCCCGGCGTACATCCGGTCGAGGAGGAAACGCCCCGCCCGAATCGCCCGCTCCCGGTAGCGGGGCACGTCGAGGACGAAGGCCCCGCGTGCGAACGCCGAAATCGTCAAACCGTTCCAGGCCGCCAGGACCTTCGTGTCGGTGAGGGGAGGAACCCGCTTTGCACGATGGGCATACAACTTCTTTTTCGCCCCCTCGATCGTGGCCCGGAGCGTCGCCACATCGATGCCGAGTCTTCCGGCCACGGCCTCGTCGGGGAGGGGGCGATGAAGGATGTTCTTCCCCTCGAAGTTGCCCTGCGGGGTGACGTCGTAGTAGGTCTTGACGATCCGGCCCTCCTCTGGGCCAAGGAGCGCGTCGATCTCATCCGGGGTCCAGACGAAGAACTTCCCCTCCTCCCCTTCGCTGTCCGCATCCGTGGCGGAGAAGAATCCCCCCTCCGGAGCGCTCATCTCGCGATCGATGTAATCGAGCGTCTCACGGGCGATCTGGGCGAAGGCCTCCTGCCCCGTGGCCTGGTAGGCCTCGAGGTAGGTGACGGCGAGGAGCGCGTTGTCGTAGAGCATCTTCTCGAAGTGGGGGACGAGCCATCGCCGATCGGTGGCATAGCGGTGGAACCCGCCCCCGATCTGGTCGTAGATCCCGCCACGGGCCATCGCATCGAGCGTCTTCGTGACCATCTCGAGGGAACGCCGGTTTTCCGTACGGCGGTGGTGGCGCAGGAGAAAGTCGAGCGTCATGCTCCGGGGGAACTTGGGGGCGGAGCCAAAACCGCCGTAAGCGTCGTCGAATGCGCGGGAGAAGGCGGCCTGGGCCTCTTCGAGAAGATCGGCGCCGGGGAGTTCCTTCCCCCCCCCACGGCCATGGTACTTCTGGAGTTCCTCGGCGATCTTCTTCGCCTGGGCTACGACCCCCTCCCGGTCCTTCTCGTAGGCCTCGTGGATCCGGTGGAGGAGGGTGAGAAAGCCGACGCGCGCCCCCCGAACCCCGTCACGGGGAGGGAAGTAGGTTCCGCCAAAGAAGGGTTGCCGTTCCGGGGTCAGGAAGACGGTCATCGGCCATCCCCCACTGCCGGTCGTCAGCTGGACGAAGGACATGTACACGCCGTCCACGTCGGGACGCTCCTCCCGATCGACCTTGATCGCGATGAAGTGCTCGTTGAGGAAGGCCGCGATCTCCTCGTCCTCGAACGATTCGGCCTCCATCACGTGGCACCAGTGGCAGGTGGAATACCCGACCGAGAGAAGAACCGGCTTCTGCTCCGCCGCGGCCCGCGCAAAGGCTTCCTCACCCCAGGGATACCAGTTCACCGGGTTGTGCGCGTGCTGCAAGAGGTAGGGGCTCGTCTCGAGGATCAGACGGTTCGTGTAACGGGGGCTCCCGTCCGGATTGCGGTGATGGGTCCGGGCAACGTCGTCCTTCCCCTTGGCCGCGAGCGCAGCCAGCAGACGGCGGGCAAGCTCCGGTGGAAAGGGTTTGGCCCCGGGCAGTGGTTGCAACGTCATCTCATGCTTCCCCTTCGTCGGTTGTCCGGCGGAGACCCACGAGGCCCCCCCCGGCGCAGAAAGGAGCAACGCCAGGAGGAGGATCGCCCTTCCCGGCAAGCCAAGGTTTGCGCAGCGGATGGTTCGATTCAAAAGGCTTCCTTTCCAAAGACCTGAGGGTAAGGTGGATCGGGAACGATCCTACGTTCGCATCGCCGGCAGAAAATCCCCAGGGCCTCATCCCTCCGCGGCCAGCTTCCGGATCCGCCGGGCGATCCGGAAGAGGAGGCGGCCCTCGAGCCAGGTCCGGATCCGCCGGGTGGTGCCCAGCAGGAACGCGAGATCCTCGGGATGCTCCCGCACCGGACGAAGAACCCGCTCCACTTCCTGGCTCGTCTCCTCGGTGAGACGCCGAATCCGGTCGATCTCCCGCCGCAGCATCCCGATCTCCTCGGCGAACATCTCGAGGCGCTCCTGCGTGATCTTGCGCTGGTTCTCCTCCTGGTTCACCTGCCGGCGCAACTGGACGAGATTCTTCTTGAGTTCCTCCACGGCCTGGCCCTGCTCCGCACTCTTTCTGCGTTCCCGGCGTAGCTGCTCCTTTTGCATGTCGATCTTGAGGTGATCGAAGCTGCACCCTTCGGCGTTGATGCCGATCGCTTTCGGATTCTTCCCCTTCTGGAAGAGATCCTCCAGGCGCTGGTTGATCTGGGCCACGTTCTGGAGGTAGTGTTCCTTGGCCTTCATCGGCAAGACGTTGGGGTAGAGGGTGGCCAGGAAGTTCTCCACCATCCGTTCGTCACGAATCGGCCGCTTGATGTCGTAGTCGCTGCGGATCTGCTTGCGCAGGGCGCTCATGATCTCGAGCTGTTTTCCGCGGCCGCCGCTCTTGCGGAAGACCTCGATCAACGCATCGATGTCGCGGGTCGTGAAGTTCATGTTCACGAAGAGACCCTCCCTTTGCAGGCTCTGCGCTTCCAATCCGGCTCACCGGGAACGCTCCACGCCCACCCGGTCGCAGAATCGAGCCACCGGACAGACGCTGCAATGGGGTGAGACCGGTTTGCAGAGGTGTTGCCCGAAGGAGACGAGGAGGTCGTTGTAGCGAATCCAGTATTCCTTCGGGAGTTTCTCCCGCAGCGCGAATTCCGTCTCCCTGGGGGTTTTCGTCTTCACATATCCGAGCCGGTTCGAGATGCGGTGCACGTGCGTATCGACGCAGATCCCCGGTTTCCCGTAGCCGTGGGTCACGACGAGATTCGCGGTCTTTCGTCCGACCCCCGGCAGGGTGAGGAGGGTTTCGATCTCGTCGGGCACCCGGCCATCGAACTTCTCCACGAGAATCCGGCAGATCTCGAGGATGTTCCGGGCCTTCGTCCGGTAGAACCCCACCGGATAGATCGAATCCTCGATCTCTTCGGCACTCAGGCGCAGCATCTCCCGGGGGGTCGAAGCCCGGGCGAAGAGCCGCGCGGCAGCCTGCGCCGTGGTCTCGTCCTTCGTCCGGAGCGAAAGGACGGTGGCGATCAGGATCCGGAAGGGATCCTTCCCCTCGATCGACATCATCGTCACGATCGGGACGTCCCACGATTTCACCGCTTCGGAAAGAATTCGAATGAGGTCGTGAATCTGCTCGTCTTTCATGGATCGTGCGTGATTGCCGGTAATGGAAGGCAGATGTGATCGTTTCCAGGTGCGGGAGGACAGGTTGCCGTTGCAGACGCCGACTCGAACCTACTCTACGCCAGGGAGGTTCCGATGTCAATCACGCGATGCCCTGGCGATTGCCCTCGATTTCCTCCTTGCCTTCCACCCCCGCCTCTGATAGAATGGGCACTCTCTGGGAAGGTTCTCAGGGGAGGCCACGCTCACGCACGTTGCCTTTCCCTGCCAGGAAAGACCGGAACAGGCGCTTCGGGAGGAGGATGTGACCCGAATGACTTTTCGAGAAATTTCCGCGGAGGAGGCAAAACGTCTCTGGCAGGAATCTTCGGAGACGCTCTTCCTCGACGTACGAACCCACGAAGAACACGCAACGCTGCGGATTCCCCGATCGAAGCTGATTCCGATCGAAGAACTCGAATACCGCCTCCACGAACTCCCCCCCCAGAAGGATGCCCCGATCGTGGTCTATTGTGCGACGGGACGAAGGAGTGCCGTGGCGTGCGACTTTCTCAGCCGGATCCATGGATACACCCGTGTCGTCAACCTCGCCGGCGGAATCGTGGCCTGGAACGGCACGCGGGAACGCGGCTTCTGAAGTAGAAGACGGTGATGAAGGGTGCTGGAGACGTTCCCGAACCGAAAGGAGCGATATGGCTGCCACCAGGAAAGTCAAAGAACGATATGCGGATATTCCCCCCTGGCCCAAGAAGTACCGGAGCAAGAAGAAGAAACCAAAGGAGGTCGCCGTCGTCGACGAAGCGAACTGCACGGGGTGCGAAGCGTGCGTTCCCTTCTGCCCCGTGGACTGTATCGAGCACGTCCCACCAGGAACGTACCCCGATGTGACGATCCAGCCGGTCCAGATCCGACTCGACGAATGCATCGGCTGCGAAATCTGCGTCCGGGTCTGCGAGAAGATGGCCTGGAACGCGATCTCGATGTACCCCACGGAGGCAGTGGAGGAGGCCTTCGGCATCGAACTCTCCGAAAAACACATCCCCCCCAAGGATCAACCCCGCCAAGCCCCCGGCGTGGGATGAACGACCGCCGGGTGACCCGATTCCGGGAAGCGGCGCTGCACGTACCGCTCCCCAGCGCTACGCCAGCTCCCACTGCAAGTTCCGAAACGCCCCCCTGCCCGGCGCAGGGAGGCGCCGGCGCCACGATTCACCGCGAAGGGAAATGAGATGTTTCGTTCCATCGTTTGTTTCGCGTTCGGCGTCCTTCTGTGCCTCCCGGCAGAAGAGGGAAGAGCCGGGGAACGCTTCATCCAGGGGGGACGCCTCCTGACCGTGACACACGGCGAGATCGAACGAGGATCGATCCTGATTCGGGAGGGGAAAATCGCGGCCTTCGGCGCCGATCTCACCCCCCCGGCAGACGCCGACCTCGAAATCATCGATGCAACGGGTAAGGTGGTCATGCCCGGAATCGTCGATGCACACTCCCACATGGGCGTCTATAGCTGGCCCGGGGTCAAGGCCCATGCGGACGGAAACGAGATGACCGATCCCATCACACCGCAAATCCGGGCCATCGATGCGGTCAACCCGGAGGACCCGGCATTCGCCCGAGCCGTTGCCGGTGGCGTGACCACGGTCCTCGTCCTCCCGGGAAGCGGCAATCTGATCGGCGGGCAAGGGGTCGTCCTCAAGCTCCGGCTGGGAGGCGGGGTCGAGCGGATGCGGATGAAAGGCGCGCCCCCTCAACTCAAGATGGCGATCGGCGAGAATCCGAAACGGGTCTATGGGGAGAAGAAACGGATGCCCTCCACCCGAATGGGAAACTTCTACCTCCTGCGCAAGGCCTTTACCGACGCCCAGGAATATATCGCCAAATGGGAACGCTACGAGAAGAAGAAAGGCGAAGATCCCACGACCCCTCCCCCACCCCGGGACCTCGCCCTCGAAACACTGGCCGACGTGCTGCGCGGCAAATTCCAGGTCCAGATCCACTGCTACCGCCAGGATGGCATCCTCCACCTCATCGAACTGGCCGATACCTTCGGATTCCGGATCGCAGCGTTCCATCACGCCCTCGAAGCATACAAGGTCGCCGACGAGATCGCGGCCCGGGATATCGGCGTGGCCACCTTCACCGACTGGTGGGGCTACAAGGTGGAAGCCTGGGACGGGATTCCGTACAACGCCGCGCTCCTGGCCCAAAAAGGAGTCCGCGTCGCGATCAAATCGGATAGCGGTGCCTTCGTCCAGCAGCTCTTCACCGAGGCGGCCAAGGCGATGCGTTACGGCCTCTCACGGGATGCGGCACTGCGCGCGATCACGCTCACCCCCGCATCGATCCTGGGCGTGGAGGAACGTATCGGGAGCATCGATGTGGGAAAGGACGCCGATCTCGTGATCTTCGATCGCGATCCCTTCGACATCTATACGCGGGTGGAGATGACGATCATCGATGGCGAAGTCGCCTTCGTACGGGAAGGAGCGAAACGATGAATGGCACCCGAACCTCCCGCACTCGCCCGACCGCGGGCCGGTACGTGCTCCTCCTCCTTCTCGGACTCCCCCTGCCACTCCACGCCGAGACGACGCTCCTTCGGGGGGGACGGATCTTCACCGTGACCCAGGGTACCCTCGAAAAGGGCGACATCCTCATCGAAGGAGAACGGATCGCGGCTGTGGAACCTTCGATCGAGGCACCCCCAGGTGCCCGGATCATCGATGTCACGGGGAAATCGGTCTATCCCGGCCTGATCGAGGCGTACAATCATCTCGGACTCGTAGAGATCTGGGCGGTCGAGGCGACGGTCGATATCGATGAGCACAGCGATCCGATCACGCCCCAGGTCAGCGTCGTCGATGCGATCCATCCCGACAGCGCCCTCATCCCCGTGGGGCGGATCACGGGAGTGACGAGTGCGCTTTGCGCCCCCGCCGCCGGCAACGTCATGGCCGGCACGAGCGCGCTCATCCACCTCGATGGGCACCGGGTCTCCGAAATGGTGATCCACGCCCCCGCGGCCCTCCACATCACCCTGGGAGAGCCTGCCCGGGGCAGATACCCCGACCGCTCCCCCATGACGCGGATGGGCGTGGCAGCGCTGCTGCGTGAGACCTTCACGAAGGCCGTGGAGTATCGGGAGAAACTCGAACGCTATGCCCGAGAGCAAAAAGCATGGGAAGCACAGGAGAAAGACCCCGAGTCTCCTCCCGAAACCTCGGCAGAGGCAGCGAAACGCCAGGAGCCCGAGAAACCAGCACGAGACCTCCTGCTCGAAGCCCTCCTGCCCGTCCTTTCGGGGAAGATTCCCGTGGTGGCCACAGCCAACCGACTCGGGGATATCGAAACCGCTCTACGCCTGGCCGACACCTTCGGCTTCCGACTCGTCCTCCACGGGGCCACCGACGGGTACAAGATCGCGGAGGAACTCGCTGCGCGGGACATCCCCGTGATCGTCCATCCGATCCTCACACAGCCGAGTTCGATGGAGACCCTCGGCGTGATCTACGAGAATGCCGCCCGGCTCGCCGCTGCGGGGGTACGAATCGCACTCCACACGAAGAGCCCTCACAACGTCCGCAACCTCCCTTTCGAAGTGGGCCGCACCGTCGCCTTCGGGCTCCCCTGGGAGAAGGCCCTCGAGGCCGTGACGATCAATCCCGCCACGATCTTCGGGGTCGCCGACGAGATCGGGAGCCTCGAACCGGGAAAGTATGCGGACCTCGTCGTCGTGGACGGCGACATTTTTCAGCCCCTCTCCCGAACCGAACATCTCTTCATCGCCGGTCGGGAAATCCCCTTCGAGAACCACGACACCCGGCTCCTGGAACGTTATCGCACGCCCTGAGAGAGGAGTCTCCTGATCCCCCCCGCCGTCATATCGCTCGATTCGCACAGCCCCCTGGGGATTCTTCCCGTTCGAACTTCAGTACCCTTTGAAGCCTCATCGCCCACATCCGTCAGCAGCAGGTATGACGGCAGGTCGGCATTTCACCCCCTCTCCAGGGAGATCCTCTGCCCTACGCCGAATCCTCCAGGAACCTCCGAACCTCATTGAACATTTCCGATCGATGCGATATATTGCCCCAAAGAGGTGAACCTCGATCGAACATGACGTGCCAGCACGTCGAAACGCACTGGAAAACCCGCAAAGAAACGGAACGACGATGGACCCAGAGTTCTTTCTGAATGAAATCGGACAGGAGATCGAGAAAAATTTCTGGCAGAACCGGCGAATCATGTCGTTCGACCAGTATCTTGAACTCTTCTTCTCATCCCCCTATCGATTCGTCCGGAATGCCGCGCAGTACACCCTCGACATGATCGACCACTTCGGGGTGGAGGAGCGCATCACCCCCCTGGGCAAGGTGCGACGGTTCAAAGTCTTCGACGTCCCCTTCCTGAAGGGGCGGGGCCGGATGATCGCACAGGAGGAGGCCCAGAACGCCCTCTACCGGACCCTCCTCAACTTCGCCACCGAGCGCAAGGTGAGCAAGTTGATCCTGCTCCATGGCCCCAATGGGTCCGCGAAATCGACGCTGATCTCCTGCCTGATGCGGGGACTGGAATATTACTCCCATACCGACGAGGGCGCCCTCTACAAGTTCAACTGGATCTTCCCCTCGGAGAAGATCTCCCGGGGAGGGATCGGCTTCAAGAGCCTGGACGGCAAGGAGGTGAGCGGAGAGTACAGCTCCTACGCGTTCCTCGAGGAAAAAGACATCGCCGTGAAATTACCGGATGAACTGAAGGACAACCCCCTCCTCCTCCTCCCGCAGGACTTACGTGCGCGCCTCTTCGAGGAGGCGTTCAAGGACCAGATGGATCGGGAACGGCGCTACGCGATCCCCGATACGATGATGTACGGGGACCTGAACCACAAGAACAAACAGATCTACGAAACCCTCCTCAACGCCTACCGCGGGGACTGGCGCAAGGTCCTGCGGCACGTCCAGATCGAACGCTTCTACATCTCGGCGAAGTACCGACAAAGCGCCGTGACGATCGAACCGCAGGGCTGGGTCGATGCCAGCACGCAGCAAATCACGGTCGATCGCAGCCTCTCCGCCTTACCCCCCTCGCTTCAGAACCTCGCGCTCCACGAGACGAAGGGAGACCTCATCGACGCCAACCGCGGCCTGATCGAATTCAGCGATCTTCTCAAGCGTTCCGTCGATAGCTTCATCTATCTGCTGGGCACGAGCGAGAAGGGGATCGTCAACCTTCCCAACGCCGTCGTCTTCCTCGACATCCTCATGGTCGCCAGCGCCAACGATCAACAGATCGAGGAGTTCAAGAAGACTCCGATCTTCACCTCCTTCAAGGGACGGATGGAGCTGATTCGCATGCCCTACATCCTCGATTTCCTGGAGGAGGAAAAGATCTATGCAGATCAGACGGAACTCCTCACGAGGGAGAAGCCGATGGCCCCGCACACCACCGAGGTGGCAGCCCTCTGGGCGGTACTCACCCGCCTCAAGAAGCCGATCGACGAACGCTACACCCCTCCCCTCTCCAATATCGTGCGGAAACTCAAACCCCTCGAAAAGGCCCTCCTCTACGCCAAAGGTGAGGTTCCCGATCATTTCAGCGAAGAGGAGAAGAAGATCCTGCGGGCCAACATCGACCAACTCTGGACAGAATCGAGCGGATATCCGAACTACGAGGGGAAACTCGGCGCCTCGGCCCGCGAGATCAAGACGATCCTGCTCAATGCAGCCCAGAACCCCAAATACCGCTGTCTCTCCCCCCTCCCCGTCTTCGAGGAACTCGAAGCCTTCGTCAAAGACCCCTCCGTCTATGACTTCCTCCAGGTAGAAGTGCGCGACGGATACCACGACAGCGTCAAGTTCATCGACACGGTCCGCGAATACTACCTCGATATCCTCGACCGCGAGGTCGTCTCTTCGATGCAGCTCGTCGAGGAATCCCAGTATCGGGATCTCTTCGAAAAATACGTCTTCCACGTCTCCCACTGGGTGAAGAAGGAGAAGATCCGAAACCCCGTCACCGGCGCACGGGAAGAACCGAACGAAACGTTGATGAACGACGTCGAAAAGATCCTCGGCGTCTCCGAAGAGCGTAAGGAATTTCGAAACGACATCATCCAGCGCATCGGGGCCTACTCCCTCGATCACCCCAACGAAAAGGTCGATTACACCGAGATCTTTTCCGACCTCTTCCAGCGAATGGAAGAAAACTTCTACCACGAACGGAAGAAAGCGATCACCCGCATCACCGAGAATATCCTCCGCTACAGTACCGATGAGGCTTCCCTCCTCTCCGATGCGGACCGCAAGCAGGTCGAAGAGACCCTCGCGCAGATGAAGGAACGCTACGGCTACTGTGAAACATGTGCCAGGGAAGTGATCTCCTTCCTCAAACAACATCGATACGACTGACATCGCCCGGCATCCTCCCCCCTCCCTGGAATTGAAGGTCGGGGGCTCCCCTCCGGTATGGGAACGACCACGATGACGCGAAACGAGAAGAAGAAGCGTTTGCTCTCCCCGCCGGTGCCCGGAAACCCACTGCCGGAAGAGACCGTGGAGACGATCCGGAAACTCTCCGAGTCCGGAAGAGTGATCTATGCGATGCGAAGTTCCAGCGTGATCGCCTATTTCTGGTTGAATCGTCTCCTGCGGCAGGCCGGGCTTCCCCCTTTCCGCTTCTGCAACGATCCCCCCCTCTTCCTTCGGATCCTTCGATCGATCGGACGCCTCTTCTCCTGGAAGAAGCATTCGTCGGAAGGCGCAGAATGGATCGATACGGGCGACAGCGCCCTCCTCTTTCTCAAACGCCCCGATACGCTTTTCGGTCGGTTCTTCCGGCTTCGCTCCGAAGCGTTCCATGCTTTGATCGGAGCCCAGCGACGGATGGATCGGCCGATCTTCATCGTGCCGATGCTCGTGCTATGGACGAACCGTCCGGAACGATGGCCCAAATCCCTCATCGATGTCATCTTCGGCGGGAAGGGGGACCCCGGCTTCTGGCGTGAGTTGATCCTCTCGCTTGGGAACTACCGCCGCATGTCGATCGTGGCGGGTGAACCGATCTCCCTCTCCGAGTTCCTGGCCGCCTACCCACAAACCCCGGACCGGATCCTCGTCAAGAGACTCCGCCTCAAGATCGCACGCTACCTTCAGCGGGAACAGGAGACGATGGTGGGGCCTCGGCTGAAATCGCGCCAGCGAATCATCCGGCAGGTGCTCCGGGACCGGGAACTCGTCCGGATCTGCTCTCTCCAGGCGGCCAGCGAGAACCGATCCTACCGGGCCGTGGAACGGAAAGCCAGACGCTACCTCCGGGAGATCGCAGCCGATTATACCTACCGTTACATCCAGTTCCTCCGTCTCCTGATGGATTGGGCCTTCCGGATCCTCTTCGTCAGCATCGAGGTGGACGAAAAGGGGCTGGAAAAATTGCGGGAAACCTCACGCAGGGCGCCACTCATCATCCTGCCGAGCCACAAGAGTCACATCGACTATCTCCTGGTCTCCTACGTCTTCTACGGCCACGGCCTGATGCTCCCCCACATCGCCGCGGGGATCAACCTGTCCTTCTGGCCACTCGGCTTCATCTTCCGAAAGGCAGGGGCCTTCTTCATCCGCCGTTCCTTCCGCGGCAACCGTCTCTACTCCGAAGTCCTCTCCCGCTACCTCCGCTGTCTCATCAAGGAGCGCTACCCGATCGAGTTCTTCATCGAGGGAGGCCGAAGCCGCACGGGGAAAGTGCTCAACCCCAAACTCGGACTCCTCACGATGGCGATCAAGGCATACCTCGAAGATGTCACGCCCGATCTGGCGTTCATCCCCATCTACATCGGCTACGAACGCCTCCTCGAGGAGGGGGCCTACCTTCAGGAGCTGAAGGGAGGGACGAAGAAGCCCGAGGATATCAAGGGGCTCCTCCGCATCCCCCGTCTGCTGCGCCGCAAATATGGACGGGTGTACCTCGAGGTCGGGACCCCGCTCTTTGCCAGTGAATTCTTTCCGACCGCCGAGAAGAGGACCCTCCTCTCCGACCGCGCGAAGCGGCGCCGCCAGATCTACCACCTGGCCGTCGAGGTCGCGCATCGGATCAATCAGGCCACCGTGGCCACCCCGGTCAACGTGGTCGCCGCCGCGATCCTGGGCCAGGGGACACGGGGCATCACCGGTGAGGACCTCCGAAGACGCGTCGATTTCCTCTCCGGATTCCTCTCCCTCGTCGGTGCGAAACGCTCTCGTGTCTTTGCCACGAAAGGACGACGCGCCGTCGATCAGGCGATCGAGATGCTCGTCACCGAACGGATGATCCAGCGAATCACCGACGAAGAGGGCACCGTTTACCTCATCACCCCCGGCAAACATCTCAACCTCGATCTCTACAAGAACAGCATCCTCCACTTCTATCAGTTTCCCGCCTACGCAGCGCTGGCCATCCTCGAACATCCCGACGGAACCGACCGTGAAAGCCTCCTCGATGCCTTCTCCTTCCTGCGCCGGCTCCTTGCCTTCGAATTCATCGATCCCCCCGACGGCAGGAGCGATGAAGTCCTCCTCGATGCGCAACTCGCGCTCTTCCAAGCCCAGGGGTGGATCGAAATCACGGACGCTCCCGAGGGGAATCCCGAGATTCGCGTCACCCCGGCGGGAAGCATTCCGCTTGCCGAACTGCGCCTCCTCTTCGTCAACTTCCTCGAGTCCTACCGGATCGTGGTTCGAGCGATCCGCACGCTCCATCGCTCTCCCAAGGCTCAGGAGATCTTCCTCAAGAAGATCATCGGCCTGGGACACAAAATGGAACTGCTCGGCGAGATCGAACACCCGGAAGCCCTCTCCAAGAGCAATTATCAGAATGCCCTCGTCTATTTCCTGGAGCAGCAGATCATCGGAAGGAAAGAATCGGTCCACAACCACCTTCTCAAGAAACGGGTCACCGTCACGGAATATGTGCTCCTCGATACCGTCGCACTCGAAGAACATCTCCGTCGGATATCCCTTCTCCTCACCGGACGAATCCCTTCCCTCCCCTCCCTCCTCCCCACTCCCCCTCTTCTCCCCCACACCTCCGAAACTCCCGAAAAGGACCGCATTACATGACGGCCGATCGCTTCGATCCCGACGAGCCCCTCTCCCCTTCCTCCCGGATGGATCGCCAAGGGTCATCCCCTTCCTGACGATTTACCCCTAGCGGGGAACGTACTCGCTTTTCCCCATCTCCCCCTTGTCCCGAAGGACGAAGGGGGGAAGACGGGTTTCCCCACGTATGGGGATCACTCTGCGCCGGTACAGCAGTGGCCGGGTGCTGTACCGGCAGCGTGGTCGGCCGTTGCGCCTAACCGTTCACGGCGGCCTTTGCGGCGGGCATTCCGTTGGAGAGGCGGCGAACCTGCCATGCGATGATCTCGCGGATCTTGTGTTCGTTCCCTTCAGCGTCCTGCCAGGTACGCGTCTGGATGCGGCCATCGATGAAGACGCGATCCCCCTTGCTGAGCATTCTGCCGTAAGTATCGGCGGCCTGTCCGAAGAGGACGATGCGGTGCCACTCCGTATGTTCCTCGTAGGTGCCTTCCCCGTTGGGACGGTATTCGTTCGTGGCGAGGGAGAACTGGGCAACGGTGTTGCCCGCTGCGGTTTCACGGATTTCGGGATCCGCGCCGAGGTTGCCGATCAGGATCACTTTGTTCAATGTCGCCATTGGAATCTCCTTACGCTCTCCCTTCCCGGTCGGGCGATCGGTCGAAGGTTTCTCCGTCACCGAGGTGATGACCGGAAAGGGCGTTCTGGTTTCTGGATGAATCTCTCCTTCTCCCCGGAATACGCCGTATGGTTGAACTGCGTCGCGGTTACGACGCAACCGCCGGGATATTGGATTTCCCAGGTTTCCCCGAACGGATCGGGCGGGAAGCAGGAACGAGCGGAGGAAGCATCAAGAAGTGTTCCAACGGTGAAATGCTTGGAATGACGGGAGGATCGAGAGGGGACGGTAGAAAGAGGGACCGCTTTCCGGAGGTTCGATTCCCGAAATCGGTCTCATTCTCCCTTTTCGATTTCTCCCTTTTCGATTCCGAGGCGCGCTTCGATCTCTGCGAGGCGCCGTTTGAGCGCATCGTTCTCTTCGCGGAGTCGAGAGAGTTCCCCTTCGAGTTGCGTTTCCCCTTCGATCGCACGACGGGCGGTCTCGATTTTTCGGATGGCGCGGCGGGCGGCCTCCCGATGGTCGGCATGGAGGTCACTCCGTTCCACCTGGTGCAGCGTCTCGAGCGCGTCGGGATCCTTGAGATCTCCGAGCGCACGGATCGCGGTGAGGCGGGCATGGTAATCGGGATCCCGGGTCAGTTCGCAGAGGGTTTCCCGGGCCTTGCGCCTGGCGGTCTCGACCTCGGGGGCATGATCGAGCTTTTCGGGGAAGCGTCCGAGCGCGGAGATGGCGCCGGTGCGGGCATCGGGGGGCTGGCCGTAGCGGGTGTAGGCCACGAGATGGGAGAGGGCGCGAGGATCCCCGAGGGCGACCATCCCCTCGAAGGCGCCATTGCGGATCACCTCACGGAAGGCGGGGCGGGAGAGGGCCTCGACGAGGAGATCGAAGGCGCCGGGGGCAGCGACCTTTCCGATCGCCTCGGCGGCGGCGCCGGCGACATGAGGGCTTGGATCGTCGCGAAAGAGTTCGGCGAGCCTCCTGGCCACGGCTTCGTCTCGCCGGAAACTTCCAAGCGCCTTTGCGGCGGCCGAACGGACCCGTGCTTCGGGGTCGCGAGAGATCGCCAGCAGGAGATCACGCGCCATCCCGGTCCTGATCTTTCCGAGCGCGGTGGCGATCTCCTTGCGGAGGCCATAGAAGGGGGCCGCTTCGTAGGTCTCCCGGAGAGCACCGACGACGGACGCTCCCGTAAAACCGCCGAGGGCCCGAACGGCTTCGCGTCGCGCGGAGAGGGTGGGCGCATCCCGAAGCTGGACGATCCACTCGGCGG
This sequence comes from uncultured bacterium, assembly GCA_964616915.1. Classification (GTDB taxonomy): domain Bacteria; phylum Myxococcota_A; class CAZTSL01; order CAZTSL01; family CAZTSL01; genus CAZTSL01. The sequence goes on from CAZTSL010000025.1 coordinate 40,096, forward strand.
CACTCTTCTCGAAGGTCAGCGTTTTGAGGATGCTTCCCTCCGGATCGAAGAGGAGCGTATCGGGCCGTTTGGGAAGGGGCAAGAAGAAATCGTGCCGAGCTTCCGAGATCTCGACCCGCCATGTCGTGACCTCCCCGCCGGAAAGGGCAGAGAGCGTGAGGGGAAGGTGGAAGATCGGTGTGCCGCTCGAGGTGTCCTGGATCTGTTCCACGATGAGATGGACGAAGCCGTTCGCTTCCTGAGCAAGCGGTTCCTTCCAGCTCCATGAAACGCGAAATTCGGGGTATCCGGGGTGGAAGACCCATTCGTCGAAGAAGCGTTCGAGGTTTCGCCCGGTGGCTTCCTCGATCGCCTTCATGAAGTCGTCGGTATCGACACTTTCGTTCGCATGGCGATGGAGATAATGCCGCATCCCCTTCCAGAAGCGGGGATCCCCCAGCTTCTGTCGGAGCATGTGAAGCACCCATGCCCCCTTTTCGTAGATGTGGGCGTCGAAGAGGAGGTCGGGGTCGCGGTAGTGTCGCGTCACGACCGGACGCCGGCCGTTGTTCTCTGCTTCCTCCAAGTAGGCATCCGCGTAGGAGGTCAACATCTCGGAGAAGTGATCGCTTCCCTTGTCGTGCTCGACCCAGAGGGCCTCGAAGTAGGTGGCGAATCCCTCGTTGAGCCAGAGATGGGGCCACGCCTTGCAGGTGACGAGATCGCCCCACCACTGGTGGGCGAGTTCATGGGCCAGGAGGGGATCGGCGTCGTAATGGAGGGCAGCGGCTTCGTCGTGAAGGATCCGTTCGGTGAGGGTGGTGGCGCTGATGTTTTCCATGCCCCCCCACAAGAAGTCGTAGACGATGACCTGGGCGTATTTCTCGTAGGGATAGGGGAAATCGAGAAGATCGGAGAAGAAGGCGACCATCCGGGCGGTGTTCTTGAAGACGCGTTCCCCTTCGGCACGCCGTCCCTTGGGGAGATAGGCGAGGAGGGGAATCTCTCCATAGGTGTCCCGGATCTCCTCGAATTCACCGGCGACGATCGAGAGGAGGTAGGAGGGGTGAGGAACCGAGGTTTTCCAGTGGAAACGTCGTTTCTCCGCTCCCACCGGTTCGACGGAGAGGAGGCGACCGTTGGAGATGACCTGGAAGGGGCGTTCGACCGTAATGATCGTTTCGCTCGAGATCCGTTCCGAAGGGGCGTCGAAGGTGGGGAACCAGTACCGGCTCTCCAGGGTTTCCCCCTGGGACCAGACCTGGTAGGGCTTGTCGGGATATCCTTCGTCGGGTCCCACGAAGTAGAGCCCCTTCCTGGGGCTGGCGGCATAGGTGATCCGCAGTGTGATCCGTTCCTCCGCCCGGAGAGGGTGTGCGGGGAAGACGATGAGGGTCTCCGGCCTCGTCTCGAAAGGGAGGGGGATTCCCTTATCGTCGGTCACCCCTTCGATGGCAAGATCGACCGCATGAAGGACGATCCGATCGAGTCCATCGTTGATCGGCTGGAGCGTGAGACTTGCCTCTCCCCGGATTTTACGGCCTTTCAGATCGACGTCGAGTTCGAGCCGGATCTCATGGAGGTCGAAATCCCGATCGGGGGGGAAGTGGACCGGTGGTTCCGGTGCCTTGGCGGGGGACGTGGCAGAAGGGGTCGAACCCCGGAGCCACTCCGTAGACCCGAAAAAAAGGAAGCAGCAGAGCATGAAGATTCCCTTTCGCATCTTCGATTCCATCCATTCTCGCTTTCGGCGACAGGGGAAGGTGAGGCGATATCCTTGCGCGCTTCCCGGCAGCCATGGAAAGCCCCATCGTAGCATGGGGAAGAACGAAGGGCAACGTTCGCCAACCCCTTCGC
>CAZTSL010000026.1:0-41852 GCA_964616915.1 uncultured bacterium
GCAAAGGTGATCTCGTGGATCCCTACGCCGGAGAGGTGGAGATGGCGCATCTCCCCCTCCCGGCTGACCGTTGCCGCTTCCCCATCGACGAGGATCGGCTCCCGCCAGAAGACCGCCCCGTAGCGGAGCGGAAAGGTATGCCACCCCGGCGTGAAGGTCTCGATCACGAGGCGGACCCGTACGATGGCGCGCTCCCCTTCGATCTCCCCCCGATAGTCCGCCGAAAGGGGCAGGAGGCCGATTCGCGGCCCATCCTTCTTCTCCGGAGGATGGGCCGCCTCCCAGAGCCGCTCGAACACCTCGCCAGGGAGATAGACCTGTGTCTCTGCTCCCAGCGGTTTCTTCGGAACTTCCCGGTAAGGAACGTAGACCGTCTCGATCTCCTCCGGTATCTCTCCTTCCCCCCCCTCTGCCGCGGCGAGTGCCGGCACGAGGAAGAGAAGGAGCAAGGAGAAGACGAGGGGGCATCTTCTCACCGCCCGGACCCCGAAGTGGAGGAGGAGCACGAGAAACGCGACCCATCCCGCCGGCGAGAGAAGCCCGAACACCGGTACGATCCGGGGAAGGAAGAAGAGCAGGATCCCAAGGATCGCCATCGTGAAGACCGCGGAGAAACGACGCACCATCGAGACACCGACCATCAGGAGGGTCGCAAAGCAGATCACCTGAAGGGAATGGAGCCAGCGACGATCGAGGATCCGCATCGAGACGGTGACAGGCCTCGAGGTGCCCCCTTGCAGGCCATGGAGCGTCACGAGTTCATGGAGTCCTGACCGATCGAGTTCGATCGGAAGCGAGAGGACCCCCCGTTCCCCGAAGAAGTCCGCTTCGGCGGGAAGATCCTTTCCCTTCTCCATGGCGACGTTTCCTCCTTCCCCTCCGGCCAACGCTTCCGCCCCTTCGTCGAGCGATTGCATCCGCTCTTCCCCGTAGGCATCTTCCTCTTTCGTCGCTGCGAGTTCGCGAGGCTCATATGGCGGCGCCGAGCGCTGTTCCTTCCTCTTTCGCCGGAGCGCTTCCGTGGAAGGGACGCTCTCGAGGGGGGGGGAGGAGGGCTTTGCCTCCAATCCCTCGGCCTCCTCGTAGGTCTGCAGGTCGCGGTTCCTGGTCTCGTCGATGATGTTGCGCTCAGGCTGTAGCCTCCGGTATGCCTTCCCCTGCATTGGCGCGTAACGAAACGAAGTCACCTCGAGGAGGAGGACACCCGCGCCGAGCAAGGCCACCCCGATGATCCCGGCGTAGAGGATCCATCGCCACGGACGGCGGCGGTGCTTCCAGGCTCGCCAGATGAGACGGAGGAGGTACCCGGCACCAAAGAGGGGGGGGAGGAGGAGAAAACCGGGCCAGAGCTGAAAGAGGGAAGGGGGGGAAAGGAGGAGACCCCCGAGATCGGCCAACGTGATGACCCGATCCCTGCCGCTTCGTTCGAGCGGCCCCCGAAGATCGAGGAGCAAATAGGGCCGATCGAGATCGAAATGCCACTCGATCGTCCCCACGGGAGCCGGAAAGGTGGGTGCCTGGCAAGAGAGGAAGGCCCAGCGGCCAAGGGGAGCATGGCGCGACCCATAGACGAGGGCGATCTCCTCCCCCGCCGGCCCCGAAGGCTCCACCGGGATCAGGAGACGCCCCTGCGACCAGGAGGGCTTCACCCCCACCCCGTTGCGACGCACCGCCCAGAGCCGGCTCCCCTCGGGAAGCGCGACGGGGAGGAACTGGAGCGCCCGATTCTTGAGCAGAAACGTGGCCTCCGTACGTACCCGCCCATCCCCCGAAACCGCGGTGGCCAGGGAGAGGTTCTCGATGAGCGCATCGATGACCGGCTCCGCCTCGTGGCGGGTCCACCGGAGGGTGATGGGCGCAGGATAGCGGAAGAAACGGTAGGTCCCCAGAATCCGGTTGTCGGGCGTGTAGGGGGGGAGGAAGGGGAGCTGCGCATGGCTCCACCGTTCCGCATTCGCCGCATCGATGGCGATCTCCATCCGGTCGCTCGCCTCGATCGCGGCAAAGAGGACCATCCGTTCCACGCCGAGGGGTTCGATCCGGGGGATCGCCACCGCCTCCCCCCTCGTGGGGAGATCGAAGGAGAGCGTGAAGCGTGCCTCCCGCACTCCCGACTGGAGAGTGACACGCCAGCGCTCCTCCCCCTGGGAGGACGCGGGTTCCCGCACCTTCTCCTTGATCCCTTCCCCTTCGATCGAGACCTGCTCCCCGATCCCGGGGGGAAGGGAGAAGGTGAAGCGCGCCTGGGGTCTTCCCCGGACCCGGTAGCGCAGCGCGGCATGGACCTCGAGATGTCGTGCCCGCGGAGTCAGGAAGACGACCCCTTCGGCCGTCACGTGGGAGGTCCCCTCCCGGCGCCGGAAACGGGCCGTGAAGTGGGGGCCATGGAACCGGTACCCGAAGAGGAAACGCTGAGTCTCCGCTGGTTCGAAGGGGGAGAAGGCATCGGGGGGGAGGGGTTCGAGTCCGGCCACTTCGACCTCTTCGAGCGCAACCTCTTCCCCCCCCACGATCGAGATCTTTCCTGTGATCCGGTCGCTCCAGAGCGGTACGAGGTGGGGAAGGGGGACGAGTTCTTCCCTTCCCGCAAGGCGGGCTGTGACCTCGAGGAGGAAGTCCCCTTCGATCCCCGCTGCCTGCTCGACGTAGATCTGGTCCCCTGAACGGCGCCACGGGAGTGCTTCGATCCGCTGGTTTCCCTCTTGCGTGGGGACGATCTGCTCGATTCCCTCGATCTCGAGATCCCCGACGAGGCGGAAGGGAAACTCGAAACGGGGTGAATGGACCCCATGACTCTCGAAGAACTGGGAAAGAGAGATCTCCGCGGGGCGAAACGCCGCGACGAGGCGCGTCTCGATGCGAGAGGTCTCCGGCAGCGGTACCAGGCCCAGCGCAAGGGTTTCCCCCGCGGGAAGGGACCAGGCCGGCGCACCGGAGAGGAAGGGTTCGATCCGCCAGCGATCGGGGTCGTCCACCAAGGGCACGATTCGAACCGAGGGGGAAGGAAGGAGGGAAACGAAGCCGGAGGTCGCGATCGCACCCGGCGCCTCGAACCCGTGGATCTCGATCCGCGCCGGCAGCGACGCCCGGGGGGTCACGGTCCGGATCCGGATCTCCCCCTCCCCACCGAGGGGCGCGTGAAAGGAGAGGCGAAGCATCCCATCTGCGCCCCAGGCCCATCCGGCCAGATCGGGGTGTTCGACCCCCTCGAGCACCCCATCGAGGGGGAGGCGAAGCGTCACCGTCCGTAGCCCCCCCCGGTAGAACCGGTAGGCCAACCGTGTCTCCGTATGCAACGCCTCTCCGACCCGGATCGTGCTCCACGCCGTCGCGCGCCAGATGGGGGAATGCGCCATTTCCCCGGCGCCCCCCGGCCGCCATGCCACACGCAGCCGCGTTCCATGAGGCACGAGGAGGACCCGGGTCGCCTCCCCATCCGTTTCGAGGCGCCGTTGTGCCGCAATCCCCCGCGCCTCGACGACCACCTTCCCGGGGATCACGAGTTCGATCGAAGTGGCGGGAAAGTCGGGAAGGGACATCTCGAAGCGCCCGTGCAACCCCTCTCGCACGACCGGCAGGGTGAAGACGAGTTCGAGGAGGAAGCGACGGGGCCCTTCGAGGAAGATTCCCAGCTCCCCCTCCCCCTTGCGCAGGAGGGGGAGATCCGCTCCCCCCGCGATTCGGGCACGGATCACCGGAAGATCAGGGATCGGGAGGAACCCCCATCCCGCCCGCCCATAGGTGACACCCAGCCGGGCGGTGAACCGGACCCGTTCCCCCTCCACCACGCCCCGGAGGGAAGCGCTCGCGACCCCTTCGAAGGGCCACGCCACAGGGGGGGGAGACGGCCCTTTCGCCGCTGCCTCGAGGAGGGCACGAAACGTCCCGTACCGCAGGAAGACCCCCCGGTCCTCCGCACCCACGATCGCCCGCCAGCCATCGCTGTCGGCCGGCAGATAGACGATCCGGTACCGAGGGAGGGAACCCTCCTCCCCCCACACCCCATGAGGGAGGAGGAGGAGGAAGAGGAGGGAGGAAAACCAGCCGATCGGTCTCACGAACTCTCCTCCTTCTCCATGCGGTCGCTGGTGGACTCCGCTCCCCCCTTCCCCTCATCGGCCAGGGGGGAAGGAATCGACGAATCGGGTGACTTCGCCGCAGGGGTGCCCCCCCTTCCTTTCCCCCTGGTGCCCCCCCCTCCGGAGGCGTGGAATCGGAGGAACCCTCCGTCCGCCAGGCCATCCACGCCCCGCGCCACGCCTCCAGACGGTGGAGGAGTCCCGGTACCCCGAGGTAGAAACCGTAGAGCACCGTCCCCAACGCCGAGGCGCCCCAAAGACTCCGGTAGAACCGCTCGCTGAAGGCCAGGGCAACGGCGACGACCACGGCAGCGGCACAGAGATAGCGCCCTCCGGAGTACCCCCGTTGCGCCACGAAGAACCAACCGAAGAGGACGGGAAGAAGAAAGAAGCCGAAAGCGATCGCCCCGAAGAGCTTCCGGTCGAGATACCGGAAGTGTACCCGACCGGTACCGTAGAGCTTGTAGAGATCGAAGACGACGCCCTCCTTGACGAGGGAAACCGAAAGCGCGCTCTGGTCCCCTGCGGCCGCCACCTTCGTGAGAGAGACGGAATCCCGGCGATATTCACGCCCCTCCCCCAGCGCTGGAACGAGCTTGCCGGCCAGTTCGATCCCCCACCCCCAGCCGGAACGGAAGTGCGGATACATCTCCGCCAGTTCCCCCTTCGGCGGCAGATATGCGAACCCATCCGGGAGGTAGAAGCGCCATGTGAACTTCTGGATCGGCAACTCGATCGGATCGGGGGGGACGAAGGTCAGGCGGCCGATGCGCTTCATCTCCCGAGGGACAGCGGCCAGACGGGTCCGGTAGACCATCCGGACGTAGAAGGCCCCCGCCTCGTTCTGGACCCTGTTGAGCGGAATGAGCGTCCGACCGTCCGATGCCCGAACCGAGGCACGCTCCCCCCGTCCATCGACGAAGAGGGTGAGGATCGTGCTTCCCGGCGGCATTTCGAGGACGAGGTACTGCAACGACTTGTTCTGCATCTCGAGCGTGAGTTCCGTCGTACTCTCCGTCTCCCGGGAAACGACGCTCTCCAGATGCATCCGGTTGATGATCCCACTCAAGATCCTGCCGTACTCGTGTTTCGTGATCCGCAACGTCAGCCGGTAGGGGTGGGCCAGGTAGCGGAAGCTGCGGAAGACGGCCGCCCGCTGCGGCATGGCGGGGGGGAGTTCCTTGGGGTCGATCCGTTCGAGCCCTTCGACCTCTGTCGTGATCTCGAGCGTGGGATCGCGCAGCAGCGCGATCACCCCCTCTTCCCGTTCGACCCCAGGGACGCGGACCGGGAGGAAACGCACTTCCTGGAGGGGGGTATCGGCGGCACGGGGGGGGAGTTCCTGCTCGTAGGAGATGCGCAAGACATAGTCGCCGATCGTCTCCCGTTGGAGCACGATCTCCGTGACGACCTCGACTGCTCCGCCCTCCCGTTTCACGATTCGCTTCTCTTTGATCTCTTCCCCGCTGATATGAAGGGAGGATTCGATCGCGGCGGGGTAGGCGACCGAGAGGGTGGCTACCCCGGCGTAGCGGATGTCGAAGTGGACGGTGGCCTCGACCTTCATGAGGTTTTCGGCGATCTCGATGCGGTTCCAGACCTCGGCGGTGACCTTGGGAGCGCGTGCCTCGACGCCGAAGCGGGGATTCGGGGGGCGCCCCTCGTAGCGGAAGCCCAGGATCGCGCGCCGTTTCGGGAAGATGTCGCGGCCGGAGAGTTCCATGGCGCTCACCGGGATCAGCCTATCGGCGGCAAGGGTGCGCACCTTGAGCTTATCGAGGGCATCGACCCCGATCCACCCCCTCTCCCGCCGGGCGCCTTCCACCCTGGGGAGGGGGAGGGTGATCTCGTCGCGTGCCCCCTGGATTTCCCCCATGATCCGAATACCCGTCTCTCCGAACGCGATGCGCCGGAAATCGATCTCGATCGTCTGGCTCCCCCCGCGCCGTTCGATCCGGTAGTCCTCGATCGCGTCGCCCCCCGAGCGATCGGTGACGGAGCGGATGACCAGCGCTTCCTGTGGAATCTCGATGCGGGTGTGGAAGATCCCCGCCTCTCGAATGTCGTAGTCGAGGGCATATTCGATGCGCGCGCGCTGCGCTTCGAGGAAGAGGTGGGTCTTCGCGATCGTCTCGATCCGGGGCGTGCGCCGGATGACGGCAAGGCGCAGTTCGATCGGCGCGGCGCGGTAGCGGTAGGCGAGGACGAGGTGGGGATCCTCTCTCCCCTCCGGGAGGTCGGAAAAGGGGATCCGGACAAGTCCCTTCTCCCCTTGCGGTACGACTTTCAGCCCCGCATCCTTTCGGATCGCCACGATCCCCTTCTCCCGTACGGCGCCGGCCACGTGAACGAAGGGGAGGACGCGCACCGCCGGCCGATCGAGATCGTTTTCCCCTTCGAGTTCGACCCCGAGTTCGTAGTGTCCGATGATCTTCTCAAAGAGGTCGATGACGAGTTCCTGGGTTTCCTCCCCCTCCCGGATCCCCCAGCGCTTGATGTTCTTGCCGCGCAGATCGAGGAGGTTCGTCCCTTTCGGGAAATGGAGGGTCAATGTCCCGGTGGGGGCCTGGAGGATGTCGAAGCGTAGCGTCGTCTCGTTGTGGAGGAGGCCTTCCCGTAGCGTGATCGTGGCAGCGGCCGAGACGAAGATGCGGGATTCATTCTCTGTCGGGGTGACGATCTCGGGGGACCAGAGGAGTTCGACCCTTCCTCCTTCCGAGGGGAGGATCCTCACCCGCCTTTCCCCCTCCCTCCCTTCCATCCGCCAGGGGGAGACCCCACCGGGCCGGATCCGCATCCCTTCCGCGGGGATCGCAAGATCGACACGGGAGACGGGGGCGGGAGGGAGCGTAAAGCGAAGCACCTTTTGCCCCGGCTCTTCGATCAGGGGGACGACGAAGCGCACGGAGAGGTGATATGCCCCCTTCTGTGGCAGGACGAGTGCGTACGTCCCCTCCCGCTTCGTAAAGGTCGGTACCCCTTCCGAGAGGGAGAGATCGGTGAAGGCGACATTGCCGAAGGGGAGGGGAAGGAGGGACCATCCCTCCTTGAGCGCTTCGATCTCGAGCTTTCCCTCGAAATAGACGGTGTTCCCCTCGATCCTTCCGGTGTAGTCCGCTACGGTGAGCGTCGCCTCGACCGGTGGGGGTTCCTCCTCCTGCCGGACCGGCGGTGTGATCTCCCCCCAGAGGGTGAGAAAATCGCGGTAGGGCATGATCACGGCCTTCTCCTCGTCCGCCATCACCCCTTCGAGCCGGTCGTAGGGGACGTAGACGAGGTGTTCACTCCGCTCGATCGGGGCGTCGGAGAAGGGAGCCGGACGCTTCTCATCCGCCGGCGCTCCCCCGCGCTCCCCCGAAAGGGAGGGGGGGGGAGCGCTCTGAATCCCCCCCACGCCGAGAAGGAGAGAAATCACGAAGAGGGCACTCACGACAAGGGAAAGGGGAGTCACGCGCACGGCTCACCTCGCTTTCGCTGCGATCCTACCTGATGGCCCCATTATGTCACTTTCCACCTCCCCTGTCCATTCCGGTCGTTCGATGCGATTGCCCTGCCCATGACCGAGGGCTTTACAATTCCGTGGCTGCGGTGTAAGATCCGTCCAGCTTTCCGCTGTATGGCATCGGTTGGATCCGCAAACCGGACCCCTTACACCGTCCGGTTGGGATCGAAGCGCAATCGAGGAGGTAGAGATGAAACGGCTTGCGATCCTCTCTCTCGGTGTATCGGTTTTCCTCCTGGTTCAGGCCCAGAGTTCCTGTTTCCAGGATACCGACGGCGACGGCGTCCCCGACGGGCAGGACAACTGCCCCGAGGTTGTCAACCCGGTGCAGAACGACACGGACAACGACGGCATCGGCGATCTGTGCGACACCCTCGAATCGTGCAAGGCGATCCTCGATGCGTACCGGATCGAGCAGCAAACGGTCGATTCGGGCACCTTCACGATCGACCCCGATGGGGATGGGGAGGATACGCGAGACCCCTTCGAGGTCTATTGCGACATGGAGACCGACGGAGGGGGCTGGACCCGGATCGATCACGCGATCGCCCGAAGCCTGGGCACGTTGAGCTGGCACGACGGCCGTCCGAACTACGGCAGCAGCTCGAACACCTGCGCCTTCGACTCCGACGGTAAGCCGAAAAGCGGCCCGATCGCCTACCCCGAGACCTGCCGCCTCGACATCGCGCTCGGTTTCGAGTTCGGGGAACTCTACATCGAGGACTTCCAGCTCAAGGGGATGAACGGCTTGAACGGCAACACGAGCGAGATGAGGCCGGAGAGCAAGGCCGCGGTCTGGAGCGGGGACCGGGAGAGTTCCGATACGCTCTGTTGGGGCTACTGGGCCTTCGGGGATCCCTCGAAGCCGGCGCTCAACTTCACGGACCTCTCCGGAATGATCAACCCCTGCACGGACTGCACGACGGATGCCTACACCTCCGATCCGGTCGCGGTCAACCAGGCCGACACCGTGCTCCGGATGGAGTGGGACGAAGGGTGCGGCGAAGTGGAAGGGTGGAAGTGGAACGACGGCTTCGTCTTCGTCCGTTGACCCGCGTCAGGGCATGCACGCTTCTGCCGCGATCGGGAAGGAGAGCCGCACGCAGGTCCCCTCTCCGGGGGCGCTCTCGAGTTCGATCCGCCCGCCGTGGTGGGTGACGATCCGCTGGCAGATCGCAAGACCGAGACCGGAGCCGGAGACTTTGGTCGTGAAGAAGGGGCGGAAGATCTTCCCCCGCACCTCGGGGGGGATGCCGCAGCCACTGTCCTCGATCTCGATGCGGGTCCCTCCATCCTGGCGGGTGCGGATCGTGAGGGTTCCCCCCTCGGGCATCGCCTCGATCGCATTGAGGAGGAGATTGAGGATCACCCCCTGCATCCGCTCCACATCGAGGGGGATCGGCACGATCGCATCGTCGAGTTCCCATACCACACGCACCGGTACCGATCTCCCCTCGAGCGCCACGACGAGCGTCTTGCGGAGGAGTTCGTTGACGTCGCAGGGGACACACTGGAGCGTCAGCGGCTTGGCGTAGTCGAGGAAGTGCGAGACGACGTTGTTGAGCCGGTTCGTCTCATCGATGATGATCTGGAGAAAATCGCGAGCCTGGAAATCCTCCAGGGAGGGCTGGAGATACTGGGCCGCCCCCTTGACCGCGCCGAGAGGATTGCGGATCTCGTGCGCCAGGACCGCGGCCATCTCCCCGAGCGTGGCAAGCTGGTCCTGCTCCCGCATCCGGGCGTAGATCCTGCAATTCTCGATCCCGATGGCGAGCTGGTTCGCGATCGTGAGGAGGAGCCGTTCCTCGACGCTCGAGGTCTCCTCCACCGAGGGACGCAACGCGATCGCCCAGAGACCCAGCAGCCCCCCCTTGCCGATCAGGGGAATCAGGATCTGGGCATCGATGCCCGCCATCCCCTGCGTGAGCTTGCTCAAGACCTCGGGCGGGAGTTCCGTTCCGCTGCTCTCGAGGAAGATCGGCTGCTGATGTTGCAGAATCCAGGAAAGGAGTTCCCCGGAAGGGAAGTGGGCGGCGAAACGCTTGCGCTCCCCCGCCGCAGCCACCCGCCGGAAGTTCCGCTCCTCCTCCGCGAGATAGACCGCCGTCCCGACGAAACGGGGGGTGGCGCAGAGCGTCTCCGTGACGAAGCAGAGCAGATCGTCGAGTTCGATGCGGCCGATCATCCCCTCGCTCAACCGCCCCAGGAGCTTCTCGAGCGCCAGCTGCTCCTTGAGGAGCGCACGCGTCACCAGATGGGCCACGAGATCCTTGACCGGTTCGTAGAGGACGAGGATCACCCCCGAGGCCACGAGCGTGTTGACGACGAAGAAGCGGGGATCCCCCCCGATCCCCAACACGAGCACCATGAAGATCGTGGCCATCACCACGATCAGGATCAGGAAGACGATCCCCCGTACCACGACTTCGTACGGACTCCGGCGCGGCTCGTGCAAGACGAGCTGCGCCAGGAGAAAGAGGTAGAAGGCCCCTGCCATCCGCCCAAGGGGACGAAGCGACGGGAGGAAGAGAAAGATGGCCACCGCAAGCGCCCCATGGCCGAGGACCCGAAAACGGAGCCGGTCCGAGGCAAATGGGGTCACCCGCGTCCGCCAGAAGAGGAGGGAGAGCGCCATCACCACGGGGGGCAGCGCATAGGCCGCCTCCACGAAAAATTCCATGGAACGCGTCAGCCTGCCCTGCAACACCGGCCAGGCAAAGAGGAGACTCCAGAGGAAGAGGAGACGCCAGAGCGTCTTGCGCCACCGCCGCCAGGTGGGCCGCTTCCCCACCCCTACGATCCCCTCGACCGTCGCTGCGGCGAGGAGGGGAAGCCCCCACCCCGATATCCCGGCGATCCACCCCCCACGCCCGCTGATCCGGTTGAGGAAACTCCCGAAATTCCAGAGGAAGAAGCAGGTGCAGATCGCGAGGAAGAGACGGCGGCCCTTCAGCCGCCGCCCGGAGGCATCCTTGCCGATCAGCATCGAGAGCGCCAGCGCCAGACTGATGACCGCGGCAAGGAGCGCCGCGTGGGTCTCGAACTTCATCCCCCCCCCACGGCTCCAGAAGCATCCGCCTCACGCCCCGATCGCACGCTCCCCTCCCCGTTCCGAAGAGATACGGCCCTCAATGGCGAATCGAGAAATCGGAGAACGCCCCCGAACAGGGGGCCCAGGTGACCGAGACTTCCGAGACGGAGGCCATCGGGGGCCCCTGGTGACACCATGCGATCATCCGTTCGACCGCTTCGTCCTCCCCTTCGATCACGGCCTCCACGCTCCCGTCCTCCCGGTTCCGGACCCAGCCTGTGAGACCGAGTGCGCGGGCCTTCTCCTGCGTCGTGGCCCGGTAGAAGACCCCCTGAACCCTTCCACGGATCACGAGATGTGCGCGTTTCATCATTCCTCTCCACGCGTATCGAGGCCGACGATCTCCACCTCGAGTCTCCCGACGAGTTTCATGATCTCCGTCTGCTGTGCGAGCGATCCCGAAAGGAAGCGGATATGTCCGAGACTCGCCGGAAACTGGCCGAGTGTGGGATCGACGGCGATCCATTCTCCGAGATGGACCGACGGCCAGGCATGATAGAACAGTTTCTTTCCGATCGCAACCATTCCGACATCGATGCGGGTGGGGATCCCCACGGCGCGCGCCAGCGCCGTATAGAGGACGGTGTGTTCATTGCAGTCCCCCTCGAGGTTCTCCAGTACTTCGAGCGCACTCGGAACACTGACCGTCGAGGATTTCTCGACGTGGCGAAAGACCCACTCGAGAAGACGACGCGCCGCATGGCGGGGATCCCGATCGGTACCGACGATCTCTCGCGCCCGCGCCACGATCTTCGGATGGCGAACCTGAACGAGGCGCTCTTCCGCAAGGAAGGGCGCAAGCTTCTCATCTCCGGTGGCGGGGAGGAGATAGGGAGGCCTGGCGGGGAGATGCTGGCGAACGAGCGTCAGGAAGGGGGGGGCCCAGCGCTGGCGGTCGTCGGTGAGCGTGAACCCCTCGAGGGAGACCCCGCCAAGCCGCAGCACGACCCGTTCCCCGTCGTCGGGAATCGGCCGCGAAAGGGGAACCGACGTCTCGAGGAGAAGATCGACCGACTCCGTGGAGAAGCCGGTGCGCGCATGCGCTTCATCCTCCCGGACCATGACGATCCCAAGGGGACTCTCCTCCCGCACGATCCCACCCTCGGCCGTGATCCAGGAGGAGACCGTGGCCTTCTCGTAGGAGATGTCGAGCCGGGTTGCGGCCATGGACCCCTGCGGCGTCCGAATCATCTCCTTCCCCACGACCGATACCGTGATCTCGGAAGTCCCGAGGACGAGTGGGTCGAAGAGGGAGAAGGTGTAGCGCTTCCCCGCGGAGAGATCACGCGTCGCCACGTAGGGGGCAAGATTCCAGAGGAGCACCGGCTCCTTCGAGAGGTGGATCCGCTCCCGACGAATCTCTCCCGCACTCGAGATCTCGAGATCGATGCGCCGGCCGAAAACCTCTCCTTCCATTTCGTAGCGGGCGGAATGGGAGTGGAAGCGGAAGACGAAGTGCCGGAGCGTGAAAGCGGGTCCGAGCACGGCATCGAGCCGTGTTTCGATCCGACGGCGCTCCCCCTGAAGCTGGAAGAGAAGCCGGCTGCGGTCCGTGAGGTAGACGTTGCCCCCCGGCAGATTCTGTTCGATCTTCCGGAGTGTGTAGCCGATCTTGTGCCCCTTGTAGTAGATTCCGAACCACGTCTGGCCACCGGGCCGGGCAGCGGGGGAAGGGGGGGAAAGGGGTGTCACGGGAGGCCGATGGTAACGCGCGATCGCGATGGCGAGGATCACGAGCCCGAAGCCCGCGATCCCGATCCGGATCGGATGGTGGATTCGCCGTTTCACGCGCATCGAAACGGATGCTTCATCCTTCGAGACGGTTGACGAGGGCCACGACCTCCCGGGCGAGTCGCTTGTCCCCCTGAACCTTGATCTTCCCCCGCATCAGGAGCTGGAGGGGGTCGGCGCGTCCCTCCCGGATGTCGTCGTAGTCGTAGTCGGGCAGCGAGATCGTGGTGACCGGTCCCGGATGGGTGACATCGTTGCCGGTCCGGATGAGAACCCGCCATGGTGGCTCGTCCTCCCGGGTGATCTCCACGGCGAAGCTGCCGTTGAGCCGTTTGAAGGCCTCGACCCGTTTCGCCGCGCCGGCCAGCCGCTTCTCGATCTCCGCGATCGGGGTGCCGTTGCTCTCCTTGAGCCCCTCCCGCCAGTCCTCGACATCCTGCGTGACCACGACGTCCGCCCCGTCCGCCCTCCCCGCATCGACGGTGAGCCGGCCGCCGGACAGGCGCAGACGCCACGTCCCCCCGAGTTCCTCGTCGCCGGTGAGTTCCATCGCAACGGTAATCTCGATCTGGCGGAAATCTGGGTGTTCGGCCAGATGCTCCGCCACGAAACGTGGGAGGAACGATTGGTAGAACTCCTCCGGCGTGATCTTTCGGGGAACCTTGAACTTTTCCGACATGTCTCCTCCTGGGTCGTCTCCCGCACGCATAGAGATCGATCTTCGAGACGGGCAGCAGTCGTGTCGGCCCTCTTCGAGAGGCTGGAAGCCCCGCCTCCTTCTTCGATGACTCTATCACAGGATCGCCCCGACTGCAATGCGGCTTCCTCGAGCGCCGCCCTCGTTCAGGGGGGATGCCAGGCGGGACACCTTGCGATGTGTGCCCCGGCTTCCCCACCACCGTGAGGCCGTGGGGAGGATCTTACCGCCGGTCGGCGATCGCTTCGCGATAGGCGGCGCGCAACCGCAGACAGGTCGTTGCCCCCCTTCGGCCTACCGGGACGTCATCGATCGTGCTCACCGGTTCGGCGATGACGAGGGCGTTCGTCCGGAAGACCTCGGTGGCGTGAAAGAGATCCTCTCGCACGATCCGCGTTTCCGAAAGGGGGATCCCCAACGCCCGACAGAGGGTGATCATCGCCGCCCGTACCGTGCCGGGGAGGATGCCGGCCGTCACCGGTGGGGTCTTTACCACCCCCTCGGCATCGACGAGGAAGAGGTTGCTCACCGTCCCCTCGAGGAGCGTGCCCCCCGCCCCCACGAAGAACGCTTCCGCCACCCTCCGCTTGCGGGCGGTGAGCGCGCCGAGGAGATGGGGGAGCCGGTTCGTCGTCTTGCACCCGGAGAGGGGACCGAAGGGGGGAAGGGGGCTGTCGAGCAGCGTCGCTCCGATTCGCCGGAAGAGGGCGGGGTGAAAGGGGGCCAGGGGGCGCGCCGAGACGAGCAGCGTCGGCCTGGGGACACCCGAGGGAAGGAACCCCTCCCCCACCCCACGGCTCAACGTGATCCGAAGCGCTCCGTCGGTGAGCGCGTTCTCCGCGATCACCCGATCGATCACCGCCTCGAGGGCTGTCCGGCCGAGGGGAAGGGGGATTTCGAGGAGCGCTGCGCCCCGGAAGAGACGTGCAAGATGCGCCTCGCGCTGGAGCGCCCGCCCCTCGTGGATCCGCAGGGTCTCGAAGAGAGCGTCCCCGAGGAGGAACCCCCGATCCCAAACCGGAATCCTCGCATCCTGCGCCGAAAGGAATTCCCCATCGAGAAAGACCTTCACCGGCCTGATCCCCGCTTCTTCTCTCTCCGGCCCCCCTCCCTGCTGCCCCGGCCCATCCCTCACACCGAGATCCGATAGAGGATGACGGAGAAGAGCGCCGCACAGGGGAGCGTGACGATCCAGGAGAGGACGATGTCCCGGATGACATGTCCGTTCGCCTGGCGGTTGATCAGGCCGATTCCAAAGAGCGACCCCACGGAAACATGCGTCGTGGAGACGGGGAGGCCGAAACGACTGGCCACGATCACGAGGAACGCGGTCGAAACATTGGCCGCGAACCCCTGGCCGGGGTTCATCGCCGTGATCCGGTGGCTCATCGTCTCCGCGACCCGGCGTGCCCCCAGGAGTCCACCGGCCGCAATGGCCACCGCGGTCCCGATCATGCTCCCCCCCACGCCGAGAAAGGGGAGGGAAAGGAGAAGCGCCGCGATCTTCGGGGTGTCGTTGAGGCCGCGGGCGAAAGCCACCGCACCAGCGCTCAGGAGGTGCGCCCCCTCCAGAAGGGGCTGAACGCCGATGCCCAGGAAGCGCCCACCATACCGCTGCCGGCAATGCTTGGCCTCGTCCACGCAGACCGAGACTCCCGCAGGGAGACGCTCCAGGGCAAGAACCGATGCAGGCTGCGGGATTGCTACCACCCGTTCCGTCTCGCCGACGCAGAGACACCATTCCTTCGTCACCCCGGCGCGCAGCCGGAGGGTCCGCAGGAGGATGTAGAGGCTTCCCCCCAGCACGAGGGCGGCCAGGGGACTGAAGAGGAGCGGGAGGAGGAGTTTGCGCCCCAGCAGATCGAAGTGGACTTGGCCCCAACCCACGGCCGCTCCCCCCGCCCCGACCATCGCTCCGATCAGGGCGTGGGTCGTGGAAATCGGAAAGCCACGCCACGTGGCCAGCATCACGGTCACACCTGCCCCCCCCGCCACCGCCAGGAGGAAAGTCTTCGAGCCCGTCAGGGCATCGGGCACGATCCCTTTCCCCGAGAAGGTCACAAGGAGGGAGCGCGCAAGGAAGATCGCCGCCACCGACCCGGCAAGGGTGCAGAGCGTGGCGAAGCCCACCGCTTTCCCGTAACCGGCGCTCCGGCTCCCGAAGAGGGAAGCCACCGGCTTGAAGTTGTCGTTGCTCCCATTGGCATAGGCGAGCAGCGCCACCGAAAGGAAGATCGTTACGTGCATGAACATCGGTTTTCCCCCTCACTGCTCACTGCTTTCCCCCTGCTCCTGCCTCCGGGAAGAGGGCCTCGCACGCCTCGGCGAACATCCGGACGATGCGATGGCGTGAGATGTTGGGGTTCTTCCGGAGGCTCTCCAGGAGGCCCCGGTAGAACCAGGCCTGAGCTTCCCTGCCCCGGTTGAAGCGCTGCCACATCCGTTTCCCCATGCGTCGCAGGTCGTTTCGCATGGTACAGAGGTTGTCGTATTTGTCCACGGCGATGACGAGGGCGACATCCCGGTTGCATTCGGCCAGGATTTCGATCGTACGGGCTTTCCGCGCCTCCCAGGGGAGGGACTTGTCCTCCGTGCATTCGGCGACGATCGCGCCGACCTTTTCGCCGAAGTAGCGGTCGATCTGGTCGAGGGTGACGTGCGTGTCCTCGACCGTGTCGTGGAGGATACCGGCGGTCACCGTTCGTTTGGGCGCACCCAGTTCATCGAGGATTCTCCCCACGGTGAGGGGATGCCAGATATAGAACACCTTGCTCCCCTTGCGTCGCTGTCCTTCATGGGCGGAGAGGGCGAAGCGGATCGCCATGGAGACGATGTCTTCTCTCATGGAGGCTCCTCACGCTCTCGTTCCCCGTCGGGGCGGGGAAGAGGAGGTTCTCCCCCTCGCCGGGAGGGGGCGGCCTGTTTCGTTTTGACGGTCAGGTAGAATCGCTCGTCGAATTGCTGGAGGAGGAGAAGGACGGATTCCTTCTTCGTGGCTTCCGCGAGAACCTCGTGGAAGACCTCGGTGCTGTTGACCGGGATATGGTTGACTTCGAGGATGATGTCGCCGATGTGCAACCCCGCGATGTCCGCGGCGCTCCCCCCCTCGACCGCGGTGATCACCACCCCGTGGAAGGGAGCTTCGAGGCCGAGTTCGAGGCGCTGGGCGAGCGATTCGGTCAGTTTCGCCACGGTGAGCCCGAGCGAGGGGTACCGGGGGGAAGGGGGGGGAGGGGTCGCCGGCCGATCGGGGAAGACCCCGAGGGTGACCGAAAGGGTCTTCGGCACCCCGTGGCGCACGATCTCCACCCGCACCGGCTCGGGCGGAAGCCTGCGGGCCACCAGGAGGCTGAGTTGCCGGTCATCGACGACCGGGATTCCGTCGAAGCGGATGATCACGTCACCGTGGCGAAACCCCGCCTCATGGGCGGGACTCCCCACGAGCACGCGGTTGACGAGCGCCCCTTTCCCCCCCTTCATCCCGAAGAAGGGGGCCAGGTCCGCGGTGAGCGCCTGTGCCTGGATCCCGAGCCATCCCCGGCGCACGTAGCCCCGCGCCTCGAGTTGCGGGAGGATCGACTTGACGAGGTTGATCGGAATCGCGAAACCGATTCGTTGCGCCGAGGAGAGGATCGCCGTATTCACCCCGATCACCTCGCCCGCCGGGTTGAAGAGGGGGCCTCCCGAGTTGCCCGGATTGATCGAAGCGTCCGTCTGGAGGAAGTCGTCGTGGAGTCCCTCTCCGATCGCCCGCCCCTTCGCGGAGATGATCCCCGCCGTCACCGTGTGCTCCAGGCCGAAGGGGTTGCCCATCGCGAAGACCCAGGTGCCGACCCGCACGGCGTCGGAGTCGCCGAGCCGTACGACCGGAAGTCGCCGCCCCGCGTCGATGCGGATGAGCGCGATGTCGGTCAGGGCATCCCGTCCGATCACCCGCGCCACGAACTCCTCCCCGTCGGCGAGGCGGACCTGGATGTCCGCGGCATCCTCGATCACGTGGTCGTTCGTGAGGATGAGCCCGTGCTCATCGATGATGAAGCCGGAACCGAGGTTGCGTTGCCGGCGACTCCTCTGCGGCGAGAAGGGGTACCCCTGCAACTCCTGGTCGAGGGGGGCGTCCTCCGCCTCGCCGCGCCGCCGTCGGGGGGGGAGGAGGCGGGTCGATCGGATGTTCACGACCGCATCCTTCACCTCCTCCACGATTTCGACGAAGTCGTTCGGGCATCGCCCCGTCTTCCCGGGGGCGTCCGGTGGATCTTCCGCAGGGAGAGGAGAGGGTATGATGATCGTGAGGATCGTGACGACCGCGGCGATCACCCACGATCCCTGCCGGTTGTCCTCCCCATCCGAGTGGAGGAAGCGCCCGCGGATCTCTCCGCTTCGAGGGAGGGCCGGTCTTGCTTCCGATTCCTGCTTCATCCGGCGAGATAGTTCCCGAAGGTCTCGGGGGTGAAGGTGTCCAGGAATTCGAGTTTCTCGAGGTACTCCCGGAAATCCTTGTTCGGTGGCAAGATCGCATCGGAGCGATCCTGGGTATCGGCCAGGAAGGTCAAGCGGCAGAGGGTGAAGCGCAACGCGCTCATCCGCATTTCGTCGAGGAGCTGCGCCCGCTCGATGGCTTCGAGAGGACGTACGGCCTCGTAGCCGGTCAGGAAGGCGGCCACCTTGACGGGATCGAGAAGTCGAGCGGGGGAAGGGGCCGGCCAGGGCGCGCACCAGTCGAGGAGACAGGTCGCCACGTCGAAGAGGTAACGCCCCCAGGCCGCCACCTCGAAGTCGAGGATTCCGCAGAGCCGATCCCCCGAAAACTTCGCGTTGTCCACGAAGAGATCGCCGTGGATGATCCCCTGGGGCAGGCCATCGATCTTCGCGCGGTCCGCCGTCTGCGCCAGCCGGCCGCGTAGCCGCTCGAGGAGGGGATGGTACGACGCGGGAAGCCGCTCGAAGAGCGCGGCGAGTTCCCGTTCGAGGAAGGGACGCTCGTAATCGTTCGGACGCCGTTCCGGAAAGGTCCCCAGAGCAAGGTGCATCCGGGCCAGGGTTCCCCCCACCTGCCGGAGATGGGGGGGGTGGATCTCCCGGAGCATCTCCCCTTCGATGAAGGAGAAGAGCGCGATATCCTTCCCCCGGTAGCGCCCGAGGAGCGTCCCCTCCCGGTTCGGAATCGGCCGGGGAACGGGGAAATCCCGCGCTGCCAGGAAGGCGAGGACCCGAAGCTCGAAGCTCGCCTGATCACGGCTCTGTCGTTCCAGGAGACGGAGGATGAACGCCCCCTCGTCCGTCTCGACGCGGTAGTTCGAATTCGCGAGTCCATCGGCGATGCCGGTGAAACGCCGCAGCGTCCCCACACGGTAGTTCTCGAGGATCCGCTCGATATCGGTCCCGTCGAGGAGGGTATAGACCGCCATCTTCCTCTGCTACCGGGCCAGGGCGATCACGTCGATCTCGACGCGGACGTCCTTGGGTAGACGGGCGACTTCCACGGTGGAACGGCTCGGCTTGCTCCCGGAGAAGTAGCGAGCGTACACCTCGTTCATCTTCGCGAAATCGTTCATGTCCGCGAGGAAGACGGTCACCTTGACTGCACGATCGAGGGATGAACCCGCAGCTTCGAGGACGGCTGCCAGGTTTTTGAGGACGACTTCCGTCTGGGCCGTGATATCGCCTTCCACGAGTTCTCCCCGTTGGGGGTCGATCGGGATCTGCCCGGCGGTGAAGACGAGGTTTCCGGCCCGGATCGCCTGGGAGTAGGGACCGATCGCTGCCGGCGCCCGATCCGTCGAGATCACGGTTCGATCCATACTGCTCCTCCTTGTTTTCCGGGATCGGTTGGCTCTTCCCCTTCCGTCCCCGCTTCGGGGATTCCTCGAGGCTCTCCTTCGATCTTTCGGCAGGTGGGTCGCCCTTCCCCTTTCCACCGGGATACGGCCGCCGAAGGGGGAGCCGGCGGATCCACCGTGGAGCGTGGTTCCGGGGTTCCTTCCGCGATGGAGCGCCATCGGGGAAGATGGTAGTCAAGGTATCGCCGTTGCGGAGATTTGTCAATCACTCCCCTGCTGCCCAACACGCCTCCCTCCTCCCTCCTCTCCCCCACCCCGTCTCCCTGCCGCGCCGGCGCAAGCCGGTGAAGTGCGAAAAGCTTCCGGGCACGATGACATCTCTTCGATCTTGTGATATCGTGGATGAAGGAGGCGTTGCGGGGGAGGATCTTCGCAACGCTTCGTAGAACCATGCTCGGGAGGAACGCCTTTCCCATGCGGGACGAGAACCTGGTGCTCAACGATGTCTCCTCGGCCTTTCGGCGCCTCGTGGGGCGAGGCACGACGATCCTCTTTGGGCGGGGACACCGTCGGATTCCGGGGGGGGGGCACCTTCAGGGGATCCAACGGAAGTATTCCGTGCCGCAGGAGCCCCCCACCTTCGTGATCTCCGCGAGTTCCCGGATGGTCTCCTACTTCGTCACGGTCCACTTTCCCGATCCGATCGATCTGCGCCCCCTCGGGGATCGAGCGAGCGGGCGCAATGGGCGGAGAGGGGGGATCGTGAAACTCTGCAAGATCGCGGAAGCCCCCCTCGTCCATGCGGGGGGGATCCAGATCATCGGGGATTGTCTCGTCGTCGGGATCGAAGACAACATCGCGCGGAACCGTTCCAGGGTGCTCTTCTATGACATCTCCGATCCGAGCATGCCCCGCCTCCTCTCCCATCTGACGATCGAGCGGGCGGGGAAGGGGATGACCGCCGGCGCGATCGGGATCGTCAAGCGTGCGGAGGATCACCTCATGGTCGTGGGGCGCTGGGATGCGGAGGTCCTCGACTTCTACCGTTCGAATGGTCTTCCCCTGGCCGATCCTGGGTGCCGCTTCACGGAGGTGACCTCGTGGGTGCACCGGGCGGCGCACAAGGAGGCGTGGCGTCCCGACACGATCTGGGGGAAGCACCAGAACCTCAACCTCGTGCGTGACCGGGCGGGGAGGATCCATCTCTTCGCCTTCAACCGTAACAGCCGGCGAATCGATTGGATCGATCTCTTCGAGGTGGCGCCCGATGCCCCTCCCCCCCGCATGATCCGCAAGATCGACAACCGGCGGGTCCGTTGTGCGGGGAAGGTGAACTTCCGCTTCGGTGGGGGGATCGGTATCCTCTCCCCCGACCGGATCGTAGCCTATGCCTGTGGGAAGAAGATCCAGACGCTCACCCCGATCGAGATCTTCCGACCCGCGATGGGGGCACCATCGGCCGGGGAGGCATAGGGGGGTGGGGGTGGAGAGGCGACCGATGTACCATCTCGGGATAGATCTTGGAGGCACGAAGATCGAAGGAGTGATCCTCGACACGGCGTTTCAGGAGATCTTCCGGGAGCGGATCCCCACGGAGCGGGAGCGGGGATACGCCGCGATCCTCGACAAACTCGCCGCCCTCTACGAAACGATGCGTTGCCGGATCGCCGATGCTTCCCACACCTTCGGGATCGGAACGCCGGGCGCGCTCTCCCTGCGCAGCGCACGGATCAAGAACTCGAATACCCGAGCGCTCATCGGCCGCCCCCTGCAAGCAGACCTCGAGGCCCGCATCGGCCGGCGGGTGGTCCTCGAGAACGACGCGAACTGTTTCGCGCTTGCGGAGGCCCGCCTCGGTGCGGGACGGGGAAAGGGGGTCGTCTTCGGTGTCATCATGGGGACCGGGTGTGGGGGGGGGATCGTCCTCCAGGGGAGACTCCATACCGGTCTCCAGCGGATTGCCGGAGAGTGGGGGCACGCATCGATCGATCCGTCGGGTCCCCTCTGCTACTGTGGCCATCGGGGATGCGTGGAGACCCTCCTGAGCGGTGGGGGACTCGAACGGCGGTTCCGGGAAGAAACGGGTCTCGATCTCCCCCTCCCCGAGATCGTTGCCCGCTTCCGGGCAGGCGGGGTGGCGGAGGAGCGGTTCATCCGCCGCTTCCTTGCCGACTTCGGACGTGCGATCGCCAACCTGATCAACATCCTCGACCCCGATCTCATCGTGCTCGGGGGGGGGGTGTCGAAGATCGAGGAACTCTACACCGAGGGGATCGCCCAGGTCGAACGCTTCGTCTTCAGCGATTCCCTCGAAACGCCGATCGTCCGGCATACACTCGGAGACTCCGCCGGCGTGCTCGGCGCAGCTCTGATCGGTGCGGAGCGGGGGGAAGTGTTCTGAGGGGCCTTCCCCGCTCGTTGGGGGAGGGGAGATCCCCTCATCCCCCCCCGAAGGGATCGCCCACCTCGAAGAAGAAGCGTTCGATTCGCTCGCGTTCCACCGCGACGCGCCGCATGATGAGGTATCGTTTCCAGAGGGCGATGGGGAGGCGGAGGAGCGCGCCGAGGATCGCTCGAAAAATCAGGAGGGGAGGGTGGCGGCGCAGGCAGAGTTCGATGAAGGCGAGTTCCCGCCAGAGAATCAGGCGCCAATGCGCTCGGATCGTTCCGGGGAG
The DNA here is from genome assembly GCA_964616915.1 of uncultured bacterium. Taxonomy (GTDB): domain Bacteria; phylum Myxococcota_A; class CAZTSL01; order CAZTSL01; family CAZTSL01; genus CAZTSL01. The sequence goes on from CAZTSL010000026.1 coordinate 21,556, forward strand.
GAGGTTCTTGACGAGCATGAGGTAACGGTTGCGGTAGCCGATGCGGTAGTAGACCTCCTGTTCGCGCGGGTTCTCCCGGCGGGTCGCCCCGCGCAGGTGGAACGCGACGGCCCGCGGCGTATAGCGGCAACGCCACCCCCGCAGCTGGGCTCGCCAGGAGAGATCGACATCCTCGACGTAGGTGACGAAGGTCTCGTCGAAGAATTCCCCCCGAATCGCGATGTCGTCGAGCATCTCCCGCCGGTAGAGGGGGGCAGCACCGCAGGCCCCGAAGACCTCGCAGGGGGTGTCGTATTGCCCCCGGTCGGTCTCCTCCTGGCCCCGGGCCACGGGGAAGTGGTAGGGCATGACGATCCCGGTCGAGTCGATGATCCGCTCCGAGGCAGTCCGGGAGTCGAGACGCAAGAGCTTTCCGGAGACGATTCCGATCGCGGGGTCCTCCCCGATCGCAGCGACCATCTCGGAGAGGAAGGAGGGGGTGAGCACGATGTCGAAGTTGAGCGGGAGGCAGTAACGTCCCGTCGCCATGCGCAGCCCCTGATTCTGGGCCGCGGCAAACCCCCGGTTCCGGCGGTTTCGGATCATCCGGATCCCGGAAAACGTCTCGAGAATCCGCGCCGGGGAACCATCGGTCGAGGCGTTGTCCACGACGATGATCTCGATCGGCCCGGCGTAGTCCTGCGCCTGGAGGGAGCGCAGACAGCCATCGATCCATTCCCCTCCGTTCCAGTTGACGATGACGACGCTCACCGTGGTGTCGCCTGCGGTCTGCGCAGCGCTCCGGTCCACGACGGGGAGGGAAAGGCTGGGCTCAGAGTTCTTCTGCATAGAGTGCGGGATCGCCAAGTTTCGGGTTGTAGGAGGTGTTTCCGGGCATGAGGTGGCAGATCTGGCATTCCGGGGGTTTGCGACGGCTGCGCATCCGTTCGCGGTAACGCTGGTAGAGCTTCCCATTCCAGATCTCCTCGGCACTCGCTTCGTTGAGGTCGCCGAGGGGGCGGTTCGTGATGACGCAGGGCATCACTTTGCCGTCGAACTTGACGTAGAAGGTCTGCCACGCCTCGAGGCAAACGGAGGGACCGGCTTCGCCCGCATCGCCGAGGATCTTCTTCCAGTAGGCGACTTCCTCCGCGGACCAGGCGAGTTTCTTCGTGTAGGGGTTGTAGGAACTCGGAAGGGTGAGTTCGATGCCGAGTTCCCCGGCAAGGTTTCGGGAGACCTCGAAGATCTCCTCGGTGAGCTTCTCGAACTTCGGCTGGCGTAGCTGTTCCTCCCGGGCCATCCGTTCGTCGTGGGCCACGACGTGGATCACGAGGATGTTGCGCACGTCGAGGGCGTCGGCCACCCGGAGCAGATCGGGGAGTTCCTCGATGTTGCTGCGCATCGCCACGAACTCGAAGGCGAGGAAGGGAGTCGGTTTGCCATGGCGTCTCTTCGTCTCCTGTAGCACGCGGACGCTTTCGACCAACTGGTCGAAGTCACCACCGTAATGGATCCGGTTGTAGGTCCCTGGTCTCCCGGCGCTACAGGAGATGACGAGGGAATCCTGTCCGTAGACGACCATCTTTTCGGCGAGTTGCGGGGTGAGGGATTTTCCGTTCGAGTTGAAGCCGACCACCGCGCCCTTCTCCTTGGCGATCCGCAGCATCTCGGGGTAGTCGGGGTGCATGAGGGTCTCGCCGCGGCCGAAGAGGGAGAGGGTGGTTCCGGGACGGATGAGTTCTGCGGCCTTCCGGAAAATCTCGAGCCGCATGTAGCCTTCGTCCTCCGGCCGGATCTCGTGGAACTGGCGCCCGCACATCGTGCAGGCCATGTTGCAGTCGGCCACGGCCTCCGCGTAGATGAGGATCGGCTTCGAACGCATGACGAGCGGGAGGGAACGGCATTCGATCTCGTTCTCCTCCTTGTTGGAGAGGCGCATCTTGGCCACGACCCCCTTGAGCCCCTCCGCCCGGTAGGTGAGCACGAGTTTGCGGAGGTTCTCGTGTAGCGAGGCATGCGCCATCTGATAGCGCACTTTCGTGCGGAAGTCGGCGGCGATACGCGCAGCGGAGAAATCGTTCCATGTCATGACGGGGCGCTCCTGTCTCAGAGGGCTTCCGTGAAAATTTCAGGGTTGCGCAGGGCGTCGTCGAACTGGACGTTCTGGGGGAGGAAGTGGCAGCGCCGACACTCGGAAGGTTTCCGGCTGCTGCGCATCCGTTCCCGGAACTTCCGGTAGACCGGACCATTCCAGATGTCGAGGGCGCGCTCCTTGCGGAGGTCACCGAAGACACGGTTCGAGATACAGCAGGTCGTGACCTCCCCGGTGAACTTGACGTAGAAGGTCTGCCACGGTTCGATGCAGAGGTCGAGGCCGGGCAGGGGAGGGGGGGGAAGCCCCGGATCGGGGAGGGTGAGTTCCACCCCGCATCGTGCCGCCTGCCGGCGGGCCGCCTCGAAGATTTCGGCTGCTCTGGCCGCGGCCTCGGGCTGGCGGAGCGATTCCTCGATGCGCATCCGTTCTCCATGGGGGACGACGTGGGTGACGGTCACCCCCCGGATCTCGTGCGCGGCAGCAAAGGAGACGAGGTCGGGAAGTTCAGCGATGTTGCTCTGCATCGCCACGAACTGGAGGTAGAGGACCGGCAGTTCCGCCCCCCTTGCCCGTTTGATGCGGTTGAGGCGATCGATGTTCTCGACGAGGCGGTCGTGGCTCCCCCAGACGTGGATCCGCTCATAAGTCTCCTTCGTGGCCCCATGCATCGAGATGACGAGCACGTCCTGACCGTAGTCCACCATGGCGCGGGCGTTCCGGTCGTTGAGCGTCATCGCGTTCGTGTTGAAGGAGATCGCGGCGCCTGCCTTCTTGGCCAATCGCAGCATCTCGGGGAAGTCGGGATGCATGAGGGTCTCGCCGCGGCCGAAGAGGGAGAGGTGGGTTCCCTTCCGGACGATCTCGAGGAGGGCACGATAGACGGCCAGCTCCATGTATCCGAGTTCCTCCGGGGGTTCCGGCGCGTAGGCCTTGCCGCACATCGTGCAGCGCTGGTTGCAGTGCGTGACCGCCTCCGCATAGACGATTCCGGGGAGGTAGGATACGCTGTCGGTGAGGGTGCTCGTGTCGGAAGGGGGGGTCGCCCGGAAGGGATTCGGGGTGTCGTCGAGCACGCGGGGATGCCATCGCCAAAGACGGCGGAAGAACGATTTCGGATCTACCTTCATGAACCCCTCGAGGGACCCCCACGAGTCATGATAAGGAGAAGCACCCTCTGCGTCGCATCGGGAGCGATCCATGGGCACCTGCCGATTTCCGCTCTCCGAGCTTCGCGCCCCCTGGCGGGTGTGGCGGACGCATGACCGTTCGTGGGGGTCGGGTTGCCTTACCCCTTGCGTACGCTCTTCCAGAGGGTACGCAGTGGATGTCGGAGTCTGTCGAGTCTGTCGGCGAGTTCGGCCTTCTCCTCGGTGAGGGCGCGGTTTTGCGCTTCGAGTCCTTCGATGTAAGCTTCCTGTCTGGCACGCAGTTCGGTGAGCGCCTGGAGCTGCTCTCTCCGATTATCCCCCACGATCCGGAGCGTGTCAAGCTGTGCTGCGAGGCGATCGCGTTCCTTCTCACACCCCTCGTGCTCCCGGGCCAGGCGTGCGAGGAGGGCGAGGAAGTCGATCTGGGCTTCGAGGAGGGCCTCCCAGGGGGGGGAGGCGGGGGAGGAGAAGTGCGCGGTGAGGGGATCGATCCAGGAGGGGGGGGCCGAGACGACGAAGTGACGGTAGGCGGGTTCCGTATCGAAGGCCTCCGAGTAACGGGTGTTGAGTCGGACCCAATGTTCCGTGAGGTCCGGGATCGGCGCAAAGCTCGAAAGGAACCAGAAGCTCCAGGCGGGGAGGAAGGAGCCGGGAAGGACCAGGGTACGGCGTCCTTCCCCTCCCAGGGACTCGACCGTCTCGGAGAGGACCGGTAACCCGTGGCTACGGTGTTCCCGGAGGAAGGGGTGGTCGAGTCCCCAGTCCTTGCGGAGACGGTGATCGACGAGTGCCTCGCACGCCGCGACCGCCCGGCTGCGGAAGGGGGCCCCCACGATCGCGGCGCGGCCGCGTTCCCGGATCGAACGGAGCAGATCGGCCCGTTGGTCGGGGGGGACATGTTCGAGCGTATCGAGCGAGACGACGACGTCGTAGCCGGTTCCTGCCGTGTGGTCTCCCGTGGCCGGGTCGAGGAGTTCGATCTCGGCGTGCGGGAGGAAGGCGCGCAAGATATCGGGCCCCCCGCCCACGTCGAGGATCCTGACCCGACCGGTGAAGAAGGGGTTCCAGAGGTGGACGATCTCCTGGACCCGACGGTGGCGGGCAAAGAGGTCGGGGGGGAGGGTGCAGGTGTACTCGTGGAAGGAGATCGGGGTGCCGGAGATCTCGATCTCCTCGAGGGGATCGGTGCAGCAGAGATCGAGGCGGCTCTCGCCGGGGGGGAGGGTCGAACGGCAGCGACGGAGGTAACTCCCCGTCTCCCCTTCGGGCCTCCTGCCTTCGGCCGGGAGCAGCGCCACGGGCCGGCGGTCGAGCGTCATCCCCATCGGCTGGCGGCCGGAGCCGGAGCCTAGATGGAAAGCGATCTCCACGCGGGCAGGGGTGTCGGGAGGGAGACGAAGGAGGATCGTTCCCCGGGGGGTCGTCCACCCCTCCGGAGAGGCGGACCAGCCCCTTCCGAAGCGGGCTTCGAGGATGCCGGCAAGGTCGCCGGCGACGACGATGGGAGTAGAATGCGCTCGATGCATCTCAGGAATCGCGGTCTCTCAGGATGAGGTGGATCCGGAGGAGGGCGTCTCCCCGGACGAGGGGGTGGATCAGCTCTGCTCGCCATGGCTCGGATCGAGGTTCCCGAACATGTTGTATTCCGACATGAAGGCGAGTTTCACCGTGCCGATCGGTCCGTTGCGCTGTTTGGCGATGATGATCTCCGCCACGTTGGGGAAGGGGGTCTCCTTGTTGTAGACGACGTCGCGGTAGATGAAGAGGACGACATCGGCGTCCTGTTCGATGCTGCCGCTTTCCCGCAGGTCGGCGAGGTGGGGGCGTTTGTCCTCCCGGTTCTCCACCTGCCGGTTGAGCTGGGAGAGTGCGATGACGGGGATATCCATCTCCTTGGCCATCGTCTTCATGCCACGGGAGATCTGAGCGATCTCCTTCTCCCGGTTCTCCCGCCCCTGGGAGCCTTCCATCAGCTGAAGGTAATCGACGATGAGGAGGCCGAGACCATGTTCGGCCTTGAGGCGTCTGGCCTTGGCGCGCATCTGCATGAGGGTGATATCGGTCGTATCGTCGATGAAGATGGGGGCCTCCGCGATCACGCCGGCCGCATGGGCGATCGCCTTCCACTCGGCGTTGGAGAGATTGCCGGAGCGCGCCTTCGAGCCGTTGACCCGCGCCTCTGCGCAAAGGAGGCGCACGGCGAGTTGGCTCTTGGACATCTCGAGCGAGAAGAATCCGACGGGGACTCGGGATTCGAGGGCGACGTTCAGGGCGATGTTCAGACAGAGCGTCGTCTTTCCCATGCTCGGTCTTCCCGCCACGATGAGGAGGTCGGAGTTCTGGAGGCCATTGAGGAAGGCGTCGAGGTCGTTGAACCCTGTGGGGATCCCGGTGATTTCTTCCTCCCGGGCATAGAGCTTCTCGATCTGTTTGAGGGAGTCCTTGACGATGTGGCGCAGGGCAACGAAGTCCTGACTGCGGCGGAAGTGGCTGATCGAGAAGATCCGCCGCTCTGCGTCGTCGAGGATCTCCTCGACCGTTCCCTCCTCGTTGAAGGCGTTTTCTGCGATCTTCCCCGCCGTGGAGATGAGGGTGCGCAGCAGCGCCTTTTCCCGAACGATCCGGGCGTAGTGTTCGATGTTGGCCGTGGTGGCCACCATCCCGACGAGGGTCGTCAGGTAGCTGATCCCCCCGACTTTTTCGAGGAGGTCGCGTTCCCGGAGGATGTTCTGGAGGGTGATGAGATCGACGGGGAGGGAACGGTCGCTCAACAGGAGGATGCTCTCGTAGATGAACTTGTGACGTTCGGCGTAGAAGTCGTCGGGGGAGAGGAGGGCGAGGAGCGTGCTCAACACGTCGTTGTTGATGAGGAGGCCGCCAAGCACCGCCCGTTCGGCGTCGAGGTTATGGGGGGGGACCCTCTGGAGGGCGTTGTCGCTGTCCAGGACGTTTCTGGGACGGCCGGCCGACATGCTCGGACCTCTTCGGTACACGGAAACGGGGGTTTCCGTGCTATGCCTTGATGACCCACAACTTGAGATTCGCCTTGATATCGGCTTGCAGCTTGATCTCCACGGTGTAGGGTCCAAGCGATTTGATCGGATGTTCGAGTTGAATCTGCCGGCGATCGACGTGGATCCCGATTTCGCGGAGGGCTTCCGCGATATCGATCTTCGTGACCGAACCGAAGAGTTTTTCGTTCTCTCCGGCGGCCCGGGTGATCGTGCAGGAGGAGGATTCGATCTTCTGGGCGAGTTGTGCGGCGGCTTCCCGGTGTCGGCGGATGCTGCTCTCCACGAGCCGCCTCTGGTGGTTGAGCTGTTTGACGTTGCGCTCGGTGGCGCGCAGTGCCTTACCGTGGGGGATGAGGAAGTTACGGGCATATCCGTCGGCGACCGAGACGAGGTCGCCCATCTTTCCGACCCCCTCGATATCTTCCTTGAGAATGACTTTCATCGGGGTCTCCCTGGCTCACATGCCGGTGGCGGTGAACGGAATGAGCGCGATGTAGCGGGCCCGCTGGATGGCGAGGCGGACCTGACGTTGATGTTTCGCGCAGTTGCCCGAGATTCTGCGGGGGATGATCTTGCCGCGTTCCGTGGTGAAGTATCGGAGCGTTCTCGGGTTTTTGTAGTCGATCTGGAGGGTGTCGTCAGCGCAGAAGCGGCAGACTTTCTTCCTCTGGAACGATCTTCTTCTTCTTCGCGTGGATCTGGCCATCTTCGTTCTCTCCTTGGGGCAGGGGCCTACGCCTCGGCTTGGGGCTTGGTCTCGTCGTTCTGTGTGGTTTTCGTCTCAGCGGAGGCCGTTTCCTGTGGAGGTTTCCCGGTGGTTTCCTGGGGCGAGGTTTTCTCGCTCGTGGTTGGGGGAGTTGCAGCCGGCGTCTCGGAGGATGGAGCACCCTTGCCTTCCGGGGTGGAAGGGGTTCCTCCCTGGGGTTCGGCCTGCGTGATCTCCTTGGCGGTCTGTTGCGCCTTCTTTTCCCTCTGGGCTGCCTTGGCTGCCCGGCGGCTCATCCCCGGTTCCCGGTCCCGGATCGGATGGTATTCGAGCTGGGAGGCGGGCTTGGGGCTATCGTAACGTCCCCGGCGGCGGTCGTAATCCCGGCCGCGGACTTCATCCTCCTCGCTCTTCGTGACGATCCGCACCGGCGCTTCCGGAGAGATGCCGAGTCGCTCGACGTCGATCTCGTCGGAGCGTTTCACCGTCAGGTACCGGATCACCGGTTCCATGATCTTGAGGTTGCGTTCGAGTTCCAGGGGGAGTGCCTGGACCCCGGCGTAGTGGAGGAGGTAGTAGAAGCCCTTCGTATGCTTCTTGACACGGTAGGCCAGCTTTCGTTTCCCCCACTCCTCGATCTCGATGACGGTGCCCCCCATTCCTCGGATGATGCCGATCACCTTGTCCCGGACCTCTTTGAGGGTTTCGTCCGTCACGTTGGGACGGACGATGAAGATCGTCTCATACTCTCTGTTCATCGTTGCTCCTTGTGGATCTGAAGCTCCCTGCCTGGGAAGATGCGAAGCGGGGAGCAAGGAGGTTATGCCTTCCTTTCCCCCGAAAGGTGGGGAAGGGCGAGATTCTTTCCATGGAATCGGTTCATGACCCGCTCGACCGGCTCGGTGAGGAGAGCTTCCACGACATCGGCCAGGGCGTCGAGATAGGTGGGGAGAACGATGCGTTCTTCCGGGTCGTAGGTGCCGAGCACGAAATCGGTGACGCTGCCATGGGCGGGTCTTCCGATTCCGGCACGGAGGCGGATGAAGTCGTTTCTCCCCGTTTCCGCGATGATCGAGCGGAGGCCGTTGTGTCCCCCATGCCCTCCTTCGGTTTTCACCTTCACTGCGCCGAAGGGAAGATCGATGTCGTCGTGGATGACGATGAGATCGGAGACGGTGCGTTCCGGGAAGGCCGAGAGGAGTGCGACGACGCTCCTGCCACTCGCATTCATGAAGGTTTCCGGGGTGAGGATGCCGACGGAAACCCCTGCGATCCGTCCTGCCACGTACCGACCGAGAAATCGCTTCGTCCCGCTGGGGAGTCGATGTCGATCGATCAGCCGCGCCGCGACCTGGAATCCGATGTTGTGCCGTGTCATGCGGTAGCGGGCCCCGGGGTTGCCGAGGCCGACGACGAAGCGTTCCGGATCGGATCGAGCCATCGTTGCGTCGGCTTATTCCGCCGTTCCTTCCGTCGGTTCCGCCGTCTCTTCCTCTCCTTCTTCGGTGGCGACGGCTTCGGTCTCCTTCTTCGCCACGGTGACGAGCGGCGTATCCGCGGATTCGAGGCATTCGACCGTATCGGGGAGGTTCAGGTCGGAGACATGGATCGTCTGTCCGACGCCGAGGTTGCTGATATCGACATAGATCTCCTCGATCAGGTCTTTGGGCAGGCATCGGATCGGCAGATCGCGTCGCAGTTCGTGAAGGAGCCCTCCTTCCGCGACACCGGGCGACGATCCGGTCAGGATGATCGGGATGTCGAGCGTCATCGGTTTCTCTTGATCCACCGCGTAGAGATCGACGTGGAGGATCTTGCGGTCGATGATCTCCCGTTGGATCTCCCGGATCACGACCTTGAAGGATTCGGTTTCTCCGTTGTTCTGGAGCCCGACATCGAAGAGTCGCTGGCGGGTGTGGTGGATCATCCTCTCGAACTCCCGCGCGGGAATCTCGATCGGATAGGTCGGGATCTTCGGCCCGTAGATCACGCCGGGAATGCGTCCGGCACGGCGGAGCTTTCGGGCGTGGCTCTTGCGGGTATGCGCTCTGAGCGTAACCGTGAGTGCGGAAGTTGACATCTTCGACTTTCCTTGCTTCGTCGTTGTACGTTGCGGTACGAAACCATCCCGAAACCAAGACCCGTCCGCTCTTCGAGAAGGGAGAGTGGACGGGTCTTCATTCCCCGCAACCAGGCGTCGCTCTTCGGGGACCCTCTTGCGAGGAGGTCGGGGTGCCGATGGGTGCATCTGCCGGGACGAAAAGGCTTCTGCCCGGAGAGGGGCCTTCAGGCCGGAACCCGATTCCTGGAAAACTGGGGCGAGAGGATTCGAACCCCTGAATGGCGGGACCAAAACCCGCTGCCTTACCGCTTGGCGACGCCCCAACAGCTCTCCGCCAAAAAGTGGCGCGGAAAGAGGAGACCTTCCTGGCTGGGGAGGAAAGGTAGCGCAAAAAAAAAGAATTGTCAAGCGGGAACTCCGCCCGCGGGCACGTCACCAGAGTGGAACTTTGGGAGCCGTATCGTGGGAAAGCAGGGACGGGTTTCAAACCCGCCCCTGCAGACGCACACCACGTACCGGTCCTTCCGACGACAATACCCCGGAAACCTTCGTAAGACCCCGATGGCATGCGGATTCCGCGAATCATGGGGATTTGATCGACTTCTACGCAAAATCCCAATACCACGCGTTTTGCAGAGATCAATCCATGCGACTGCCCTGCTGGCCCTGAGGGGAGACATTGACATTTCCGGAGGATGAGGCTATCTTGACGCTCTCGAGCGCGTTCGTGCGCTTCCGGTCTCCGGGGGAAAGCCGCACGAAAGGAGTCTTCATGCCGGTGCCGAGCCCTTTTCACGAGCGGATCGTTGCACGAGCCACGAGCCACGAATGGCGGGAGTGGGCAGGGTATCTCGCCCCGGCCCTCTACGGCGCGACGCACGAGTACGAATATTATGCGATCCGCAACGCCGCGGCCCTGATCGACATCTCTCCCCTCTACAAGTATGCGATCCGTGGTCCCGACGCCGCAGCACTCCTCGACCGGATCGTGACGCGCGATATCGGGCGTTGCAAGGTGGGACGGGTGCGTTACACCCCCTGGTGCGACGAGGCAGGGAAGGTGCTCGACGACGGTACCGTGGCCCGTCTGGCGCCCGACCACTTCCGGGTGACGGCCGCGGATCCGAACTTCCGCTACTTCGAGGATTGCGCTTACGGGTTCGACGCCGAGGTCGAGGACATCAGCGAGCAGCTTGCGGCGTTGGCGTTGCAAGGCCCCCGTTCCCGTGCGATCCTCGAGGAGGTCGTCCATGGCGTGGCGTTCCATCGACTCCCCTTCTTCCACCTCGCGGAGGGAACGATCGGGGCGTGCGCCGTGACCGTGACGCGCACCGGCTATACGGGCGATCTCGGCTACGAACTCTGGTTCGAGCGGAAGTGGGCCACGTACGTCTGGGACATCCTGATCGAGGTGGGGGAGCGTCACGGGATCACCCCCACCGGTCTCGTCGCCCTCGATATCGCCCGGATCGAGGCGGGGCTCCTCCTCATCGAGGTCGATTTCATCTCCGCGAGAAAGGCCCGGACCGAAGCACAGAAATCGTCCCCCTTCGAGTTGGGGCTCGGGTGGACGGTCGCCCTTTCGACGAAGGGGGACTTCATCGGGAAAGGGGCGCTCCTGCGGGAGCGGGAGGCCCCCTCCCCCTGGTGTCTCGTCGGTCTCGAGGTCTCCTGGGAGGGGATCGAGCGCGCCTTCGAGGCAGCGGGGTTGCCACCGCAGGTGGCGGGGCGCGCCAGCCGGATCTCCGTGCCGATCCACAACCGGCTGGGCAATCCGGTGGGGCGGGCCACGAGCAGCACCTTCTCCCCCCTCCTCAAGAAGTTCATCGCGCTGGCCACGGTCCATCGGGATCATGCCACGCTGGGGGAAACGCTCTTCTACGAGACGGTGATCGAACACCGGCGCTGCTCCCTCCCCGCGACCGTGGTCGAGACCCCTTTCTTCGATCCACCGAGAAAGCGAGCGTGAGGACAATGGCGAAGCACTACGACGTCGTCGTGATCGGCGGAGGGCATAACGGTCTCGTTCATGCCGCCTATCTGGCGCGGGCCGGCCTGCGGGTCCTCGTGCTCGAGCGCAGGCATCTCGTGGGGGGCGCCACGGTGACGGAGGAGATCTTCCCCGGTTTCAAGTTCAGCGTCTTCTCCTACGTGGTGAGCCTCTTGCGCCCGGAGATCATCCGCGATCTCGATCTGCCCCGTCATGGCCTCATGATCCTCCCGCTGGAGAGCACGCTCACCCCCCTTCCCGATGGGGACTACCTCTACCGCGATGCCGACCCCCACCGAACGATGCGGGAGATTGCCCGTCATTCCCGGCGTGACGCCGAAGCGTATGGGGAGTACGGGATGGCGATGTACCGGATGGCCAGGTCGGTGAAGTACATCCTGGGGATCGTCCCTCCCGATCCCACGACCTTTCGCTTCTCCGATCTGCGGGACCTCCTCGCATTCGGGCGGCATCTCGTCTCCCTCGGGGAGGAGGATCTCTACCTCCTGGCGAAACTGATGACGATGAGTTCCGCCGATTTCGTCTCGGAGTGGTTCGAGAGCGATCCCCTCCGGGCGACCCTGGCGGCCAGTGGCATCATCGGAACCTTTCTCGGGGTTCGCTCTCCGGGAACGGCCTACGTTCTGCTCCACCACTACATGGGGGAACTCGACGGCGCCTTTCGCGCCTGGGGGTTCGCCCGGGGGGGGACGGGTGCGGTGGCCGAGGCCCTGGCATCGGCGGCCCGCGCCTTCGGAGCCGAGATCCGCACGAACGCGCCGGTGATGAAGGTCCTCACCCGGGACGGCGTGGCCAGGGGCGTCGTCCTCGAGGATGGAGAGGAGATTCCGGCCTCGATCGTCGTATCGAGCCTCGACCCCCGCCACACCTTCCTGCGTTTCCTCGAGCCCGGGGAACTCCCCGGCGAGGTCGTCACGGCGGTGCGCAACTACGACGTCCGCGGCTCCTCGGCCAAGGTCAACCTCGCGCTCGACGGGGTTCCGGAGTTTCGGTGTATGCCGGGGCAGGGGCCCCACCTGCGCGGTGCGATCTCGATCAGCCCGAGCGTCGATTACCTCGAGCGGGCCTACGACGAGGCGAAATATGGCCGCTACTCCCGCCGCCCCTACATCGACATCGTCATCCCCTCGATGATCGATCCCGGCATGGCGCCGCCAGGCAAACATGTCATGTCCTGTTTCGTCCAGTATGCCCCCTACGACCTCCAGGAAGGGGCGTGGCCGGAGAAACGCGAAGCACTGGGGGATACGGTGATCGAAACGCTCTCCACCTACATCCCGAATCTCAAGGATCTCATCCTCCACCGACAGGTCATGACCCCCTGGGACATCGAGGCCACGACGGGTCTCTCGCAAGGGAACATCTTCCAGGGGGAACTCTCCCTGCATCAACTCTTCTTCTTCCGTCCCATCCCCCGTTACGCCAGGTACCGCACCCCCGTCGGCAATTACTACCAGTGTGGCTCGGCCACCCACCCCGGCGGGGGGATCCTCGGTGCTCCGGGGAGGCTCGCCGCCCTCGAAGTTCTCGAAGACCTGCGGCGAAAAGGCGTCGAAGGGTCGTAGGGAGATTCCCCGCAAACCATCGTGGAGGGCTTGCAAGACGAGGCCCCTCCACGCAAGATCGCAGGAGATTCGAAAATGCCGATCGAAGAAGGGAAGCCCGCGCCCGATTTCACCCTCCCCGACGCCGAGGGCAACGAAGTATCGCTCCACGACTTCCGGGGAAAGAACGTGATCGTCTACTTCTACCCCAAGGACGACACCCCCGGCTGCACGAAGGAGGCCGAGCGCTTCCGTGACCTCTTCGCCGAATTTGAGGCGCGGGACACCGTGATCCTGGGGATCTCCCCCGACGACCCCGAATCGCACCGGCGCTTCATCGAGAAGTACCACCTCCCCTTCCGGCTCCTCTCCGATCCAGAGAAAGGGGTGATGACCGCCTATGGCGCCTATGGGGAAAAGAACATGTACGGCCGCAAGACGGTCGGTGTCATCCGATCGACGGTCTGGGTCGATCCCGACGGCATCGTCCGGAAGCATTGGCGTCGGGTGCCCAAGGCAGCGGACCATCCCGACAAGGTCCTGAAAGCGATGGGGTGATCATGGGCACCGCAGGGAGCTACGATGTCATCGTGATCGGAGGGGGGCATAACGGTCTGGTGGCCGCGACCCGGCTGGCGCGCAGCGGGCTCGACGTCCTCGTCGTGGAGGCGCGCAGCGTGCTGGGTGGCGGGGCGGCGACCGAAGAATGTTTCCCCGGTTGCCGGGTCGATACCGGAGCAGAGGATGCCGCCACCCTCCACCCGGCCGTGGTGAAGGATCTGGGACTCGATCGGCGGCTTCGCTGGATCGACCCCCCGGCCTGCGCCACCTCCCTCCTCGATGGGGACCGGCTCACGCTCTGGCGGAATCCCCGCAGGACGCTTGCGGAGATCGAGCGATTCTCCCGGCGCGACGCGGCGCGTTTCATCCCCTTCACGCGCTTCGTGGCCCACTCGGCGAAGCTGTTGCGGGCGGCGATCCGCCTGACCCCTCCCCCCCTCTTTGGCGGGGGGATCGCGGAGTTCCTCCCCTGGCTCGCCTTTGCGCTGAAAGCCCGCGGGCTCGATGGCAGGGAGATGATGGCATTCTTGCGGGTCCTTCCGATGAGCGTCCGGGAGTTCCTCGACGAGTGGTTCGAGGGGGCGGCGCTCAAGGGCCTCCTGGCCGCACCTGCGCTCACCGGGAGGATGGCAGGTCCCTTCTCGGGGGGAACGGCACTCTCCTTCCTCTTGCATCACCTCAACGCCCGGGAAGGAGAAGGGTACCCCTGCCGCTTCGTGGCGGGGGGGATGGGAACGATCAGCGAGGTGCTCGCCCAGGAGGCTCGCGGTTTCGGAGCGCAGGTCCTCTGCGGGCGTCGGGTTCGCCGCATCCTCCTCGAGGAAGGGAACGTCCGGGGGGTCGTCCTCGATCGAGGGGAGGAGATCACGGCGCGGGTCGTGACCTCGAGTGCCGACCCGAAGGTGACCTTCCTCGACCTCGTCGGCGCCCGCCATCTCCCCCTCCGTTTCGTTCGTGCGCTTCGCAACATCCGCTATCTCGGCGTGACCGCCCGCCTCGCCTTCCTCCTCGATGGGGCTCCCGATTTCGGGGAGGGGGTCGCGGCACGGCAAGGTGGCCATATCGTGCTCGCTCCCGATCTCTGCTACCTCGAACGTGCCTACGATGATGCGAAGTATGGTCGTTTCTCCGAGAATCCCCTCCTCGATGTCGTCATCCCCTCGCTGACCGATCCTTCGCGGGTGCGGGGGAGGGAGCAGCTCCTCTCGGTGACGATGCACTATGCGCCCTACCGGCTCCGGGAGGGGCATTGGGACGATCTGCGCGAGGTGCTCGCCGAGCGTGTCGTGGCGCATCTCGCGCGTCATGACCCCCGGCTTCCCGAAAAGATCCTCGCGCGCCACGTGATCACGCCCCTCGACTTCGAGCGGGACTATCTGTTGACGGAAGGGCACATCTTTCAGGGGCAGACCGATCTCGACCAGCTCTTCGTCATGCGTCCTGTCGGGGGGTATGGCCGTTACCGGACACCGGTCCGGGGCCTCTACCTCTGTGGGGCGGGGGCGCCCCCGGGAGGTGGGGTGACCGGTCTGCCCGGTTTCAACGCCTCCCGCGAGATCCTCCATGACCTGCGCACCCAGCGGGGGTAGGGAGGATCCGCTCCCAGGCGGGTCATCGCGGCAGGGAGGAGGGGGAATCGCCGGCGGGTTCTCCGAGCCGGTAGTGGTAGCGCGGATAGGTTCGGGAGCGAAACCAGTGAGGAACGATCTGCTCGAGGGGGGCGAAACGCTCCCCGAGATCCTCGACGAGTCTCGCCGCTCCGGCCAGTCGTCTCCAGACCGGAATCCGATCGATCGGGTAACTCGTGAGGAGATGCCAGTTCCCCTTCTGGAATCGTTCGAGGAAGGGGGAAAGGGCAGCCTCGACCTCCTCGGGGTCGCGCCTCTGGCGTTCGAGGTCTTCGAGGGCCACCCAGGAAGGGGCACGGGCCATCTTGACTCCCGAAAGGGCCACCGGCACGTTTCCGTAGGAGGTCCAAACCGTCTCCGGAGCGATCTCGGCGAGGAAACGCTGGAAATCAGCCCGGGCGGCCTCGAAGCCCGCCGGGGGAAGGTAGGCCTTCGGGGAATAGAAGGCCGTTGCGAGATGACCGGCAAGGAGGAGGAACGCCGGCGTAGCCCGGTGCCGAAGGAGCGGCACCCGCCACCGCCTTCGCGCCGCGAGGAGGAGAAAGACCACTACGGTGGCGATCATCGCATTGAGCCGGATCTCGTGGCCGGAGGTCAGCCAGCGGGAAAGGAGCGTCATCGTGGTCACGCCGATCGCAACCCCCCCCATGATCCATGAGATCGAGGGCGAAGGCTCCTCCTCCAGGAGTGCGAGTACCCCCCCCGCCGCGGTGACGGAAAGAATCGCGATCATCGGGATGTAGTGGTTGTTCGAGGAACCCGCCACCATCATCGTAACGAGGGAGACGACGACCGTGGCCGCCGAAAACCAGAGGAGCGGAAGGGATTTCGTGGCCACACGGCGATGACACCGCAGGGTGTAGAGCCCGGAGAGGAGGAGGAGGAAGGGGATCTGGCAGAGCGAAACGAAGAGAAACCTCCGCACCGAAAACCAGATGCTCCGATCCCAGTGGAGCGGCACGCGCCAGGTCTGCTCGAAGAAGCCCTCCCCGAGGTCCTGCCCCACGAGGAGGTACGCCAGCGGCACCCCCACGAGCCATCCCACGATCAGCATCGTGCGGGGAAACGCGTTTCTCCGAAGCACAACCGCATACCCCACGACGAGGGCAAAGAGGAGCGCGGCCTGCTGCTTCGTCCAGAAGGCGAGGGTGAATGCCCCCATCCAGAGGAGATCCCCCCCCTCTCCCTTCCCATACGCGAAGAACCAGAAGCCGACAAGAAGCCACAGGAGCATCATCGTGTCGGGAAGGCCGCAGGTGAGGTAAGCGTCCATCAGGCGGTAGCCTGCAAAGAAGAGTGCCCCCGCCAGGAGGCCCCCTCCCCATCCCCCCGTTTCCCGCCGTCCGATCGCCACGATCAGCCCCCCTGCCAGGAGCGCGCAGACGACCGAGATCAGCCGTGAAACGAAGAGGGTGTCGCCGAAGGTGCGGTAGAGGGGCGCCGCCACCAGCGGATAGAGCGGCAGGTAGGGGAGTGCCACGAACGTGCCATCCGCTTTCGGGTAGGGGGGGGCACCCCGTGCAATCCGTTCGATCTGCTGGAGGATGTCCCCCTCCATCGTCTCGGTGAAACCGGGATAGCGCAGGTGCCCGATGGCCAGGACGCAGAAGAGCCCTCCGAAGAGGACGAAGAGAAGGAGTCCCACGACCCAGAATTTTTGGAAGGTTCCGTCCCCATCGATCGCTTTCATGAAGGGGAACGGGGAGGAAGGCATCACAACGTGAGGTTTTCGAAGAGGCCGGCGGCGCCCATTCCTCCACCGACGCACATGCTTACGATCCCCCAGCGTCTCTTGTTCTCCTTGAGCCAATAGACGAGCTGGGTGGCCAGCTTGGCCCCTGTGGCACCAAGAGGATGTCCCAAGGCGATCGCACCGCCGTTGGGGTTGACCCGCTTCGGGTCGAGTCCCTGCTTGGCCAGCTCCCGGATGCAGTACACGGCCTGGGAGGCGAAGGCCTCGTTGAGTTCGCAGCAGTCGATATCCTCGAGGGAGACGCCCAGCGGTTTGCCGACCCGCTCCATCAGCTTCGGGATCGCAAGGGCGGGACCGATTCCCATGACCGCGGGATCGACGCCTACGGTGACGAAGCCATGGAGTTTCGCAAGGGGGCGACAACCGAGTTCCTCCGCCCGCTTGCGCTCCATGAGGAGGAGGGCGGCCGCGCCGTCACTCATCTGGGAGGAGTTCCCCGCCGTGACCGTGCCCCCCGTGGCCGGGTTGGCAAAGGCGGGAGGGAGCTTCGAGAGCGCCTCGAGGGTGGAAGGACGCGGCCCCTCGTCGGTATCGAAAGTGAACTCGACCCGGTTGCCCCGCCCGTCGTACTTGAAGGTCTTGAGCGGGACGATCTGATGCCGGAAGTCCCCCCGTTCGATCGCAGCCAGCGCTCGCTCATGGGAGAGGAGCGCGAAGCGGTCCTGCTCCTCCCGGGTGACCTCGTAGCGCTTCGCCACGTTCTCCGCGGTCTGTCCCATGCTGACGTAGGCGTCGGGATATTCCTCGGCGAGCCGCAGGTTCGGAACGATCTTGTTGCCCCCCATCGGGATCATGCTCATGCTCTCCGTCCCCCCCGCGATCGCCACGTCGAGGGAACCGGCGAGAATGTTCGTGCAGACGTGCCAGATCGCCTGAAGTCCCGAGGAACAGAAACGGTTGAGCGTCATGGCGGAGACGCTTTCGGGGAAACCGGCCAGGAACGTGGCGATGCGGGCCACGTTCATCCCCTGCTCCCCCTCGGGCATGGCGCAGCCGAGCACGACGTCCTCGACGAGGGCGGGCTCGATGTTGGCCCGCTTGACGACCGCCTGCAACACCGCAGCGGCCATGTCGTCGGGACGGGTGTGGATGAGGGAGCCTTTCTTCGCCTTTCCGACCGCCGTGCGGCAAGCCGCGACGATGACGGGTTCTCGCATCGGTCTATCCTCACTGGTTAGTTGCGCAACGGTTTGTTGTTCATCAGCATGTGCTGGATCCGCTCCCGGGTCTTCTCCTCACCGCAGAGGCTGAGGAAGGCCTCCCGTTCGAGATCGAGGAGGTCCGTCTCGCTGACCCGTTCTCCCTCGGCCCGAACCCCGCCGGTGATGATGTGGGCGAGTTTGCCGGCGATGTGGAGGTCGTAGTCGGAGATCCATCCGGCGTCCCGCATCCCCTTGGCCGCGACGAGGAAGGCGGCCTTGCCGCTCTCACCGGCGACCGGGATATCCGTGCGGGGTCTCCCCGGATCGAACCCCTCGGCGGCCATGGCCAGTGCCACGCGCTTGGCCCGGTCGATCAGGTGATCGCGGTTCGTGACCATGATGTCGGTGCGGCGAAGGAGCCCCAGATCCTGGGCTTCCCGGAAACTCGAAGCGACCTTGGCCATCCCGATGTTCTCGAAGGCCCGGCGGGCAAAGGGGAGGATCGGAACCTCGGTGCCGGGAAGGATCCCTTCGGTGCTGCGCAGGACCATCTCCTTGACCCCGCCCCCACCGGGGATGAGCCCCACCCCGACCTCGACGAGGCCGATGTAGCTTTCCGCCGCACCGACGACCCGCTGTCCATGCAACACGACCTCGCACCCTCCGCCGAGCGCCATCCCTGCCGGCGCGACCACGATGGGCCGAGGTGCGTACTTCATCCGCATGTTCGCCTGCTGGAAGGCGCGCACCATCTCCTCGATCTGGTCGAAGGCCTCGTTCGTGATCGCCATGAGGATGAGGAAGATGTTCGCCCCGACCGAGAAGTTTTCGGCGTTGTTCGCAACGACCGCGGCCTCGAAGCGGCCGGCTTCGAGGAGATCGACGAGACGGTTCTGCATCGCCACGATGTCGGAATCGACCGCGTTCATCTTCGTATGGAACTCGAGACAGGCGCATCCCTCCCCGAGATCCCAGATCGTTGCGCCGTCGTTCTCCTCGACCTTCCGGCTTGTGGGAAGATCCGCGAAGCGAATCACCTTCTCGTCGCGGGGGACTTCCACGTAGCGCTGTTCCACGAGGTCGTACTGGAAGCGGCGGCCCTCTTCCTCGCGGTAGAAGGACTCGTTGCCGGCAGCGAGCATCTTCTCGACGTTCTCGGGGACTTTGCACCCTTCTGCCTTCATCCGTTCGACGCTCTTGCGTACCCCGATGGCATCCCACGATTCGAAGGGGCCGAGCTTGAAGTTGAAGCCAAGGCGCATTCCCCGATCGATGTCATCGATCCGGTCGGCGATCTCCGGAATCCGGCGAGCCGCGTAGCAGAGGCTCTCACGCAGGAGTTTCCAGGCGAAACGGGCGGCCTTGTCCTCCCCTTCGACGAGGGCCGCCAGGGAACGGGCCGGGTCGTGCTTGACGGCCTTGGCCGCCTCCAGGCTCTCGAAGCTCGGTTTCTCGACCGGCACGTATTCGAACGTGCGGTAATCGAGGACGAGTTTCTCCTTCTTCGGTCCACGCTTGTAGAAGCCTTCCCCCGTCTTCTTTCCGAGTTTCTTCTCCGCGATCATCCGTTCGACGAAGGGGGGGATCTCGAAGATCTCGCGAGCTTCGTCGTCCGGGCAGGCGTCGTACACCGTTTTCGCCACGTGCGCCAGCGTATCGATCCCGACGAGATCGGCGGTCTTGAAGATGGCGCTCTTGGGGCGTCCCATCGGGGGGCCTGCGATCGTATCGACCTCATCGATGCGCAACCCCTCCTCGACCATGAGCTTCATCGTCGTCATCATCCCATGGACGCCGATCCGGTTGGCGATGAAGTTCGGGGTGTCCTTCGCCCGGATCACCCCCTTGCCGAGGATATCGGTGGCAAAGACCTCCATGAAGTGCAGGAGGTCGGGGTCGGTCTTCGGATGGGGGATGATCTCGAGGAGCTTCATGAAGCGGACGGGATTGAAGAAGTGGGTGCCGAGGAAGTGGGAAAGGAAGTCCTCGGAGCGTCCCTCCGACATCCCCACGATCGAGAGTCCCGAGGTATTCGTCGAAACGATGCTTCCGGGACGACGGTGCCGATCGACGCGGGCAAGGATATCCTTCTTCACGTCCATCCGCTCGACGACGACTTCGATCACCCAGTCACAGCCAGCGATCTTCTCGAAATCGTCCTCGAAGTTTCCCACCTCGATCCGTTCGGCATCCTGCGCGTGGTAGAGGGCCGATGCGGGGGGTTTGGCCTTCTTTGCCGCCTTCAAGGCCTCGAGGACGAGCTTGTTGCGCACCGCGGGGTCCGTGGCCTTCCGTTTGCGCTCCTCCTCGGAGAGCATCTCGTCGAAGGGGACGATGTCGAGCAGGAGCACATCGAGACCGCAGCCGGCCAGATGACCTGCGATCCCCCGCCCCATGATCCCCGATCCGAGCACCGCGACCTTCTTGATCCGATATCCCATGATCCGCCTTGCCTCCTTGAAGGAAGAACCGCTGTAAGGGACGCGTGGCGCCCCTGCGAACGGGAGTGCCATGAAAACGCCAGGGGCTCCAGACACCGCCCGGAGATTCCGATGACATCGCTCCTTCGCCCCTCCGGCGAAGCGCCGAACCGGGGCAGAGTCCAAATCGCTCCTTCGCCCCTCCGGCGAAGCGCCGAACCGGGGCAGAGT
>CAZTSL010000027.1:0-4873 GCA_964616915.1 uncultured bacterium
GCCCTCGTTCCAGCGTGGTGTCCTACCCCCCTCTTCCGCGCCTCCTTCGAGGTGGGGCTGATGGTGGAGCGGCCTTCGCTGCTTCAAGAGCCATGCTCAACTCAGAGGGTTTATAGCAGAATCGGGAGGGGATGTCAAGGGGAAATTGACAGAAGCGTGGAGAGGGGGCTATAATCGGCGATCTTCGAGGATCTGTGGTGGAACGCGGCCGAGCCTGGCGTAAGTTTCGCGTACCCGGTTCCGGCGGAACGGAGAAGGGGGAAATGATGGCGAAATCGAGATATTTCATCCTGTTGATCACGCTCCTGGTGCTCTTCGCTGTTTTCATGGCTCCGCAGCTCTGTGCGACCTTCCTCTTCTGGAGTCTGATCTTTGCGGGGAGCGGTTATCTCTTCCGGATGCAGCAGGGGTTGTGGCGAAGAGCGGGGGGATGGGGGCGCCTCTACCGATTCGCCTCGGCCGGCGTCGTGCTCTGGGTGATCGGGACTGTCTTCCTTACGGGTTCCCCCAGCGTCCCTTCCGGGGGCATCACCCCAGGAATCGCACGTTCGGAGGAGGCCGATCCGGAAGGGACGAGCGAGAGAGCAGAGACGGCCGTAACGGCCGGTGCGGAAGAAAAGGCACGTCCAGCGACCGGCAAGGAGGAAAATGCCACCGTCGAAAACGCTCAACAGACGTCGGCGGAGAAAGCTCCAAACGAAGGATCGGAGGGGAGCGGGATGCGCCGGACCACCCATACGCCCCTCTGGGAACGTCTCCTTTCGCTGCTCGGGATCCCGGTCCTCATCGCCCTGGCGTGGGTATGGAATCTCCTCTTCGTCAGGAAACCGGTCAAGTGGGCACCCGTGGCCTGGGGGGTCTGCCTGCAACTCGTCTTCGGCGTGATCGTGCTGAGCGAAGGGGCCGGGCAATTCTTCTTCAACGTGGTGGACAAGGGGGTGAACAAACTCCTCTCCTTCAGTCAGGAGGGTGCCGCCTTCGTCTTCGGGAACCTCGTCTATGGTCCCCCCGATCCGAAATCGCTCGGATTCTTCTTCTTCTTCAACGTCCTCCCCACGATCGTCTTCTTCTCCTCCCTCATGACGCTCCTCTATCACCTCGGTCTCATGCAGCCGGTGGTCCGTTTCTTTGCGATCATCATGCGCAAGACGATGAAAACGAGTGGTTCCGAGACGCTCTCTGCGGCGGCGAACATCTTCGTGGGGCAGACCGAGGCGCCCCTCGTGGTGAAACCCTTCGTTGCGACGATGACGAACTCGGAACTCCATGCGGTGATGGTGGGGGGGTTCGCCACGGTGGCGGGGGGCGTGATGGCGGCCTACGTCGCCTTCCTCAAGATGATCCCGGGGATTGCGGGGCATCTCGTCACGGCGAGCATCATGAGTGCGCCGGCGGCCCTTGCGATCTCCAAGGTGATGTACCCGGAGACCGAGGAATCGAAGACGGCCGGGGACGTGAAGATGGCGGTGGAGAAGCCGGACGCCAACGCGATCGAGGCTGCGGCGCGGGGGGCTTCCGAGGGGATGACGCTCATGCTCAACGTGGCCGCGATGCTCATGGCCTTCGTGGGGCTCCTGGCGATGATCAACTGGCCGCTCAATTTCATCCACCTCGGCGGGGATCCGCTCTCGCTGGAACGAATCTTCGGCATCATCTTTCGTCCCGTGGCCTTCGTGATGGGAGTGCCCTGGTCGGAGAGTGCGATCGTGGGGCGGCTGCTCGGCGAGAAGATGATCCTCACCGAGTTCATCGCCTACATCCACCTCGGTGACATTCTGAACGGCAAGGTCGCCGGTGCGGAACTCTCCACCCGTTCGGCGATCATCGCCTCCTATGCGCTCTGTGGTTTTGCGAACTTCGCCTCGATCGGCATCCAGATCGGGGGGATCGGGGGGATCGCCCCCACCCGGCGCAGCGACCTGGCCCGGATCGGACTGGGTGCGATGGTCGGTGGGATGATCGCCGCCTGCATGACCGGAACGATCGCGGGAATCATCCTGTAACCGGCATCCGAAGGGAGCGGAGGGGAAAAGACGCGCGGAGGAGCGGGAGCAATCAGCACCACGGAATCGGGGTGTCGAGCGCCCGCTGGAGCATCTCCGCTTCCACGTTTCCGCCGCTGAGCACCGCCACGCACCTCCCTGGATCGGGGATCCGGCCGGAGAGGAGGGCTGCGACCGCAAGGGCACCGGTCGGTTCGACAAGGAGCTTGGCCCGGAGCAGGAGGAGGTGCATCGCGGCGAGGAGCGCCTCGTCGGGTACGGTGAGGATCCCCGCCACCCGTTCGCGGATGATCGCAAAGGGAAGCTCTCCGATCTCGGTCGTACGCGCGCCATCGGCGATCGTCCGGGGGGGGGGGATCCGGACGATCCGCCCCGCCTCGAGGGAGCGTGCACCGTCATCCCCTCCCTCCGGCTCGACCCCGTAGACACGGACCCCCGGTTTCCGTGAGGTCACCGCGAGCGCCACCCCGGAAAGGAGGCCGCCACCGCCGAGGGGGACGACCACCGAGGTCACCTCGGGGTCGTCCTCGACGATCTCGAGTCCGACGCTCCCCTGTCCCGCCACGATCGCGGGGTCGTCGAAGGGAGGGATGAGGGTTCCCCCTTCGGCGGCGGCGATCTCCTCCGCACGAGTGCTGCGGGTCGCGGCATCGACCCCCTCCTGGACCACGCGGGCGCCATATGCCTTCGTGGCCGACACCTTGGTCGCAACGGCATCCTCGGGCATCACGACCGTGGCCGCGACCCCGAGCAGACGAGCGGCAAGGGCCACCCCCTGGGCGTGGTTACCGGAGGAGAAGGCCACGACGCCTCTGCTGCGCGTTTCGGGAGCGATCGATCGGAGCTTGTTCATCGCACCCCGGATCTTGAACGATCCCCCCCGTTGGAGGTTCTCCCCCTTCAGACGGATCTCCCCCCCCACGATCCGCGAGAGTGTCCGGGAAGAGAAGAGGGGGGTGCGGTGAACATAGGGAGCGATCCGTTCCCGCGCCTCCTCGATGTCGGCAAGGCCGATTTCCGGGTACATCCGTGACTTCCTCCGAAGGGTTCAGGCGTGTTCCAGCGCGGCGATCCGTTCCTCGATCGGGGGGTGTGTGGCAAAGAGTTTCATGAATTTCGACCGGTTCGAGATCTTCATCGCTGCGAACGATTGGCCACGGGGATCTTCCGGAAGTTCATAGAGCCGCTGAAGTTTGCGCAGCGCTGCGATCATCCGATCCTTTCCCACGAGACGGGCGCTCCCCGCATCGGCCCGGAACTCCCGATAGCGGGAGAAATACATCACGACGATCGAAGCGAGAATACCAAAGAGGATCTCGAAGAGGATCGCGGTCAGGGTGTAGGCGAGATAGGAGATCCCCTCTCCCTCCTCGTCGTCGCCCCGCAGCGCGTTGGCCACGATGTAGGCGGCGATGCGGGCGAAGAAGATCACGAAGGTGTTCACGACCCCCTGAATCAGGGTGAGTGTGACCATGTCCCCATTGGCGACGTGGGAGATCTCGTGGCCGAGGACCCCTTCGACCTCGCGTTGGTCCATGTGATCGAGCAGACCCGACGAGACGGCAACGAGCGCGTTGTTCCGGTTCCATCCCGTGGCGAAGGCGTTGGCCTCCGGGCTTCGATAGATCCCGACCTCCGGCATGCCGATTCCCGCCTGTTTGGCAAGCTCCTGGACCTTGGCCACCAGCCACGCCTCCTGAGCGTTTCCCGGCTGGTCGATCACCTGGACCCCATAGGCCATCTTCGCCATGAACTTCGAGGTGAAGAGGGAAACGAAGGAGCCCGTGAATCCGATGATCATGGCAAAGATGAGGAGGGAGCGGTAGTCGATCCCCTGGTTCGTGAGATAATAGCGAACACCAAAGAGGTGCAGAAGGATCGAAATCAGGACGATGACGGCAAGGTTCGTTGCCAGAAAGAGGACGACCCGTTTGAGCATCGTTGCCTCCTTGCAGGTTCGAGGTCCAAACTGATCCGTCGAAACGACGATAGGAAATGAGACGTTTGCATCTGCCTTCCGGTTCCCAGCGTTCCAGAGGCTTTCGAGGAAGGAGCGTTTCGATCTGCTTCCTCCCCCCGCCGCCCCTCATCCGGGAACTTTCCGGTCGGTGCGGGAAGGGAGGGGGATTCGGGTCTGGATCATGGGCTGCGCCGGCGGAGGGCAAACGCAAAGGGAAGGAGCATCAGGAAGGAGAAGGTCGCCCCTCGATGATCTCCTGTCCGGCGGGGAGCGATCGTCATGCCGCAATCGGGGCCACATTCTCCGTCGGGGCCGGGTTCGTCGGGGTTCTGACGCGCGCAGTCGCAGAGGTCTCCCACACCGTCACCATCGAGATCCCCCTGATCCTCGTTGAAATCCTCCGGGCAGTTGTCGCAGGCATCCCCGAGGTTGTCCCCGTCGGTGTCGGTCTGATCGGGATTGGGGGTATCGGGGCAGTTGTCCTCCGCTGCGCAGAGGCCGTCGTCGTCGGCGTCATTCTCGGGAGAGAGGGGACAGGGGTCGCAGAGATCTCCCACGTTGTCCCCGTCCAGATCTCCCTGGTCGTCGTTGAAGATGTCGGGGCAGTTGTCGCAGGCATCCCCGATGCCATCGGGCTTGGGGTTGCCATTACGGTCACGGTCGGAGTCCTCCTGGCCGGGGTTCTGCTCCTCCCGGCAGTTGTCGCAGGCATCCCCTACGCCATCGAGGTCGAGATCGGCCTGTTCCGGATTCGGATCCGCCGGGCAGTTGTCCCGGTCGTCGCAGAGGCCGTCGCTGTCCGTGTCACCCGAGGCGTCGTCCCCAAGGCAGAGATCACAGGGATCCCCGACGCCGTCGCCGTCGCCGTCGGCCTGGTCGGGGTTGGGGGTATCGAGACAGTTGTCCCGGT